>DATHBT010000371.1:0-33624 GCA_035295985.1 Pyrinomonadaceae bacterium | reverse complement strand
AGGGACGATCTGGAACTCATCAGCGCGATCGCGTCGCAGACGGCCGTCGCCGTTGAGAGTGTGCGCGCGCACGAGCGCCTCGCGCGCGAGGAGGTGGCGCGCGCCAACTACAGCCGCTTCATGCCTGAGTACGTCGTCCGCCAGATGCTCGAACATCCCGAGTCCTTCAAGCTGGGCGGCGTCAACCAGACGATTACAGTCCTCTTCGCGGACGTGCGCGGCTTCACGCGCCTCTCGGAGCACGCGCCGCCCGAGCGGGTCGTGCAACTCCTCAACCGCTACTTCACGGCGATGACGGATATTATCTTCGCGCACGGCGGTACGCTCGACAAATTCATCGGCGACGGGCTGATGGCCCTCTTCGGCGCGCCGACGGCCACGCCGCAAGACGCCGCCAACGCGCTGGCCGCCGCGGTCTCGATGCAGCGTCAAATCGAGACGCTCAACGAAGAGTTGCGCGCCGCAGGCTTACCCGCAATCAGAGTCGGCGTCGGGCTGCACACGGGCGAGGCGACGGTCGGCTACATCGGCTCGGAGCGGCGTTCGGAATACACGGCGATTGGCGACACGGTGAATCTGGCGTCGCGGCTGGAGGCGAACGCGCAGGGCGGGCAGATTCTACTGAGTGCCGCCGCCGCCGAAGCCGCCTCCGGCAGCACATACGTGCTTACCCCGCGACCACCGCTAACCGTTAAAAATCGGACGCAGCCCGTCCCCGTCTTCGAAGTCGGGTGGTATCAGTGAAGGACTCTCCGCGGGGACTAACCGCGTGGGGTTTGTGGGGAGTGCCTGCATACGTGGGGTGTTATGCGGTGATAGCCACGATAGGCGCGGTGAGAACCCTCGTAGAGCAACGCGCGTGGCGGCCCGAAGTCGAACCTGTGCCGGAGTCGGAAACTCAATTCCACGTCCCGGGCGGGGGCGCGATCTACACTTTCCATAAAGGCGAGGGGTGTAGGTGACCCACGTCATCGTGCGGCGGGCCGATGGATACGATTACCGGGCGAACAAGGTACGACAATCAGGTCGTGGCGAAAGGCCGTACCTAACAACGGCATCCGCCCAACTGGCATCAGCGCGGCTCCCGTCGTTAGCCTGTCCGTGGCTCTGGTATTTCCTGACGGGTAATGTCCGACGTTAGACAGCTTTCGGTGATGCGGCGTATTGGTGACTGTATTGCAAAAATAGCCTTTCAGCTATTATAACCCCTTCCCTATCTCTTAACTTGAAAGGCATGACCCAATCATCGGAAGTGTTCACTTCCGGCTCCTTCGCGAACTCTCAGCCTAAACGGGTAGCGCCATAAACTTTCGACAGTTCCGACAGTCGTCACATGTCTCCTCTCATTCCTCCCGCACATTACATGAAGCAACCTGACAACGGCATACAGCGGACGTGCGCCCGTCGAGCTTTTTATCCTTCAGGTTCAGTGCGCGCTGCCGATGCAGGGCGTTAGGCGACGGCCGCCGCAGTATTCCTGTATAAGAAATGATTCTTCCTTAAAGCTTCTTCGCCACCTGCCCTACTCGGATCACGCCCGGTTCAACCACCTTCGCATTTATTCCGCGCAGACATAGCTGCCTCCCTACCTCGGAATTGACAAACCTCATCGCCTCGGGCCCAAACCGCGCCACGAATTTTTTGCAGCCCGTGTGCGGCTGAGCGGTTACTTCGATCACCGCCGTCCCGAGCGCCAACCGCGTCCCCGCGGGCAGGTTTTCCTTGCTCAAATCCAAGTCGAGGTAGAGCTGATCTCCGGCGAGTGGCCAACAATCCTTACTCTGCGCCACGAGGGCGATCGCCCGGGAGTTCATGACGTTGAGCTGCATCTCAGGATGCGCCGACCCGTCCGCGGTACGTGAGCTGCCGCGGCTCCTCCAACTGTCTCCGATGAGACCATCCAAGGGATGGAGTTCGCCCTCCGCCAGCACCACCCGCTCACTGACCCGCGGGCGGCATACAATCATTTCCAGGATGCCTTCATCTTTAGGCGACCGACGGATCTCGTCCAGCCCCGCTTCGAGTTCCGCCATCGTCAGGTGTTTCGGACTAACCACGCTCCCGCCTCTCCCATCCCTACCTTAGATTCAATCAGACGCCTAGCGCCCGAATTAAGCGCGCGTACGAACCGCCGAAGCCACCCAAATTCTCGAACGAAGGCCGACTAATTGCGCGTCCGGTCGGATGAGTTGTTAGACGCCGGGCGGCCACTGTAAACTTCGTTCCTACTCCGAGGAAATAGTCTTCGACCCTTTATTGTCGCCGGTTCATAAAATGCTCAAGCGTATTCTCATACTACTGGCCTTAATCGCCTTGGCAAACACCCGCCAGCCCTTCGGGCAGCAGCCCGCAGCGCCGCACTTACCCCCCGCCGAGTTGGAAGAACTTATCCGCCGGGCTGAGCTCAGAGTAAACGAATACAGGGACAAGTTTAAAGACCTCACGGCGGAGGAGGAGCAGGAGATAGAAGAGTACGACGCCGACGGCAAGCTCAAGCGGCGGCGGCTGATAGTTTCAGACCTGATCATCTACCAGTCGCAGCTCGATCCGTCTTCGATGTCCGAGTACCGCGACGTGCGTTCGGTCGACGGCCGCGCGGTGGCGAAGCGGGAGGAGCGGCTGGTGAACCTCTTCGGCCGGCTAGCCACAGCCGGCTCCGTCAAGAAAGAGCTCGACCGGATTACCCGCGAGAGCCAGAGGTACGATCTCCGTTACAGCGTCAACGGCTTTACGCTCAACGAGGGTCTGCTGTTGAGCGGGAATTTGCGCCCGTCCCTCCAGTTCAACGCCGCCGGCCGCGAGCAGGTTAACGGGCGCGACGTGATCGTCCTTCAGTACCAGCAGGTCACATACAACCCCGAAATGGCGTTCAAGCTCTCCTCGCTCCCCAAGGAGTTAAAAGGCGCGGAGACGCGCTTCCGCGGGCGCCTCTGGCTGGACGCCGAGACCGCGCAACTCTGGCGCGAGGAGCGGGAGGTGATGATGCAACACCCCTCGCTTACCCGGCCGCTCCTCCTCATGAGGTTCGAGTTCGAGTACGCCGGCAGCAACTTCGGGATCCTGACGCCGCAGCGGGTAGTGTTCAGCGTTTACGACAAAGGGCGAACGGGGGCGGACAACGCGCGCGAACTTAGGTTAGGCGAGAAGGTAACTTTCAAGTACAGCGGCTTCCGCCGTTTCGACGTCGGCACGCCGGATGCGTCTATAGCCCCGCCGGCTAAACCATAAGGCATCTAACGCCGGAATTGACCGGCGCGGGCCATTACGCACAACCTTCGCCGCAGGAAGAACGATGAAAAGCACGCTCTCCCCGCGTCCGGTCGAATGACTTGTTCGGTTGCGCCGTTATCAGTAACCGACCGACGGCAGAAAACAGCCGCGCGGCTCTTCATACTTACCCATTGACATCAGCGTCATGGACTTGACGACGCGCATCCCCTGTTTCAAACACCAGCGAAATAAATTAGTTTGGCGCGTTGGCAGGAGGAACGATAGCGGCTGACCGTTGCTCAAATTTCCCGTGCCCGTCAAAACCGCGTGCATATCTTCTTCGGTTTCAGCGACAGCATAATTCAACGCCCAAAAATGCGGCGCAGAAGCGTAAGCCGTGATGCGTCCGTCGCGCACCGCCACGAACGAGGTCAGAAACGGCGGTGTGTTTTTAAGTTCGCCTGTGCGCTCGATGCCGTGAATTTTGCGGCATAACTCGGAGCATCCGGCGTAATCTTCCGCTTGAATCGGACGGACTTCAGTGCCGGCCGGGAGCGCGCCCGAAATCGCGCCCGCAACCATCACAAGCGGCTCTTTAACGTCAAAGCCCTGGCTTGCGTAAAGCGACATCGAAGCCGCGTTGAAGGCGTCCTGCACGAGACGAATGCCCGCCGCGTCACGCCCGCGCTCGATAACCGCTTCCATTAGTTTTCTGCCTGCGCCTTTAGATTGTTTGTGCGGGTCGACCGACACGGGGCCGACGGCGCGAATTTCATCAAGTTCCCAGAGGTGATTCGAGCCGACGATCTCGCCGTCCTCATTCTCCGCGACAATGCTATAAACTTGGGGGTTGGTGGCAAAACTTTGGGCGAGCTGGATTGCAAACTCCGGTGACGGGAAATCGGGAGGAAAGCCGTGACAGTCGGCGAGGTTTTTGAAAGCCTCGTAACAGATGCGCCCACAGGTTTCGGCCTCCTCCGGCTTCATCGGGCGAATTTTGATGTTCATGGAAGTTTTCTCCACAAAGTCATGTATTGACGGTGCGTGGTTAAGCCAAAACTACATCCCTTCCGCTTCAGGAAGCAACCGAACGCCCGATTTAGTAGTGTCCTGATTTCGGCTTTACTCCGTGCCCCCTCCGCGTCCTCTGTGTCTCCGTGGTGAGTGCTGATCACCCCCACTCACCACGGAGGCACGGAGAGCACAGAGGGGGCAAAGAGGACAAACAAATTAGGACACCACTCCCGATTTAACCGGCGCGCACGAGCCGCCGAAACCATCAAAGTTCCCGATGAAAGCCAAGCTAATTGCGCGTCCGGTGGAATGAGTTGTTATGCTGCGGCTAACGGATAGCATTCTGGTCGGGACGAGGGATTTCTACCTCCTCTCCATCCCTTACCCGGTAACAGCCTACCGTATCTTTATGCTGACGGCGGCGCTGTCGCGAATCTCAAAGTTGCCGTCTGCCGGCATGCCGTTCTCCGCCTTGAACGAGTAGGTGTAATACCTCCCGGCAACCAACGGCGGCGGTTCGCCTTCGGCAGGCACGACCTGCCTGTATCGGCTCTGGTGCGGATCTTCTTTAGCTCCGCGACCGCAGCGTGAGTCGCAGGGTAGCCGCCGAGCGTAATCGTCTTGGGGGCGCCGTGCCGTTCAGCGGCTCTGGTGAAGAACCGTTTAGCTGCGGCTATGTCTCTGTGTTCACTCAGCAGGAAATCGACCGTGAGTCCGCGCTTACCGACCGCACGGTAGAGGTAAGCCTACCCGCCTCGAACTTTTATATACGTCTCGTCCACGCGCCATGATGTGCCGACCGGACGCGCGTAGCGATTCCAGCGCTTCTCGAACTGCGGCACGAAGCATTGAACCCATCTCAGGATAGTTGTATGAGAGATATCAAGACCGCGCTCGGCCATGATCTCGACCAAGTCTCGATAGCTGAGTTTGTAGGTGACGTACCATCTGACACGGAGAATAATGATCGAGCGTTCAAAGTGGCGGCCATGAAACAGGGACGGTGAGCGAGGAAGGGGCTGGTTCATGCCACTGATTATCAGCCCAACTCAGCGTTTGCACCAGAACCGCCGGAAGCTTCAGAATCCAATCTTGTCGAGAAGATCGATGACGTGCGGCTGGCCCTGCTGGACGATTCTGACCTTCGCCGCGAATTCTTTGTGCGCTGCGAAGAAGGCCGCCAAGCTGTGCTCACCGGGCGACCAATCCGGCCTCACCTGCACCTTCGACTCGCCCTTCGTCGCCAGGTCTTTCGCCCTCTTCGTCTTCTCCTTCTGCTGTTCCTTCTTCCAAGTCTCTTCGCGCGCAGGATCAATCTCTTCGATCGGGTACGTGAGGTGAACCTCGTAATCGGCGCCCCCTCTTTCGTCCAATAACATCTGTAGTGTCTCGCGTTCCGGGTTGCCGTGCTCGCCGTTGCCTGAGAAGACGTAGTGGCGGGCGATGATGCGGCGGAAGATGACGGGTTCGATGTTACGGTCGCTCCCGTGATGCGGTATCTTGAAGATGTCCACGTTCATCGTGCTCTGGTCGTCTTGCCCAAGCAGCCCTACCTGTTTGAGACCTTCCAGCATCTTGTCGCCCCGTGCGTCGCCCGTCAGCAGGATCCGCTTCCCGCCGGCTTCGGCGAGCACGACGATGCTCGACAGGTTGGCCGCCGACTGGTCGGTGAACGACGCCGGCACGCCCGCCGCCTCGTCCTTATCCTTGAGGAACGCATCGTGCTTCTTCTGAAGCGCTTCGAGTTCGTCCTTCATCGGGCCGACCACGGTGAGTGTCAGCCCCTTGCCCATGTCGATGGGCTTCTCCCGCGTCATGACTAGCCCGCCGCCGAATTGGGGGTTGAGTCGGGCTTTGAGCTTCGTGACGATGTTGTCGCGCAGGGTGATGCCCTGCCCGACGCTGGCCAGAACCTTGGCAGTGTCCGCGTCTAGCCCTTCGGTGTCCGGCTCGCCCCTGAGCGAGGCCGCCCCGAACTTCTTCTTCACGGCGGACACCAGCTCGTCGGGCCTGTTGCCGACGATGTCGTCGAAGGTGTTGTGCCAGAAGTTGCGGATCCTTACCGGCAGCGGCTGGTGAGCGTCCTTCGCGACGACGAGGTCGTTCGTCAGCGAGATGATGCCGTTGATGTGGTCGTCGTCGATGTGGCTGACCATCAGCAAGTCAACCGGGAGTGATTGGTCGCTGCCGAGGCTGCGCGCTTTCCTTATCTGCTCCAGCCGCGGCCTCAGGTGGGGCTGGTAGACGCCCGCCGGCCCGCCGTCGATCAGCGTGAGGCCGGGGTCAGCCTCGGAGCCGTAGTGGAGAATGAGGCAGTCGCCCTTACGGGCGCGCAATACGTCGAGACTGAGGAACATGTTGACTCTCCTTAGACGGGCTGGATTAGATGTGCTGGAAGGCGCGGAGTACGTCGAGCATTCCGTTCCCCTGGAAGCTGCGCTCGCGACCGAGGTCGGTCGCGCTCTCGCAGAGGATGCGTTTAATTCTCCGCGGCTCGCCGATCAACTCGCTGTAGCGCGCCATCAACATGGCCGCCGCGCCGCTCACGTGCGGGGCCGCCATGCTGGTGCCGCTCAGTTCGCCCCACCCCTTATCGAGCAGGCACGACTGCACCCGCTCGCCCGGCGCGACCAGATCGGGTTTGAGCCGCCCATCGCCGGTCGGGCCGCGGCTTGAGAAGTAGCTCACGCCGTATGTGTGGGGCCGGTAACGGTGCGTCGCGCCGACCGTGATGACGCCGTCGGCGTTGCCGGGGTCGGTGATGCTGAAGGCGGCGTAGCCTTCGTAGGAGCCGTCCTTGGTCTCGAAGCTCTGATACCCGAGGTTGCCCGCCGCCGCGACCACCACCACGCCGCTCCCCACCAGCCGCTCGCACTCGTTGCAGATGGGCGTCCGGCCGCAGGCGTAGTTGCGCACGTCGTGCGGGATCGAGAGACTGAGGTTCGCGCCGTGGACGCTCATGAAGGTGTGGCGCTCGTTGAGGTAGCGGATGTATTGCAGCGCGGCGATGATCGCAAACTCGGTGTCTTCCACTGTCGCCGAGAGCACGCGGAAGTCGTAGAGTTTAATGTCCGGGCACAGCCCGTCGAAATATGACGTGCTGGCCGGGGGCTTCCGCGCCCCGATGATGCCGGCCACGTGCGTGCCGTGATCTTTGACGGGAGGCGTCTTCAGCGGGTCGATTTCCAGAAACTGCTCGACCAGTTCCCATTGAAGCGGGCGCTCTTTCTCGGCGTCCTCGGCCACCCGCACGAGAATGTCGGCCGCGTCCTCCTGACTGAGCTTGTCCTCGCGCCCCTCGCGCAGTTCGGCCACCCTCTGCTCAAACCCGTGCGCACCCTTGTCGGGGTTATCGAGACTGACGATCTTCCGGATGTTGCTGAAGTCGTACGCCTTGATGACGCGGCTTTTATTATCGTCGCCCAGAAATGCCTCGTGCGTGGCGTCGATGCCGGAATCCAGGACGGCCCACCTGATGTCGTTGCACCTCACGTTGAACAACGTCCGGGCGGCGTCACCTTTGACCGACGGCACCGACCTTTCGACCGCCAGCATCGGCCTGCGGTTCAGCGAAACATGCCAGACGTTTGCCGACTCGCCCTTGTCGGACTTGGGCCGCGCCTGCAACAACGTTCGGAACATGCGGTAGAACGTGGGCAGGATGTCGCCCACCCCTTGAACCTTCGCCAGAGCGTCTGCGATGGTGCCGGTCGTTGACTGCGCCTTCTTGTTCTCCTCATCAGCCCAAAGGATCAGGGTGGCGAGTATGACAAACCGGTCGAGCGATCTGAAGTCGGCGAACTTTTCGGCAAGCTTAATCCGTTCGTCCTCGTTTGCGGCTTGCGCCCAATCGATCACCGTCTTGATCCGGTTTCTCAGCAGGTCGTCTTTCAGTAGGCCGGCGGCGTCGAAGTAGGAATTCAGGCTGCCGTGGACATCCCGGTTGCCCCACCAGTGCGTCATCGGCACGATGACGCGAAAGACTTCTTCGAAGAAGAGGCGGGCCGCGACCAACCCCTGAAGGTAGGCGATCTGCGCTTCCTGTCCTGGGCCGCGGGGCAGTTGCAGTTGTCTGACGCTCCGGGCGATGGAAGCCGCCACTGGGCCGGCAGGTCGCTCCCTGTACGGCGTGACCAGCAAATCCATCGGCTCGGATGGCTTGACCGCGAAGGCAACCCACACGTCGCCGAGAATCGGCGAATCCTGTAGCTGCCGGCGGTCGTTCATCGGCCCGAGCAGCACTAGCTCGACTAAGGCTCGTGAAGAGACGCTCATGGCTTTATGCTCCTAGCATGTATCACTCCCCCACCGGCGGCCGGGACGGCCCGTGCTTTAACTAACTCATCCCACACCCGCCCATTCATCACGGATGCGTTGCAAAGATTATTTTCAAGCGCAGCAGTGCTTCAAGTATTTTTTGCTATGCAGCGATCCCGCACAGGCTCAGTGTTGCTCCTCCGGTCGTTCTAACCCACTTAACTACCCGCTAGGGCTGTGTCGAACTGCACGAACAAACTTGGGTCGAAACTGTAGCCCCTAGGCGCCTGAAAGTGGGAGTCGGTACAGCGAAGTTAGTCATGAGACCAGCTTCCGGTAAACTCCGGTAAATCCGGGAGCGAACTGTCCGCGGGAGAGCCGCCCGCAGTGGGCGGCCCCCTCGCGCCGAGCTTTCAGAGGCTCGGCGTTGCGGCGCAGTTCTTGCCCGACCTCACCCCGTGGTGACGTCCCGCGCGAATTCAATTTCGTGCGCCCCGTTGACGATGAAGCGGTAAGCCTCGCGCATCCCCTCCTTGCCGCTGTGCGTGAAGACGAGGACGCGCTCGCCGTCCGTGCGGATGTGGATGATGCCGAAGTTGGTGCGCTCGAACCCGAAGAAGGAGGGCAGCGCCTTCTCGTCATCGGGGGTGCGCGGGGAGACGCTGTAGAAATCGCGCAGCTCGGCCCGCGTGATGGGGTCGTCGGTCTTGTAAAAACCGGCGATGGCCTCCCGCTGGTGGCAAAAGTCACGCTTGGCGAAGAACGCGGCCAGCTCCGTGCAGAGGACGATGGCGGTGTCGCCGCGGCTGGCCTTTCCGAGCGCGCCGACGAGCGTCGCGCGGGGGTGGATGTGCTCCTTCTCGGGACTCTCGTCGCCGGAGGAGATGATCGAGACAACGGGCCGCATCGCTTGAAGAGCCCTGAAGTCGAAGTCCGCCGAGCCGTGGTGAGGGGTTTTGACGATCTCAGCCTCCAGCTCCTCCGGTTCAAGGTGGTCGAACATCAGCCTCATGGACTCGGCGTTGTGGTCACCGGTGAAGTTAAAGCGCACGTTGCCATACGTCAGGCGGAAGGCTACCGAGTGGCCGTTGATCGTGTGTGAGACGGAGATGTCTCCCGGATCGTCGTCCGTACCCTGCTCCAGATGGATGAGCGCGGACTTCCGGGGTTTGTGAAGGAACGGGAGTGCCTCCTTCTTCGTGCCGTCCTCGGGGTCTGTGACCAAGGAGGTGAAGGGCCCCTGAATCTCCACGCTGATGCCGCGGCCGAGGAAGCCGAACAGTTCTTCGGCGTCCATCCCGTGGGCCACGCGCCTACACTCGATCTTGCCTCGCTTCTCCCAGTGAGTAAGCGTCTTGCCCCAGCGTTTGAATTTGCTGTTCTGCATCTCGGCCGGGGCCGAGCGCGGATCGTCGTAGAGGTCTATGAGCATCGGCGTCCCGTCCACCGTCACCGTCCGGCCGAGGCGATCTGCTTCGGGTACTCCGGTCGGGGCCTTGACGAGCCCGTTGTTGTAGTAACGGAGCGGGCGGATGAACAGCCGCTTGCGGTCGGGGAGGTCTGGCTCCGTTTCGGACTTCTCTATCTCGGTGAGGCCCTCGAAGTGGTCGGCATCGCCGTGGGTGATTAGGATCAGATCGACGGGGAGGGGGTTGTCCGCGGCACTCTTGCGGTGTTGGAACCGGGCCGCGATGTGGCGCGCGAACAATTTGTTGTCGCCGCCGTCGATGAAGACGATACGCGTCTCGTCGTTTTCATCCGGGGGGGTCTCGATGATCATCCCGTCGCCCTGCTGAACATCGACCATCGAGAACTTCAGCACCCCCTTCCCGCGGCCTCGAAATGGTCGCCCCGCGACCGTCCCCTCCAGCGTCCCGTCGAAGAGTTCCAGAGCGCGGATGCGACTGGGTTGGCCCGAGCCGCCCTCCTCCAGCACCTCCACCTTATCGCCGAAGGCGAGGACGGCATGTCTCTCCTGTGAATCAAAACCCTGAAACTTGAAGCGGACAAAGTCCTTGTCGATGTAGCGAATATCGGGCATCTCGTCCTCCTAAGATGGTGTCTGTTGAAACCTTGCCGACGCGCGGGGGCGCGAACGGGCGGGGGCGCGAACGCCCCCGCCCTCGTCCGTCGCCCCTTACTTCTTCGTGCGCGCGACGACGACCTTGGCTTTCTGCCCCGTGTCGTCTTCGATGGTGACGATGGCGGCGGCCTTCGGGTCGGGCATGGTGAAGACCGCCTCGGTCGCCGACTTGACGGCTACGTCGAGGGCCTTCCCGTTCACGCTCGCCCTGAGACCGTCCTTGAACCCGGTCCCCTTGATCCTGACCAAGAGCGTGGCCGACTGGCCCTCGTCGACGGCCTCGTAGGTGACCTCCACGTTCGAGACGCTGAGGAACGCCGGGTTGGGGACCGAGTCCGATTCCGCCGTCTCCCCCTTCTTCGACACCAGCGTGACCTTGATGTTCTCGTCCTTCGGCACCTGGATGTTGATGCGCATGAGGGTTGCCGACTCGACCGCGCCTTCCCAAGCGGTGCCGTTAACGATGAACTGGGCGACGTTCGAGCTCTTGCCCGCGTCGAGGAAACCCGCGCCGCTGACGAGCGCCGTGAGGCTCTTGCCGTCGACGGAGCGGAAGACACGCACGCGGTCGATCCTGAAAGAGTCGGGGCCGGGCCCGTGCCCGATCATCGCCGGCTTGAAGTCTTTGAGCGCCGTGCCCGGCGGCTCGCCGTTGATGCTCACGTTCTTCAGCCAGTTGATGTCCACGGCCCGGCCCGGCCCGATCAGGGTGATGGTCGGCGTGCCCTGGAAATCCGGGGCCATCTTGAAGTGGAAGACGATCTTATTCGGATCGATTCGCTCGATTTCCCCCTTCACCTCCGCCTCCCTGAAATCTTCGCGGGTCAGGCGGCCCGCCTCGCTGTCGTCACGGAAGAGAGGCTGCGCGAGGCCGATGGATTGTGGGAGCGCGACGCCGTTGACGAGTACGCCGACCTGCGGCGAGAAATTTTCCCCCGAAAGCGACACCACGATGCGCTTGCCCTTCCCAACCGGCTGGAAGGAGACGCCGTTGACCCAGAAGTCGTTCCCCGGCGCGGTCGCCCTCGACTTCGGGATCGGGACGACGAAGGCTTTTGATCTGATGCCGTCTGCGGAGTTGCCGCCGCAGTTGCGGCTCGTGCGGCTGCCGATGTTCCACTCGTCGGACTTCGTGTGCTCGAAGTTGGTCGGCGGGAAGTAGGAGCGCGGGAAGTAGCAGCCGTTCGACTCCAGCACGAGCGAGGTCGCCTCCTCGGGTACGACGACGACGGCGTAAGTCGTGCGCACGCCCGACATCAGGCGATCCATGCCGGGCATCGGCGTGAACGTCCAGCCGAACTCGCGCGCCCCCTTGCCGAAGGCGGACGAGTAGAGTTCCTGCTGAACGAACTGCGAGAACTGTTCGCGCTGCCGCTGGATATTGAGGCTCGAACCGAACCCGAAGAGCGTGGAGAGGACGAAGTTGAACGCCCCCGATGTCACCTTCAGGTTCATGTCATTGACGTTGAGCGAGCCTTGGCGCGGGATCAGCTCGACCGTGCGCACGCGCCGGTCTTCCAGCCACGTCCTCGTCCCCGGCTTCGACAGTAACTTGCCTTCGAGTATCGACCCGCTCTGCGACGTGTTGTCGAGTGAGACGAATTCGTCTTTGTAATTGAGCTCAAGCTGGGGCGGCGGCACGTCCCGCCGGCAGTCGGTCGTGATCGTCAGGCTCCACCCGCCGCCGATGCTGCCCTCGACGGGGCCGTCGTCGTCCGCGATGAAGAGGCTCCACGTGCCGTTCGGGTTCGTGCCGTTGAAGATGGAGAGCGAAGAGCCGCCGAGCGGGGCTGGGGCGGGCTTGAGGAACTTGTCCACGGTAGCGTCGTAGTTGCCGGGCCGGTAGGCGGGGTGCGCGGCGAGGGTCGTCGTGTCGGGAAGCGGGTAGGCGGACGCGTCGTCGAACGTGATCGTCAGCCCGTCGGCCGCGTTGCTGCCGCCGGCGTCTGACATGAGCAGCACGTTCTGGCCCTCGGGGCCGACCAGCATAATGTCGAGATCGTCGGGGTTCGGGTGCCTGAGGCTGTGGAGGGTGACGGTCACTTTTGTCACCTCGCCGGAGGCCTTCACGGGAAGCGAGTGGGCGTTGGCCGTCGGCACGGGCGCCGGCGTGGGAGTCGGCGTCGGCGTGGGCCGCCCCCGCGTCCCTTTCACCGTGACGGGCGTCGGCGTGGGAGTCGGCGTCGGTGGAGGGCCGTCGAAGGTGCTGATGGCTTTCGTGCTCCTGACGGGCGGGCCGGGCGTCATAAGGACGCAAGGGAGCGGCGTCGGGGTGGCGCTCACGCCCACCTGTATCGCCTGGCCTTGGTAGATTGAGTCGAGGTCTTCCCCGATCTTGATCGGCGCTTGGTTGAGCGCCTCATTGAACGCGGGGTGCTGTACGGGCCGCGGCTTCTGGCCCGTGGGGACGCGCTTCGTGTAGCCGGCGATCCTCCACCATGACTGCGCCCACTTGCGCTTCGACTCGTGGTGCGCGGCGTTGACGGTCTGCGGCAGCTCGAGGAAGACGAGACGTTCGCCCGGCCCCAGTTCGTCGCGCAGCAGCGAGAGCTGTTTGGAGATGATCTCGTACTGCATCTGGATGAAGTTGTCGAGGCGGAGCGAGGCGTTGAGCTTGGGGGAGTCGTTGAACTTCTCGATCTGCTTGGCCGCCGCCTTCCCGAAAGCTTCGTCGAAGGTACTGTCGGGCAGCTTCTCCGGGTTGAACGTGGCCCCGCCCGTCGTCGCCGCGGGCGTTCCCGAAGGCGCGGCCAGCGTCCCCAGCTCGGTGTTGAGTCCCTCGATCTCCGTGTTCAGGCTGTCGCGCCGCGCGGTCTTGGCCGCGATGCGGGCGTCGATGCGCTTGACATCATCCTCGTCCTCGGTGCCGGCCTTCTCGACCTCCAAGTCCTCGATCTCCGCGTTCAGGCGGCGCACCTGCCGGCGCAGCCCGTCGCGATCGTCGATTAACTGCTGGCGGCGCTCGGAGTTGAAGGTGCGGTTCTCGGAGAGCAGGCGGTTCGAGACGAGATCTGCCTGGTTGAAGGTGGCCCCGAACTCGACGAGCATCCGCATCACGTCGAAGCGCAGTCCGGCGATCTCGTTCGGGTCGAGGTCTTCGAGTCGCTTCGCCCGCAGATCGAGGTTTCTGCGGTGCATCTGCGCGAGCAGGTAGTGGGCCTGCTCCAGCGTCCACAGGTTGGGCTGCTCCGCGTTGATGACGATGATGCGTTTCTGCGCAACGGCTTCCACCGGCAACATCGCGAGAAGCATGGACAGGCAGAGCGCGCACGCCGCGGCGCGTCTGAGATTATCGATTGCGAATGTCATGTTCCGTCCTCCGATCCGTGTACAGAAGATTAACGGAAAAGCAGGCGCCCAACGCTCCGCGCAACCCTCGAACGCGCGCGGCCTAAACGGCCAAACTGTACCAACACGGACTGGGCCGCTACCAGATCAACGTCGTCGCGGGAACGGGGGCTAGGAATCTGAGACGCTCAGCGCCGTCATCACCGTCTGGCGTAGTGGCTCACCAGGCGTACGCGAATTGCGTGAAGCTCCGAAGCGTTTAAAGGGCAGGGGTCGCCGACGCTGAGTCGGGGCGGGGCAAGTGCCGGCCCCTAGCATGAGTGACATCAAGCCCTTTCACGCCTCAATGCATTTCTTGCAACACAGCCTTGAATTCTTCGGGGCAAGCGCTATATAACTTCCGGGCACAACGACAGGGGAGCTTTGCGCAAAGCCAGGCCGCCCAGCGCCGCTTCCCGGACCCGGTTTTCCATTCCATCTCATAACGCACCGGATCAGCCCGAAAACTATCCCGGCCTTTTTTCCGCAGGGGTGACAGCTTTAGCACCGCGCTGGCCCGTTAAGAGTTGAGTGGCCGGCGGCCGAGGACACCACTTGCCCGCACCCTCAGAGATCACGGGCCTGCTCATCGCCTGGAGCGACGGCGATCAGGCGGCACTCGAACGGCTGCTGCCGCTCATCGAGCGGGAGTTGCATCGCATCGCGCGCCACTACATGCGGCGCGAGAGCCCGGGACACACGCTTCAGACGACGGCGCTCGTCAACGAGGCGTACTTCCGCCTCGTCGAGCAGAAGCGCGTGCGCTGGCAGAACCGCGCGCACTTCTTCGCAATCGCCGCGCGGATCATGCGCCGCATCCTGCTCAACTACGCGCGCGACCGGCACCGCGCCAAGCGCGGCGGCCGGGCCGTGCAGGTGTCGCTCTCGGAGGTGGCCGTCGTGAGCGAGGGGCATTCGGAAGAACTGATCGCGTTGGACGAGGCGCTCGAACGGTTGGCGGCGTTCGACGCGCGCAAGGCGCGCGTCGTCGAGTTGCGCCACTTCGGCGGGCTGACCGCCCCGGAGACGGCCGAGGTGCTGGGCGTCTCGGTCGTCACGGCCGAGCGCGACTGGAAGGCGGCGAAGGCGTGGCTGGCAAAGGAGGTCAGGGGTTGAGGACTGAAGACTGGCCGCGCGTCGAAGAACTGTTCCACAACGTCTCGCAGCTCGGCGCAGCAGAGCGCGACGAATACCTGGCGCGCGAGTGCGCGGGCAACGAGTCTTTGCGCCGCGAGGTCGAGCTGATGGTCTCGGCCTCCGAGTCCAACCCGAGCTTCATGGAACGCCCGCTGCTGAGTCAGGGCCTGCGCGCTCTCTACGGAGGGACGGCCGAGTCGCTGGTGGGACGCTCGCTCGGCCACTACAAGATCACGCGGATGCTCGACAGCGGCGGCATGGGCGGCGAGGTCTACCTCGCCGAGGACTGCCGGCTCGAACGCCCCGTCGCGCTCAAGTTCATCTCCAATCGCTACGCTGGCAACGACTGGGCGCGCGAGCAGATGATGAAAGAGGCGCGGGCGGTCGCGCGCCTCGAACACCCGCACATCTGCCAGGTCTACGGCGTCGAGGAGATCGAGGGCCATCACTTCATCGTCATGCAGTACGTCGAAGGCGAGACGCTCGCGTCGCTGATGAAGCGCGGGCGTCTCGGCGTCGAGCGCGCCAGCGAGCTGGCCGAGCAGATCGCCGGGGCGCTCGCGTTTGCGCACGTGCGCGGCCTCATCCACCGCGACGTGAAGCCGCAGAACATCATGGTGACGGCCGAGGGCGAGGCCAAGGTGCTCGACTTCGGGCTCGCCAAGTTCGTCCGGCCGCAGCGCGAAGAGGGACTCGGAGGCGGCGCAGACCCCGGGCAGACCCTGCACCTCGGCGGCGTGGTCGGCACGCCGGCCTACATGTCGCCCGAGCAGGCGCGCGGCGAGGAATTGGACTTCCGCAGCGACATCTTCAGCTTCGGCGTCGTCCTCTACGAGATGCTAGCGGGGCGCAACCCCTTCCTGCGCGATACGGTCGGGGAGACCATCGCGGCCATCCTCTCGGACGAGCCGCCGCCCCTTCCCTCCTCCGATCCCTTCGGCGGACTCGCTCTCCACTGCCTCTCGAAGGAGCGTGCGCGCCGCCCCGAGTCGGCCGAAGCGCTGCCGCTGCGGCTCCGTGCGCTACGTTCGAGCCGGATCGGCACGCCGCCCTTCCTTCCGCGCTTCATCGCCCTGCGCCGCCACGCGCGCGCCGCCGCCGCCGCCGCACTCGCGCTCCTGCTGTTGCTCTCGGTCCTCGCCGGCTACGCCTACCGGAAGCTCTCGAAGGTGCACACGCTGGCCGTCCTCCCCATCACCAACCAGAGCGGCGACCCCGCCACCTACTACCTCTCCGAGGGGATCGCGCGCAGCCTCTTCGACAAGTTCTCTTACCTGCCGCGGCTGCGCGTGAGGCTGCCAAGCGTCGTCCCGCCCGAACGGAGCGGGCGCACCGAGCTGGCGAAGATCGGCCGCGAGCTGAAGGCCGAGGCGGTGCTCTCGGGGCGCGTCTTCAAGGATGGGCAGTCGCTCCTGCTTCAACTACATCTGCTGCGGGCAGAGGACGCGGCGCTGATCTGGGAGGAGACGTTCAACCTCGGGGCCGCTGAAACCATCGACTTGCAGGATGAAATCAGCCGCGAGGTGGCCTCGCAGCTCGGGATGTGGCTGCCTGGCGCGGCACTCTACCGACGCCAGACCGACAGCGAGGAAGCGCTCCGCCTCTACATGCGCGGCAGGTACGAGTGGAGCCAGAGGAGGAACCCGGGGAGCGTCGAGAGGGCCATCAGATTCTTCGAGGAGGCGGTCGCCAAAGACCCTTCCTTCGCCAAGGCGTATGCGGGGCTGGCCGACTGCTACTCGCTCAGGAACAACGTCGCGTACGGGGCGGCCGGCGTCAGGGAGGCGATGGAAAAGGCGGGCTACAACGCGCGCAAGGCCGTTGAGGCTGGCGACTCGCTCGCCGAGGCGCATACCTCGATGGCGCTGGTGAATCTCCAATACGAGTGGGACTGGGCCGGGGCCGAGCGCGAGTTCAAGCGGGCCCTCGAACTCGACCCCGACTACGCCCCGGCGCGCTACTGGTACTCGAACCTGCTGGCCCTGCTGGGGCGCTTCGACGATTCCATCCGCGAGGCCGAGGCTGCGAGGAGCCTCGATCCCTACGCGCCCACCTCTGAGAACAACTACGCCCGCGCTTTCTACTACGCCCGCCGCTATCATGAGGCCGCCACGCATTACCGTCGCATGGTCGAGCAATACCCCGATTATCCGCAGTTCCCGCACATGCTGGCGCTCGTGCTTTTGCAGCAGGGTCTCTACGGCGATGCCATCGCGACGCTGGAACGCCTGCGGGAGACGAACCCCCGCTATGCCAACGGCGCGCTCGGTTTCGCCTACGGCAAGGCGGGCCGGCCCGAAGATGCGGCCGAAATACTCCGCGACATCGACCGCCTCTCTACGCCGGAGAACCCGATGCCTCCGCTGGAGAGGGCGCTCGTCTACATCGGCTTGGGTGACAGGGACAGGGCCTTCGAGCTGCTGGAGGAGGTGTACCGGAATAGGTTCCCGGGGGTCACTTATCTAGAGACCGACCCCATGTACGACGGGCTGCGCCCCGACCCGAAGTTCGCCGACCTTGCCCGCCGCCTCAATCTCAGGCCCTGACAGCGGCCCGCGCCGCCTCCAACCTCAAAGCCACTTCTTCCGCGCAGGGGCGCAGGCTTGGGTCGGGGTCGAGCAGCTCGGCCACGACCCGATGTGCTTCGGCGGGAACGCTCCTCCGCAGCTTCCCGAGCGGCGGCGCGGGCGAGGCGTCGGGCGTGCGCCCCGCGAGCAGGAGGTAGACGACCGCCCCCAGCGCGTAGAGGTCTTCGGGGAGCCGCGACTGCCCGCGGAAGGGATCATCGCCTTCGGGCGGCCTGAAGGAGGGCGTGCCCCACGGCAGCGGGTCGGGGCGGCCGACCCGACATGCGCCTTCGAAGTCGAGCGGGCGCAGCCCCCCGGACTTCGTGATGATGATGTTGCCGGGCTTACAATCACGCCACACCCAGCCGGCCGCGTGGACGCTCGCGACGAGCCGCGCCAACTCCGCCCCGAGCGTCAGGGCGGCGGCGACCGACAGCCGCCGCCGCCTCCGGCCCAGCCAGTCGTTAAGGCTCTCGCCTTCGATGAACTCGACCGCGATGTATTGATTCCCCTCCGCCTTGAATGACGAGTAGAGCCGCGGCACGTCTAGCCCGGACTCGCGTAGTGCCGCCAGCACGCGCCCCTCGTGCCTGACACGCCACGCGCCGTCTCGCCCATCCCAACTCACTTCGCCCTCGCGCCGCCCCTCCTTCAGGACGCAGAGGCGCGGCGGCGTCGGGCCCAAGTCGAGCGCTTGGTAGACCCCGCCGCGCCCCCTCTGCGTCAGCGCGCGGAAAGCCTTGAAGGTGGTTCGCAGCGGGGTCGGCGCGGCGGGCGCCGACGGTGGCGGTCCCGACGTGTCGCGGAATGGGTCGGTGATCCACTCGTAACTTGCCGCGGATTCGCGCATGTCGGGCACGAGTCGGCCCTCTGGGTCCCGGATGGAGTATGCCGCCTCCGTGTCGAGACCCTCACACTCCAGCAGCTTGAACGCGCCGTAGCGGTAGTAGACGCAGCTGCCGGGTCTGTACCTCCGGTCGAACGGGACGGCCGGAGCTCTTATCCCCCGCGTCAGCGCGTGGAGGCGTTCGCCGAGCTGCACGGCCTCCTCCTCCGTCCGCGGGTATACCGTGATGAACTTGCCAACCTGGCTGTAGCCGTAGTGGATACCGCTGTTGAGCTTGTCGAGCTCGCCCAGCGAGGCGGGCGACTTAAACAAGACACCGCGGCCGTGCAGCAGGGGCGCGACCCTCCGCAGCACCCGCCCGGCCGTGAGCACGGTCGCCGACACGTGGAGCTTCCAACCCTGCTCCGGGTCGCCCGGTGATACCTCACGGCTATACCTCCAGATCGACCCTTCGGCCCTCATCGGCAGGAAACGGCGGCACAACCCCGCCCAAACCGCGTGTAGCGACTTCGGCGGCGGACAGCGCATCCTCGCTAGGCTTTCCTGCTCCATGTTAGTCATCACGGGTGTAGGCGTCCCCGAGACGTGTGGCGCAGTCGTCAAACCGGCAGGTTGATGTTGAAAGGCCTGATCACGTTCGGGTCATCGAAATTCTCTGGTACGGCCGCGGCCGCGGGTGGCTCGATGTCTTCAGTCACCCCATTCGCGGTTCTCGTGCCCGTGGCGGCGACGCACACGGCGTTCGATACAATGTAAGCTCTCATGTGCGGCATGTAGCCCTTGTCGGTGGCCGGCCTCACGAGCGTCAGTTGCGCCAGCTCCTCCTTGGTGTCGCAGAAGAGCGCCATGTACTCCTTCCACTCGTCCGAGCCCATCCCGTTCGTGATGGCCTTGATCGCCCTCTCACCGAGCCGGTCGGCGAGGTCGCCGCCGTTCAAAGTGCTCAAGGCCACTGCCGCTGCGGTCTTCTGCAAATTCTTTATGATGCTCATCGCCTGTGCCTCCTAGGCTTGCTCTCGCGGGAGCGGTTTGGGAAGAGGGCCGTGACGCATCGAAGCGCGTCTGCATCACGGCCGGATTGGCCGCGGCTTTTAAGCTTCCGCGGCGAAAGGTGTCGGAACCCGGCTAACCGTGTTCGTCTTCGTAAGCGAGCTTGCCCAGCGGATCGACTGCGCCCGCGGCGCGAAGCAGGTCAACCATCTCGAACTTCACCCGCTCAGGCTTCTCCGGCGTCGGACGGCCGTAGGCCGGACGCCAGTCGGAAAGCTCCCACTCAGCCTGCGCGCCCTCGACCCGCCTGAGGATCGAGTGGCGGCTGTGGCGGATGAGCCCGATGAGCGTCTCGGCGACGATGCGGCCCCCGACGCGCCCGAGCCTCCCGCCGTTCCCGTGCAGCTTCGACTCCTTCAGGACGTAGAACCAGAGCGGCGTCTTCCCCTCGAACGGCTCGGCTTTGAGCAGCTCCGCGTGCGGCCCGGCCGTCAGCACCTTCCGCTCCAGCTGCCCCTCCCCCATCGCGTCGGCCAAATCCTCGCCCCACGGCAGGCCGAGCGCGAGGCCGCGCAGGAGGTTGCGTACGGTGATGGGCTGTATCTCCGCCGGCAGGCCGCTGTGGTTGAAGCCGACTATGTCGCGGAGGTGGAGGTCGAAGACCGTGTCGATCCGCCCGGCCTTGTTGAAGGACTGCTGCGGGTCGTACGGGAAAGGGTCGTACGGCGGAGGGTAATCGGCGGCGAACGGCGTGAAGTCGTAGAAGCGCTTCCAGTCGATGACCCAGGTGCTGTCGAGGCGGTCGAGGCCGTTGAGGTTGCCGCTCCGCTTCGTGTGAGTGAACAGCTCTTCCAGCAGCACGTCCTTGTGGCGGCTGTTATACATGTACCTCCGGCGCACCATGCTGTGCCCGATGCGGAAAGCGGCGGCGGAGAATTCGAGCGGGATGAAGAGGTCGTCCTCACTCTGAGGGTTGAACCTGTCGGAAGGCTTCCGGGTCAGGGATTCGATGAGGTCCGCGTCCACGATCCTCGGGAGGTAGTCCTTCAGGACTACCCACTGGAAGTGCCTAACGACCTCCTCCCGCGCCGTATCGAACAACTTTTTGTCGGGCGGAGCTGTAAGCTTTTTGTGGCCCCCGCTCTTGTATTCTCCACTCTTAAGGTCTTCGACGACGCGGTTGTGAAACTTGAGAAACGCCACGTGGGTCTGCGCCAGCGGCAGGTTCTCTTCGTTGCGCTCGTCGCCGACGATAGCGACGCCCTTCTTCTTTTTTTCGCTTCCTTCTTCTTCGCGCGGCAGGTCGAATGGCAATATCTCGGTGAATACGCCGCTTTTCGGGGGCTGCGTCCGACCGACCCTCAGACGCGCCGGGTGCTCCACCTCCTCGTACAGTTCTCTGCTGCCTCCTGGCCCCTTCCCGTAAAGGCTGTCGAGATCGAGGCTCGGCGAGCGTATGTTCTTGGGCTTCAGCTCGATGAGCGGCAGCCCGTTCGTGTCATCGAAAGTGATTTCGTGCGTGATAAACTGACCGAAGTAGGTGTAGCCCGCGGGGATGTCGGACTCCTCCTGCTCGCCGGGCTCCTCCTTGTGGCACTCCTTCGGGTTGTCCATGCACCTACCTAAAGCGGTGAGGGCAGCGGCGATCTTCGACAGCTCACATTTGCTTTTCTCCTCGCCCCACCTCGGCGGAAACATCCGCCCGAACTTGACCGGCGGGCACTTGAGCTCCACCCCCATGGCCTCTGCCTCCGCCATCGGGCACCCGGCCCCCGCTGAAGACAGGTACTCTGGCTCAGTGATGGGTCCCTCGTCCACAACGTAGTAAGCGACTCTTCCGGCATGCATATTCTCTCCTCCCTTGCGCGGCGCGAGTCACCGAGACGCGGATGCGTGGCGCTCTCGAAGAGAGACGCCCCGCCCTAGCACGTTAACGCCCCGACTCGCCCTTCCCTTGCCAGTTAACGCTCTCAACGAATTCTAAAACTATCAGTCGTGAGTGCGGCGCCTCGGGCTGGGGCCCGCGCTGCTCTCGGCGGCGGGCGAGAGATTGTACAGGTGTCGGGGGGGCGCACGCGATTAGTACCGTTACAAATCCCTTTTAGGACGTTATCTCTTTGAACAACTTTAGCCGCCGGGTAGACCTTGCACCGTTAAGCCACTTGTGAAAAAAATCGACTACTCCTCATCATACCCCAAGAAGTTGACGGCGTTTTGTTCCATGTTCTCCCTGCCGTGGTCGTACCTCATGACCGTCTTCGGGTCCTTGTGCTTCGACATCATCTGCACCTGCCGGTACGTGAGGCCCGAGTCCAGCGCCCGCGTGATGGCCGTCCTCCGCAGGTCGTGCGGCGAGACACCGTCGATGCGCGAGTAGTCGGCCCAGCGCGCGACGATCTTCTGCACCATGCGGGATGAGAGCGGCTTACTGAACTCCAGCGTGCGGCAGTTGACGTGCGGTTGGAACAGGTACGCATCATCCCCGCCCGAGTGCGAGATCTCCCTCCGCTTCCGATCCATCTTCAGGTACTCGTCTATCGCTTCTTTCACGTCCTTGGGCAGCGGCCAGACCTCTGAGTGACGGCATTTGACACAACTAATTGTAGCCAAATATTTTTTGCGACACTACCCGACCTCATGCGCAACCTGGGTCTATCGCAGCTAAATGATGAGCAGGAGGTGCCTGCTTCATTGCATCACTACCGGGAAAAGTGGTAGTCTCCGCACCCCCTAGGGTTACTTGACGAACGGATAGTGTCGCGCCTCGGGCCTAAACCCGCGCGCCTCGGGCCTAGATGCCGCTAACTTTAAGGGGGAGCGGACTGCTTTTGTCCCTTAGCTCTATCCATCACACTCGCAGCGTTTATCAAACAGAGTCTCACGTTATGCCCTCTCTCTAACCATTAGTTACAGCCCCTCAATTCCCCCGGGGTAGTGTTAAGGGCGGCCGACGGCCCGTGCGTGGGCCGCTCGCGCTTCGCCGCCCGTGCCTGCCAGAGAGGGTCGCAGCGGGGGCGCGGAACCGGGCGCGCGCGCGCCGTTGAACTCTTAACGGCTTGTACCCTCCGTCAGACAGCGCAACGACGCGGGGCCGAAAGACGTACCTCGCGCGCCACATTCTTCTAAGGAGGAAGGCCCATGAATAAGGGCGGAACTGCACCGGAGGGGCTTCGCCTACCGAACGGCGGCGGCGCCGTGGAGAGCATCGGGGCCGACTTCAAGACCAACCTCAACAC
This sequence comes from Pyrinomonadaceae bacterium, assembly GCA_035295985.1. Taxonomy (GTDB): domain Bacteria; phylum Acidobacteriota; class Blastocatellia; order Pyrinomonadales; family Pyrinomonadaceae; genus JAIVGV01. The sequence continues at coordinate 10,956 of DATHBT010000371.1, read as the reverse complement.
GGGTGTCGGCTCCTACTCAGTCCCGCTCGAACTGCCTTCGGGGTTCCGGACCCAGTCGCCGCAACTCGCCCTGCAATACAGCTCGGGCGCCGGTTACGGCGACTTTGGGCTGGGGTGGGGGCTTCCCACACTCAGCGTCCGCCGCGACAACCGGAACGGCTTCCCCAGCTACGACGGCGCGGACGCCTTTCTGCTCAACGGCGAGGAGCTGGTCCCGCTGGGCGGCGGGCTGTTCCGCCCTCACGTTGACACCTCGTTTCAGAGGGTGCGGCGGCTGGAGGTCGGCTGGGAGGTGACGGACCGCCAAGGCACGCGCTTCTTCCTGGGGACGGGCGCCGCGAGCCGGGAACAGCACCCCGACCTCGCTGGCGAGGACGGCGTCGCGAGTTGGCTGGTTGACACGGTGCTCGACACCAGCGGGAACGAGACCCGCTATTCTTACCTCGAAGACGGGGGGCGGCTCTACCTGAGCCGGATGGACTATGCGATATACCGCATGGAGGTCGAGTACGAGGCGAGGCCCGACCCCAGAACCGTCCGCCGCAACGGCTTCGCGCAGCGGTCGGGGCTGCGCGCCCGCCGCGTCGCCGTCCACAACACGGCCCTCGACCCGAGCCTGCTCCGCTTCTACGACCTGACCTACACGGAAGACCCTGTGGCCGGCCACTCGCTGCTGGCGAGCGTGACGCTCGTCGGCCTGTTATTCACGGGGGGCGGGGAGGTGCGCGAGCAGGCCCCGCCTCTGCGCTTCGAGTACACAACCTTCGAGCCGGCCCGCCGCCGGATACTGAGTTTCAAATCCACGGACGCCGGGGGCCCGCCGGGCCTGAGCACGGCGAGCGTCGACGTGGTCGATCTCGAAGGGTTCGGCCTACCGGGCGTCATCGAGGCCGGCGACGTAACTCACCGCTACTGGCCCAACCGCGGGCGCAGCTCGTGGGGAGTGCCCGTCCGCCTAGGCCATTTCCCTAATGGCGCGAGCCTGGCGCACGATGAAGTCCGCTTCGGTGACATGGACGGCGACAGCCGCGCCGACCTGCTGGTCTCGCGCGGCGCGCTCAGCGGCTACTACCCCGGGGAGGCCGGGATGACTTGGGGGCGGCTGCGGCCATACCGGAACAACCGCCCGACGTTCGACGCGCGGGACCGGCACGTGCGCTGGCTCGACGCCAACGCCGACGGGCGCATGGACGCCATGCTCGGGAGGGGCAACGGCTTCCTGCTCTACGAGGGGCGCGGCGCGGACGGCTGGGCCGCCGAACCGCACGTCATCCCGCGCCGGCGCGAGGACCCGACCTTCCCCGACGTGAGTTTCGCCGACCCGCGCGTGCGCCTCGCCGACATGACGGGCGACGGGCTCTCCGACGTCGTCCGCGTTTTCGCCCGCCACGTAGAGTACTGGCCGAGCAGAGGGGTCGGCCGCTGGGATCGGCGGAAGATGCTGCTGCTACCCGGCGACGGCCCGCCCCGCTTCGACCCCGCCCGCTGTCACCTCGTGGACATCAACGGCGACGGCGTCACCGACCTGGTTTACGTCGATGACGAGGTCATCTACGTCTGGGTCAACCAGCAGGGCGAGCGCATGATCGAGGCGGCCCGCACGAGGTACCCACCCCCCGCGGCTCCGGCCACGGTGCGCGTCGCCGACATGCTCGGCACCGGGAGCAACGGCCTCCTCTTCGGGATGACTTACAGGCCAGGGCTGCGCGAACTCTACCGCTACATCGATTTCACCGGGGGGACGAAGCCGTACCTGCTGAGCCGCGTTGACAACGGCGTCGGCAAAGTGACGCAGATACTCTACGGCTCGTCCACGATGCACCGGCTGCGCGACCGTGACGCCGGCCGCGACTGGCAGACCTTCCTGCCGCGCGCGGTTCAGGTGGTCGAACAGATCCGCCACACCGACGCGGTCACGGGCCGGGAGGCCATGACGACCAACAGCTATCACGACGGCGAGTACGACGCCCGCGCCCAGCGCTTCCTCGGTTTCGGGATCGTGGACACGGTGGACGACTTCAGCGGGGGTGCCGTTCCCGTGCGGACCCGGCACTTCTTCCTGCGCGGCCGGGCGGGCGAAGCGCCGGGCGTCGGGCCCGCGCACTCGGCGGCGCTGCGGGGGCTACTCTTCCGCAAAGAGGTCTACGGGCTGGACGGCACGGGGCAAAGCCCGCGGCCCTACACCGTCGAACTGACCGATTGGTCAGTCCGCGCGGTCGCCGTCGCAGAGGACGGGCGGGAAATACTCTTTCCTCACCCCCGCCGCCGCTCCCTTGAGCGCTCCGAACGCAGCGACGCCGTCACCGCGGTGATTACGGAGCTGGAGCATGACGACTTCGGCAACGTGATCTCGGAGCGGCGGCGCGGGGTAGGCGTTGACCCCACCGTCGCCGAGCAGTCGGTCGAGATCTCAGCCACCTACATCAATGACGTAGAGAACTGGATATTGGGCCTGACCACCAGACGCACCTTGCGCTCCGCGGGGCAGCGGCTGGACGACGTGCGACTGTTTTACGACGGGCAGCTTTTCGGCGCGAGCATCAGGGGCCTGCTAACGCGCCGCGAACGCCTCAGCTTCACGTCAGGTCTGCTGGAAACGATCTTCCAGGACGTGGAGTTGCCGGAGTTGGCGTCGCTCGGGTATCGCGAGCACGCGGCCGAGGGCGGCGGGAGCGAGTTCTGGTTCGACGAATACCACGTCGCGCACGACGCCCGCGGTAACGTGGTGGAGTACCGTGACGCACTCGGCAACGTCAACACGATTGACTACGACCCCGAGCACTCGCTTTACCCCGTTACCTCCACCAACGCCGCGGGCCACGTTTACCGAGCCGCATACCACCCGCGCCTTGGGGCCATCACCACTTTCACCGATCCGAACGGGAGAGTCACGAGCTACGATTACACACCCCTCGGGCGCGTTCGGCGCGAGGTGCGGCCCGGCGATAGTGACGCCCTGCCGACCGTGGAGTACGAGTACCACTCGGGCGCCCTGCCGCTCTCGACCGTGATGATCCGGCGCGTGAGGACGGGCCAAGCGGCGACCCGCCGCAGCGTCAGTTACTACGACGGCCACGGCAACACGGTGCAGACGCGGGCGGCGCGCGGCGACGGGACATTCCAAGTCGGCCGGACGGAGATACATGATTTGCGCGGGCTGCTTGTCGAGGCTCACCGTCCGTTCGTCTCGCTCTCGTCGGATTTCGACACCGCCGAAGGGTTCGCCCCCGGCCGCCGCTTCAGCTACTCCTACGACCCGCTGAAGCGGACGGTCGAGACCACCGACCCCGCGGGCCAGAGGTCGAACGCGCTGTATGGCCCCGACTCGCTGACCTTCTTCGACACCCAGGACAACGATCCCACCTCGCCCTTCGCCGGCACGCCCCGCGTCCAGCGCATCGACGCCTTCGGCCGCCTGACCGCCGTGGAAGAAGTCACCGACGCCGGCACGCTCTTCACCTCGTACACATACAACCCGGCCGGCCGCTTGACCGAGGTCGTGGACGCGAGCGGCGCGCCGCCTCTGCTGTCGCAGGACTTTGATCTGGCTGGGCGTAAGCTGCGAATTAGTCACCGGGACGCGGGGACGCGCCGCTTCCTCTACGACGGGCGCGGGAGCCTCGCGCTCTACGTGGACGGCTCCGGCCGGAAGGTGAGCTGGGCCTTCGATGAGATCGGGCGCAAGCTGACGGTCTCCTACGACGGCGAGGTCGTGGAGAGGTTCGTCTATGACGCGGGCAGCGGCGAGAACCTGGTGGGCAAGCTGGCCGAGGCCGAAGACCGCGCCGGCCGCCAGACGTTCAGCTACGACTTCCGCGGGCGTGTGAGTTCGACCGGCCGCTTCGTCGAAGGCGTAGACGAAGGGTTCGTCTACGCCTTCGACTACGACCCCGACGACCGGCCGCTCGCCGTGACTTACCCGGACGGCGCGACCGTCACGTACGCCTACGACGCCCTCGGGCGTCTGAGCAGTCTCTCCGGCCTCATCGCCGCCGTCGCCTACGACGACGAGGGGCGCCGGGAGAAGGTCTTTTACGCTTCCGGGCTGGAGGAAACCCGCGCGTACGATCCGGCCCTTGGGCGGCTGCGCGAGCACGCGCTGTTTGACCCGGAGGCCGGACGGGAACTGTTCCGCCAGGTCTTCGCCTACGACTCGGCGGGCAACGTCCTCGGCATCGAGGACGCGCGCGCGCCGGGCGACGGCGTCGTCCCAGCCTCAAGGGCCTTCGAGTATGACGCCCTCGGCAGGCTGCTGCGCGCGCACGGCGGGCCGGCCACGGACACTTATGACCACCGGTACGCCTACGACCCCATCGGCAACATGGTGCTCAACCAGGCCTGGCGGCCGGAGCCGCTCGTCCACCGGGGCGCGCGGCTCGACGGCGTCGAAGCCGCGGGCGGGCCGGAGATGCTCTTCAGCTACGACGCCAACGGCTGCCTGAGCACGAGGCCGGGCATGACCCTCTCTTTCGACCCGCGCGACCTGCTGCAACGTGTAATCCGGGATGACGGGACGGCCGTCGAATTTTCATACGACCACGCGGCCCGGCGGATTCGCAAGCGCGTGGTCACGGGCGGGGTGGTACGCGACACCCTTTTCATCGGGGAGGGCTTTGAAGTCCTGCCTGACGGCACGCGGATGCGTTACGTCTCCGACCCCGATGGTGGCGCTACGCTCGTCGTGCGGGGCGGCGACGTCCAGCGTTCGCTGCATCACGACTACCTGGGCAACGTCATCCTGGTGCGCGAGGTGGCCACGGGCGCTTCCCGCGACGTGCATTACCTGGCCTACGGCCGGCACCTGGATCAGGGCGCAGAGGTGGGAGAAATCCTTTTCGCGGGCCGGCGTCTGGATTCCGAGACGGGCTTGTATTACGTCCGCATGCGCTACTACGACCCGCTCCTGGGCCGTTTCGTCAGCCCCGACCCGGTGGCCGTAGCCAGCGCCGAGCGGGGACGCCTCCGGCCCCTCTCTTTGAACCCCTACGTCTACACCCTGGATAACCCGCTGCGCTACAACGACGCTAACGGCCTGTGGACATTCTGGGAGGGCTTCCTGACGGTCGCGGCCGTGGCGCTCGTCGTCACGGCCACGGCGCTCACCTTCGGGGCCGCGGGGGTCATCGCACTGGCCGTCGGGGCGGCTGTCGGGGGGCTGATCGGGGGCCTCACGACGGGGAGCGTGGACGGCGCGCTGGCCGGGGCGATGCTGGGTTTCGGCATCGTGGCGACGGTGCTCGGCGGCGTTTATGTGGGCGGCCTAGTCGGCGGCGCGTTCGGGGCGGGGATGCTCGGCGCGGGCGTGGGGGGGTTGGTCGGCGGTTTCGCCGCCGGCGTCCAGCTCGCCGGGCTAATCCCGAGCGTCCGGCAGAACGAGTCGTACAAGGACCTGCTCGGCTACACGAGTTGGCTCAACCCCTGGTCGTGGCCGGGGCACATCGTCGGCGGCGTCATCTTCATCATCAACGCCGTGGTGTACGGGGTCGCCTACGTCGTGTCCGGGGGCGACCCGTCGGAAAAGGTGGACATGTCCGTCAGCTTCGAGCAGGGGATGGTCGTCACCCAGGGCGGCTGGATCGAGCCGAAGCGCGCCATGAACTTCGGCGCCTTCACCAACCTGAACAACCAGAGCGCGGCCATCACGGACAAGACGAGCCGCGAGCTAGTCCTCCGTCACGAGCGCGGCCACATGCTGAACAACGCCTATTTCGGCATTCTCCAGGCCGGCCGCATCGGGGCCGGCGATCAGGACGATTCTTTCTGGGAGCAACTGGCCGAGAGTAACGTCAACCGACACGTGCCCGACCTGACCGGCGGCAAGGACGAGCGGCGGCGGGCTGGCGGCCGCGGCTTCGGCGACATCCCGTGGTGGAACCCATAGCGGAAGGCAGAGGAGGGGAGAGGGACGATGAAATTCGAGGAGAATTTTTACACCTACAAGTACCAGCGCCTGCCCGCCGCGAGACTCGCGGCCGAATACGAGGGGCTCGTCAAAGAGGATAAGAAGACCGCGGCCCTCGTCACCGAAATCGAGTACCACCTGGCGCGGGGGCACGAGCATTTTTATAAGCGCCGCTACTACGAGGCCCTCACGGAGTACAAGCTGGCGGAGGGGCTGATATACAAGCTGACGAAGCCGGGCTTCGACCCCGGCGTGACTCTGGGCTCTGACCTGACGCTCTCGGTCGATGCCGAGCTGTTCTCCCCCATCATGGAGACGGCGCTGAAGGTCATGGAGCGCGCCCCCCTGACCGTCCCGCCGTTCGTCATCGGGCCTGGCGGCCCGCCCGGCCCCGGCGACCCCATCGACAGCTATTTAGACCTGGGCGTCAAAGAGAGAGTCACTTTCCCCGGCGCGGACGCCAAGGTAGAGAACCTCCTCCGGCTGGCGGATCAGCACGTCGGCGCAGGCCAGCCCGAGGCCGCGATAGAACTCTACACGCGGGCGCTCGACAGCGTGGGTGAGAACGGCCCAGCGGAGTTGAGCGCCGGGGTGCGTCACAACCTCGGGGTGGCGTTCGCCGAAGCGGGGCGGCCCGGCCCGGCGTTGGAGCAGATGGAGCTGGCCCGCCGGGGGTACGCGGCCGCGGGTAACGGCGTCGCCGAAGGGGCCGTGTACGAGAGCATATCGGCGCTGCACGTGCGTGGGGGGCGCTACGACCAGGCGCTCGCGGCCCTGAACACGGCGGAGCTTCGTTACACGGCCGCCGCGGGCGGCTCCGACGGGGCCGCCGCCATGCGCGCCGCCTCGACCGCCGCATCGACAACCACCTTCACGCCACACGATCTGAATAACGCGAGTGTTCGCCTGACGCAGCAGCGCAACGCCCTGCAATCGTTCGCCCGGCGCGGGACATTCTTCGGCCGCGCGATGAACCGGATCAGGCGCGGCATCGAGCCGAAGAGCCTGCCCGCGCCGGCGCTCAACCTCCGCGCGGCACCTCTACCCTCAGCGGGCGCGGCGGCCGGCCTCCCGTCGGCCGCTGGCGGGAACGGCCGCGGGGCGGGCCATACGGCCAGGGTTCTGCGGGTCGGGACGGGCGCCGAACTGCTCGGCGAGGCTCCTCATTTGAGAGTCGTAGAGGTGTCGCTGGGTGCCGCCGACCGGGTCGATGTCGTGCGCGAGCAGGTCTATCACGCCCGCGTCGGAGCGGGAACCCTGGAAGCGCTCGGCGTCGGGGTCGGGGCCGCCTACCTCCCAGACTACTTCCGCTCCCACATCCCGCACCACTACTTCTTCACGATCCAGATGTGTCTGGGCGACGTCTACCGGGCTCTCGGCCAGTTCGCCTCCGCCTTGGAGCGCTTCGAGCGGGCGCGCGGGTACGAGTTCCTCAACCTCCCGCTGGAGGCGCCGAAGGTCTGGACGCGCATCGCCGGCTGCGTGCTCGATTGGGGTTACGACCTGTACCGCAACAACAAGACCGTCCCGGCGCTGGAGAAATTCCGGCAGCTCCTCGTCGTCAGCCCGGGCGGCGAGCGCTCGCTCCCGGAGTCCTCGCCCCTCTACCACCGCGCCCAGTTCGACTCCGTCCAGAACGGCGTCCAGGCCTTCGTCGCGACGATGGACGACGCCGCCCCGGCGGAGCTGAACCCCGAGATGGCGATCCTGTTGCGCAAGTCGCGCGTGTATCAGGAGATGATTCACGCCGGCCTCAACGTGCTCGGGATGCCGGTCGAATTAATCCCCATCTTCCGCTTCCGGTATCTACAGGCGGTGGCCCGCTACTTCGCCGAGCAGGCCATCAAAGCGGAACGCGACTACATCAGCTTCAAATCGACCAGCGATCAGGAGAAGGCCTCGCTCATGCAGTTGCAACAGGCCGAGGACCTCGCCAGGCAGTCGGTCGAGCTGGAGAGGCGGCGCGTCGAGGAGGCGGCGGCCGAGGAGGATGTCGCCACGCAGTCTCAGGCCCTGGCCCAGGAGAGGGCCGATAACGCGTTCGAGCGGAAGACACAGTACGAGGGGATCAGCGCCGACAAGGTCGCGCTCGACACGGCCTCGGCCTACGCCTCTGGCGGGTTCACGGAGACGGAAGGCGGCTATCAGGTGACGCTCAACACGGTCAGTGGCGAGCCGATCAACCTGGGCGACGAGGACTACGAGATCATGACCAACGCCGCGTGGCACCGGGGCATGATCCTGCGCCAGTTCGAGCTGGACGACATGCAGCGAACCATCGACGAGTACAACGCCAACCTGAACGTCGCGGCCGCCCAGGTCACGCTGGCGGGCAAGCGGAAGGCCGTGGCCGAGCAGAACAAGATCATAGCCGATCTGCGCCTGACGCAGGCCACGGCCAACAGGCAGTTCGCCGAGAACAAGACCTTCAACGCTGAGCTGTGGAACAACCTGGCGGAGAGGATGCGGGAGATTTCGCAGCTATACCTCGACCGCGCCACCGAGATTTCCCTGCTGATGGAGGCGGCCTACAACTTCGAGATGGACACCAGCCTGAGCAAGATCGGAACCTCCTACGCGACCGGGTCGGGGCTGGGGGGGCTGCTGGGCGGCGACGCGCTCCTGGCCGACATCAACTACTTCACCTACCACCACATCACCCAGAGCAAGAGCAAGGCCGTGCCCTGCAAGACGGTCATCTCGCTGGCGGAGCGGTACCCCTTCGTGATGTTGCAGTTCAGGCGGACGGGGCGGGCCGATTTCGAGACCAAGCTCGAAGACTTCGACCGGCTCTACCCCGGCACCTACATGCACAAGATAAAGGCGGTCGAGGTCACCGTCGAGGGCCTGATCAGCGCCGACGGCATCAACGGCAGCCTGAAGAATTCAGGCATCTCCACCTTCCGCAGGCGTAACAACAAGGTGAAGCTGCGGCTCCAGCCGCGCGAGACCATGATGCTCTCGAACTACTCCCTGAAGGGGGACGCCGTGGTCTTCCGCCCCTCGGAGGAAACGTCGGGGGTGTTCGAGGACGGCGGGGTGGCTACGGCCTGGACCCTGGAAGTCCCGCCCGACTCGAACGACCTCAATTACCAGTCCGTCTCTGACATCAAGCTCGTGCTCTATTACGAGTCTTACCACGACCCGCTGCTGGAGAAGGCCGTCCGCCAGGCGCTGCCCGCCACGGGCCGCTGGTCGCGCGGGTTCTCACTGCGCTTCAACCACCCGGACGCCTTCTTCCTGCTGATAGAGCAGGCGACGACCGGCTTCGACATCAGGGCCGGAGACTTCCCCTACAACCAACTCAACGTGACGGTGGAGCGCCTGGCCGTCTATGTTATCCCGGAGGCGGGCTTCTCCGCCGCCGGAGTGGAGATCAGCGTCGCTAAGGATGCCGGCGGGGCCGCGACGGTGACGACTGGCGCCGACGGCACGGTCTCGTCAGACCCCGGGGACGCCGCGGCCGTCCTCAACGGCTTTCACGAAAAGAGCCCGGTCGATCACTGGACCGTCGCCTTGGAGCCGGCCGCCAACCCGCAGTTGTTCCTGGAAGAGCCCGCGGGGAGCGGCGTCATGCGGGTACAGGGAATCCGCGACATCATACTCGTCGTGGATTACCGGTATGACGTGCGGGGCGCCGCGTAGCGCCCGGGCGTAGGGGTGCCTTTTTGGCGCAAAGCGGGCCTGCTATCCCCCAAAGCCTCGATCTGCCCGAAGCAGGGAAGGCAGTATTCGTGCTTCCAACCCAGCTCGCTGTAGGTCTGCCTAACGGTGGCGTCGCAGGTGTGTCAGGTCATCGGGTAGTGTTACAAAAATTATTTTGGCCGCAATTAGTAGCGGCGAAGGATATGCTTATACCTCAACATCTGGTGTGGACAGGAATTTTTTGCAACACTACCGCCAGGCGTCCGTCGCGCCCCGGCGGGGTGCATCGACTTTCTCACGGTGCTCCTCGATGAACCACTCATTCAATAAACGCAAATACTCCAGCTGCAAACCCACGGGCAGCTCGAAGAAGCTGGAGACTATCGTGCCGCGACAACGCGGGCTGCCGCCGCCGCATCGCCACACGATCCCGCCGTGACAATCGATGATGTAATCGTAGGTGATCTCCTCGCCTGACTTAATCGACCTTCGGGCGACGACATGCCGGACGCCGTCGATGGTCTTCACAAACGTGTTCGGGTCGCAGCACGAGTTGATGTGGCGCTCCGGCGACCTCATGAGCACCGTCTTGCCGCCCGCGAGGTAATCGCAGTGGTAGCTATATTCGCCCAACCCGGGACGCAGCGGGTGCTCGTCATCGTCGACGCGCGAGTCGTCAATCGGGAGGACGATCTCGCCCCCCGCGAGATCGCGCGCCGCGAAGATGCCGAGGCCGTGGATTCTCCACTCCGCCACGATCACGTCGGACATAGATTTCGGACGCCTAACGCCCGGCATCACCCGCCGCGCATCCGACCGTGCTAGGGGCACCGTTAAGATGACGCCCGCGCCGATGCGTGCCGGGTGCAAGCCGTCGTCAGGCGGCCCCGGCTACTTTCTACCTCTTCGGGGCGAATCGTTCCTGGAGCTTCTTGAGCGTGTAGGCGTTACCGCGGTCGAAGAACGCCCGCATCTTCGCCGACTCCTTGTCGGCGCCGAACCCGAGGCCGACGAACCGCGCGCGCGTGGCCCGCGGGCCGGCCGCCTCCAGGTAGATGACCGTCCACATGCTCACGACCGCGTTCGGGAACGGGAACCCTTCCGGCACTTTCGTCACCCGCATGGAGAGCATGCGCTCGGGGTCGTAACTGATGATCGTGTTCTCTATGGTCTTCGGGTCGCCGATCCTGCCTTTCGGGTCGTAATGCGTCCGCATGAGGCCGCCGACCTTGAGCTCGACCTCGGAGTGCGCCACCATCCACGACTCCTGCCCCTCCTCCGTCGTGAGGGCCGCCCACACGTCCTTGACGGGTGCGGCCACCACGCCCTCGTGGACAAGTCGGTCGTCTCCCCCCCGGCCGCCGGCGAGCGCCGTGAGCGGGCCGCAGGCGATGGCGAGCAAAAGCACG
>DATHBT010000370.1:0-39990 GCA_035295985.1 Pyrinomonadaceae bacterium | reverse complement strand
GCAACGCGTAGAGGCTCGACTTCTTACCCCGCTCCGGCCGACCCCAGCCGCTGCCCGTGCCGTAGAGCAGGAAGTCGCCGACGAAGCGGTTCTGGAAGGTGTAGCCTTCGGGCTTCGGCAGTTGGCGGTAGCTCGACTGCGGGGCGTCGGTCGCGCCGTCGGAGAAGCTGTCGTAGGGGAAGCGAAGCAGTGCCACGTCGCCCGCCGAGACTTCGGCGCGCCACATGCCGTCGCCAGAGCCGTCCGCGCGCACGAGCACGTTGATGTGCCGATCCTCACTCTCAAGGAAAGAGAACTGATCGACGGGGCTGCCGGCGACGCCGAGCGCCGAGGGGGCCGAGCCGTCGAGCGGCATGCGGTAGAGCGTCGAGCGTGGGCGCTCGCGCTGCTTTCCCTCTTCGTCCCAGCGCGGCCAGTCGGTCGTCCAGACGTAAACCGATTCGGGCGAGACGTAGAAGACGCGGCCGGGCGCGCCGACGATGGCCGTCGCCTCGCAGTTGAGTTCGGGGCGCGCGAGATCGCAGACCGTCACGGTGTGCAGCGCCATGCCGCCCGACGCGTTCAGCTCGCGCTCCGGCCGATAGACGCGCGTCGCGGAGACGATGCGGCGGAACTCTTCGGGCTTCGCGCCCTTGCGCCACCTTCGCAGCGCCGGAAAAGCCTGCGCGTATTCCCCGTTCCACGGGTTGAGGTAGAGCGGCGTGTAGAAGATCAGCTTGCTCCCGATGAGGCGGCTCGCGTAGTTGCGCGAAGAGTAGTAGTCGTTCGAGCGCAGGTGGTAGGTGTCGCGGTGGGTCAGGCGGCCGGCCGGGTCGATGTGGAAGAGGCCGACCTCCGTGCCGCCGCGCTCGTAGCTGTAGCCGATGACGGCGACGGTGTCGCCGGAGACGAGCATCTCGTCGTACCAGGCGTGGCGCGGGTCGATGTCGGGGCCGAAGGCGTCAACGGCCGAGATGGGCCGCAGTTGATCGTCGCCGATCCTGACGGTGAACAGTCGCCCGCGGCGCAGCACGACCAGGTTCTCGCCGCGCAGCTTGACGATGCCGCCCTCGTCCACGCCCGCGTGCTGCACGTTCGTGACCGAGTCGTCTTCCGACTTGGCGTCCTTCGCGACGGAGACGGATTCGGCCATTGCCATGGGCGCAGCCGGCGTGGCCGCGGCCTGCATGTTCGCCGTGCCTACCGCGCCACCGCGCCGCGCCATGCGCCGCTCCATCTCGCGCTTCTGCTCCTCTGCGATCTTGCGGAAGTAGTCCGCCAGCTCCTGCTCGGAGCGGAACGCCCTCATGGTTTTCTTCGGGAGTACGCCGACGGAAACCCCGCGCGCGTGACTCACGTTCACCACGCCTCCGGCGGCGCAGCCGGCCAGATTCGAGACGGCCAGCGCCGTCGCGGTCGCGAGCAGAACCAGACTTTTCAACATCACCTTCGGCCTCCACACTTTTTTCAACTCACCCCTCACGCCAGGATGAACGCCGCTCCCCGCCGAAACTTGCGCCCGCGCGCCGCGCGGCCCTGACAGTCACCCTCAACAGACACCGCCCGCACGCGAAAGGTTCGTGCGCCCGTGGCGGCCGACTATAATTCATGCGGGCCGCAGGCCGCCCAAAACTTCCGACTGACGCAATTAACACGGCCGGGCGACCGCGCCGTTTCACGAAATGGCTGAGACAACTGGACACAGACCGCGACGGGGGCCGAGCGCGTTCGCGCGCCGGCTGCTCGCCGAGTGGGAGCGGCTGGCGCTGCCCTCCGCGGGCGAGCCGGTCGTCGTCGCCGTGTCAGGCGGGTCCGACTCGACGGCACTCCTTCTGGCCCTTGTCGAATTGATCGAGCCAAAGCGGTTGGCGGTCAAGCTGAAGATCGCGCACCTCGACCACGGCCTGCGCGGTCGCGCTGGGGCGGAGGACGCGCGCTGGGTGGCGCAGCTTTCCGGGGAACTCGGCCTCGAAGTGGAGATCGGCCGCGCCCCGGTCGCGCGGCGCGCGCATGCGTCGCGCGACAACCTGGAACAGGCGGCGCGGCGCGAGCGTTACGAGTTCCTGGCGCGTGCGGCGCGCGAGGCGGGCGCGTCCGTCGTGCTGACGGCTCACACGCTCGACGATCAGGCCGAGACGTTTTTACTGGCCCTCCTGCGCGGCGGCGGCGCGGACGGCCTCGGCGGGATGCGCCCCGTGCGCGCCCTCGACGCGGCCTCGCCCCGTGTGGTGCTCGCCCGGCCGCTGCTCTCGTGGGCGCGGCGAGACGAGACCGAGGGCTACTGCCGCGAGCGCGGCGTCGTGTGGCGTGCGGACGCGATGAACGAGGACGAGCGGTTCGCCCGCGTGCGCGTGCGCCGCCGGCTGCTCCCGCTGCTCGAAACCTTCAACCCGCGCGTGCGCGAGGCTCTGGCGCGCACGGCCGAACTGCTCCGCGCAGACTCGGCCGCGCTAGACGAGGCCGCCGCGAGACTTTTAGAGGAAGCGGCCGACGAGGCCGCGCTGTCGCAACTTGAAGGAATCGCGGACGGGGGCGGTGGCCGCGTCCCGCCGCTGCGCGTCGAGGCGCTGGCCGGGGCCGCGGAGGCCATCAGGCGGCGTGCGCTGCGCCTGTGGCTCGCGGGGGGGCGCGGCGATCTGCGTCGCCTGGAGCTGCGTCACGTCGAGGCCGTCGAGCGGCTGCTCGCGGGCAGTCGCGGCGGGCGTGTCGCGGAGTTGCCGGGCGGCTGCGCGGTCGTGCGCCGCCGCCGCTGGCTCTTCTTCCGCGACTGCCGGGCCGCGGGGAAGAATTAGCCACATCAGAAATTTCAGATCTGGAATTTCAAATCCCAAATCCGCAACCCGCGATTTCTCCCATTCCCCTGTGCCTCTGTAGCCGATTACGGTTTTGCGGCGCGGCCGTGGGCGGTTCGCAACGAAAGCGTAAGTTTTCGGGGCTGGCAAGGGCGTTGCATGGCACAACTTACGGGCGCGCGCGGGCATCTTAAGTTTTCGCGCGCTTCGGCCCGAAGAGTCGGCCCGGAGTCTCCCGCCTACGGCCGCGCGCGTGGAAAAAGGGGAACGGCGGGAGCGACAAAGGGCGCCGGAATAGGTTATCATCGGCGTCGGAGGCTAGAAGGATTTGAGTTCTACAGCCAGACAGATCGTCTTTTGGGTGCTCATCCTGTTGGGCGCCGTACTGCTTTACAAGGCTTTCTCGAACACCCAGGGCGGCCCCGAGAACATCGACGTGGGCACGCTGATGACCAAGATCAGGCAGCACGAGATCGGGAAGCTGACCGTGAAGCCGACCGAGGTCATCGCCGTCGATGCCAACAACTCCGCCAAGCAGTGGCGGGCGGCGGCGTCGAACCCTGAGTTCCAGAGCAAGCTGATGGAGCTGGCCTCCTCGACCGACCCGCAGACGGGCAAGCTCTACGCTAAGGTCGATGATCAGTCGCAGTCGAACGGGATGCTGTGGAGCATCCTGCTGACGTGGGCGCCGATCCTGCTCTTCATGGGCATCTGGATCTTCATGCTGCGGCAGATGCAGGCGGGCGGCAACAAGGCGCTCTCCTTCGGCAAGTCGCGCGCGAAGCTCTTGAACAACCAGCAGAAGCGCGTCACGTTCAAGGACGTGGCCGGCGTTGACGAGGCGAAGGAAGAGCTTCAGGAGATCATCGAGTTCCTGAAGGAGCCGCAGAAATTCCAGAAGCTCGGCGGGCGCATACCCAAAGGCGTGCTGATGATGGGGCCGCCGGGGACTGGCAAGACACTTCTGGCGCGCGCCGTCGCGGGCGAGGCCAACGTGCCCTTCTTCTCCATCTCCGGCTCCGACTTCGTCGAGATGTTCGTCGGCGTCGGCGCGTCGCGCGTGCGCGATCTGTTCGAGCAGGGCAAGAAGAACGCGCCGTGCATCATCTTCATCGACGAGATCGACGCCGTCGGCCGCCACCGCGGCGCGGGGTTAGGCGGCGGGCACGACGAGCGCGAGCAGACCTTAAATCAGTTGCTCGTCGAGATGGACGGCTTCGAGTCGAACGACGGCGTCATCCTGATGGCCTCGACTAACCGCCCGGACGTGCTCGACCCGGCGCTGCTCCGGCCCGGCCGCTTCGACCGACGCGTCGTCGTCTCCCGGCCCGACGTGCGCGGCCGTGAGGGGATTCTGAAAGTCCACACGCGGAAGATTCCACTCTCGGAAGACGTTGACATCTCGGTGATTGCCCGCGGCACGCCCGGCTTCACGGGCGCAGACCTCGCGAACCTCGTCAACGAGGCCGCGCTGAACGCCGCGCGCTACAACAAGAAGATCGTCATGCAGGGCGACTTCGAGTTGGCGAAGGACAAGGTGCTGATGGGCGCGGAGCGCCGCTCGATGGTCATCACCAACGAGGAGAAGCGCGTCACCGCGTACCACGAGGCGGGCCACACGCTCGTCGGCCTCAAAGTGCCGAACGCCGACCCCGTCCACAAGGTGACGATCATCCCGCGCGGGATGGCGCTCGGCCTGACGCAGCAGTTGCCCGAGGGCGACCGCCACAACTACTCGCAGGAGTACCTCCTGGGCCAGATCGCCATCCTGATGGGCGGGCGCATCGCCGAGGAGACGTTCCTGGGGAGCATCACCACGGGGGCGTCGAACGACATCGAGCGCGCGACCGAGCTGGCCCGCGCGATGGTCTGCGAGTACGGCATGAGTGATCTGGGGCCCCTCACCTTCGGCAAGAAGGAGGAGCAGATCTTCCTGGGCCGCGAGATCGCGCAGCACCGCGACTTCTCCGAAGACACGGCGATCAAGATCGACCAGGAGGTCAGGAAGATCATCTCCGACCAGTACGAGCGCGCCACGCAGATCATCACGGACAACCGCGAGACGATGATCCGCCTGTCCGAGACGCTGCTCGAACGCGAGACCCTGGACGGCGTGCAGATCCGCCGCATCGTCGCCGGACTCCCTATTGACGACGACACACCGCCGACCGACGACGGCCCGCGCCCGCAGCTCAAGGAGCCTGCGGCCAACCCACTCAAGCCGATCCTGCCGCCCATCACCGGCCCGGCCACGGCGTAAGAGTCGGGGAATGGGGAAAGGTTAAAGGGGAAGGGAGCGAAATCCCTTCCCCTTTTCGTTGGCCCAAACTCGGTTCGACGCAAGCCGCGCGACCGCTCGTTGACTGCCCGGGCCGTGTGTTGACAGGCGCGCGCCGCGCCGCATAATCTCCCGCAAGAAGCCCTCACGAATCGGCGGCCGCGCGGCGCACTTACCGCGGCCCACTAGCCCGCAGAACTTTAGCCAGCGCGTTTCTCGTCCAGAGGTCAGCATGAGCGCCAGATCAATCCTCCTACTCGCAGTTACTATCTTGCTCGCGTCCGCGCACCCCCGCGCGCAGCAGCCGGCGGTCGCGGCGCAGTCGGGCGCGGCCGGCTACCACGCGCTCGTCATCGGCAACAACGACTACAGGACGCTGCCGAAGCTGAAGACGGCCGAGGCGGACGCGCGCGAGGTGGCGGCGATCCTGAAAGAGTTCTACGGCTTCGAGACGACGCTGCTCGTGAACGCGACGCGGCAGCAGATCGTCTCGGCCCTCTCCGCCTACCGCCGGCGGCTCGGCCCGGAGGCGAACCTGCTCGTCTATTACGCCGGCCACGGCATCAACGACAAGGACGCGGACAAGGCCTACTGGCTCCCCGTCGATGCCGACCGCGACGACACGTCGAACTGGATCATCGCGGACGAAATTACGACCGCGCTCAAAGTCGTCCCCGCGCGCCACGTCCTCGTCGTCTCAGACAGTTGTTATTCGGGCACGCTCACACGCGGGCTGGGCGAGTCCTTACCCCCGCCGAACGAGCGCGAGCAGTTCATCCAGCGCATGATGGCGGGCCGGTCGCGCACGCTGATGGCGTCGGGCGGCGACGAGCCCGTGGCCGACGGCGGCGGGGGCAAGCACTCCGTCTTCGCGGGCGCGCTCCTGCGGGGCTTGCGCGACATAGACAAGCCGCGCTTCACGGCCGCCGAGCTGTTCCGCTTCTACGTCGAAGAACCCGTGGCGGGGCGGGCGCAGCAGACGCCCGAATACAACCCGCTGAGAAACTCCGGGCACGAATCGGGCGACTTCGTCTTCGTGAAGCTCAAAGGCGGCGGGGGCGCGGAGACCGCGGCCGTAACGAAACCGCTGACGGGCGCGGTCGATCCGTCCGTCTTCGAGCTTGAGTTCTGGAACGCCATCAAGGACAGCAGCGACCCCGAAGAGTACAAGGACTACCTGCGCCGCTACCCGAACGGGAACTTCGCCGAGATCGCGCGCCGCCGCGCCGCGGGCGGTCGCGGCGGCAACAACACTGCGTCGGCCCCGCCGCCGGCCGCCACCCCGACGCCGGCCAGCCGGGCCGCGAGTCCTTCCGCGCGGCCGGCCCCTAAGGCGGGCGCGACCTTTAAGAACCGCGCCGGCGTGGAGCTGGTTTACGTGCCGGCCGGGAGCTTCCTGATGGGTTCGACCGAGGCCGACGTGCAGCGCGCGCTCCGCGTCGTCAGGGGTTATAACCCTGCCGCCAAGCTGGACTGGTTTCAGGACGAGCTGCCGCAGCGGCGCGTGACGCTCGCAGAAGGTTTTTACATAGGCCGCCATGAGGTGACGCAGGCGCAGTGGCGCGCGTTGATGAGCGACGGCAAGGCCTGGCACTTCCAGGGCTGCGACGAGTGCCCGGTCGAGAACGTTTCCTGGAACGACGCGCAGGTCTTCATCCAGCGTTTGAACGCCCAGGACGACGGGTTCGTGTACCGCCTGCCTACGGAAGCCGAGTGGGAGTACGCCGCGCGCGGCGGCACGACGACCGACTTCGCCTTCGGCGACCGCCTGACGACGCAGCAGGCCAACTGCGGCGACAACTACCCGCCGGGCGCGGCGAAGGGCGAATCGCGCGGGAAGCCCCTGCCCGTCGGGAGCTTCCCCGCCAACGGCTTCGGCCTCTACGACATGCACGGCAACGTCGCCGAGTGGGTCGAGGACGCGCACCACGACACCTACGCGGGCGCGCCCTCGGACGGCTCGGCCTGGGTGGACGGCGACCGGGCCGTCTTCCGCGTCGTGCGCGGCGGCTCCTTCGAGCGCGATCCCGACCGCTGCCGCTCGGCCCGCCGCAGCCGCCGCCGCCCCGCCGCCGCAGTTGCCAACGTCGGCTTCCGCGTCGTCGCCGTCCCGCGGCCGTAGCCTTTACAATTTTGACCGGCGCGCCAGCGCGGGGGTATAAAGGCGTCATGTCCGGCAACTTATTCGTTGAGGAGGGAGGGAAGATCAGCCTCCCCGAAGAATTGCGCGAGCAGTATGGCCTGTCGCCTGACACTCCCATCCGCGTCATAGAAACGCGCGGCGGCATCCTGCTCGTCCCCGTCACCTCCGAGCCGGTGAGCGAGGAGCTGGCGCGGGAACTCGACGAGTGGCAGTCGCTCGGCGCTGAAAGCCTCGGGGCATTCGCTTACGAGGACGCGGAGACGTGAACGTCGGCGACGTGCATTGGGTGGAACTCGCGCCGCGCGGCGGCCACGCGCAGGCGGGACGCAGGCCGGCGATCATCGCCCAGTCTGTTGACCGCGCCACCACACTACCCACCGTCCTCCTGATCCCCCTCACCACGCAGATGGACGCGCTCCGCTTCCCCGGAACAGTGCTGATCGAGGCCGACGCGCAGAACGGCCTGCGCCGCCATTCGGTGGCGCTCGTCTTTCAACTTACCGCCGTTGACCGCCGCTTTGTCGCCGGCCGCCTCGGAGAGATCGCGGACGCGACGTTGCGACAAATCTGGGCCGCGCTTGACGAACTCACCGGGCGTGTCTAGCGCGCTTATCATGGAACAGGTTCGCTCATGGAAACTGGCGCGCCGCGCTCTGCCGGTCGGCGCGCGCACGCTCGTGATGGGCGTGCTGAACGTGACGCCCGACAGCTTCAGCGACGGCGGTCAGTTTTTGGACGCGGGCCGCGCCGTCGCGCGGGCGGAGCAGATGATCGCGGAGGGAGCGGATATCATCGACGTGGGCGGCGAATCGACGCGGCCGGGGAGCGAGTCGGTCGGGGCGGAGGAGGAGTTGCGGCGCGTCGTGCCGGTCGTCGCGCGGCTGGCGAAAGAGGCTGACGTGGCCGTCTCGGTTGACACGACCAAGTCGGAGGTGGCGCGCGCCGCGCTGGACGCCGGGGCCGAGATCGTCAACGACATCTCGGCCCTCCGGTTCGACTTCCGCGTGGCCGACGAGTGCGCCCGCGCGGGCGCGGGACTCGTCCTGATGCACATGCGCGGCACGCCCGCGACGATGCAGCGGCAGCCCTTCGCCGCCGACGTTTTCGCCGACGTGACGACGGGGCTGCGCGCGGGGGTCGCGATGGCCGAACGCCGCGGCGTTGGCCGCTCATCCGTCGCCGTCGATCCCGGCGTCGGCTTCGGCAAGTCGGCCGAGCAGAACGTCGAGCTGATCGCGCATCTCGGCCGACTGGCCGCAGAGTTTCCCGATCTTACGCTGCTCGTCGGCACGTCCCGGAAGTCTTTCATCGGCAAGCTGCTGGGCGACGCGCCGCTCCACGAACGGCTGCACGGCACGATGGCGACGGTGACGGCCGCGATCCTCGGCGGGGCCCACGTCGTCCGCGTCCACGACGTTCGGGCCGCGGTCGACACGGCGCTCGTCGCCGACGCGATCAAACGCGCCGCGCGCGGCGGGTAAATGAAGCGACGGGCCGCCGGTTTGACTCCGGCCGCGCGCAGGCCGTATCGTGCGCCTTCGCCGCACGCGAAAGGGTTGAGGGGGAATTTCGTTGATGAAGTCGGTCGGGAAAGTCGCGCGAATCGTTGCGCTCGCCGCCGTCGTGCTCGCGGCGTCGGGCTTCCGCGAGTGCTACAAGCCGGTGAAGAAGTCGGGGCTGCCGGGCCACGTCCAGACCGTTGCCGTGCCGCCCTTCCAGAATCAGGCGCTGCGCTACAAGATCGAGTCGCGCTTCACGGACGCGGTCGCGCAGGAGCTGATCCGCCGGGGCAGGGGCTTGCGCGTCCAGAGCCGTCGCGAGGGCGCGGACGTGGTCGTTGACGGCCTGATCAAGGAGTTCTATTTCGGCGGCGTGCTCCTCGACGACCGCGGGCGCGCGCGCATCTTCGAGGTGACGGTCGTCGGCGCGGTGACGCTCAGGGATCAGGCCAACAACCGCGTCCTCTACGACAACCAGAACTACGTCTATAAGGGCGAGTTCGAATTCGCCAACGACCCGCGCACCTTCTTCAACGAGGAGGACCCGGCCGTGATGCGCATCGCCAGAAAATTCGCCGAGGATTTGGTCTCAACGCTCGTCAACGGCTTCGGCGTGAACGAGAAGGAATGAGCGCGACGACGCGGCAGAAGCTGGAGCAGGACTTGAAGCAGGGGCGGCTCGCGCCGCTCTACCTGCTCCACGGGCCGGAGGACTTTCTGCGCGAGACGGCGGCGCGCGGGATCGCCGACGTGGCGCTCAAAGACGCGCCGCTGCGCGAGTTCAACGAGGCGGCGTTCAGCCTGGCGGCGGGCGACGTGCAGCAGGCCATCGCGGCGGCCGAGCAGTTGCCGATGATGGGCGGGCGGCGCGTGGTGCGCGTGTCGGACTTCGCGAAGCTGCGCGAGGCCGACGAGGGCGCGCTGATGCGTTACCTCGCGCGGCCCGCCGAGTCGGCCGTCGTGATCTTCGTCGCCGACGATCTGGACAAGCGCCGCAAGCTCTCGAAGACTCTCATCGACTCGTGCGTCTCGGTCGAGTTCGCCGCGATGACTGACGCCGAGGCGCGGCAGTGGGCGCGCGATCAGCTCAGGAAGCTGAAGGCCGACGCGGACGAGCGCGTGATCTCGTACATCGTCGGCCTCGTCGGCACGGGCGCGCGGCAGCTCAAGAACGAGCTGGAAAAGCTCGCGACGGCCGCGCTGCCTGAGGGGCGCGTCACGATGGAGCTGGTCGGCGCGCTCGTGGGCCGCTCGCGCGAGCACTCGAATTTTGAATTGACGGACCGGCTCGTCGCGCGCGACCGCCGCGGCGCGCTCTCGCTGCTGCGCAAACTGCTCGACGACGGCGCGGAGCCGCTGATGCTCATCGGCCTCATCGCCTCGAACTTCCGCCGCCTCGCCCTCGTCAAGGAGCTGATGGCGCAGGGCCGGCCGAAGGAGGAGGTGTTCCGCCTCGTCAACATGCCGTTCAGCAAGCGTGAGGACTTCCTCGCCACCGCGCGCCGCGCCGACTCTGACCAACTCGCGCGCCGCATCCGGCGCATCGCCGCCGCCGACCTCGCCATCAAGACCTCACTCGGCGGAGGCGGCGACCGCGGCTCCCGCCTCCAACTCGAACTGCTCGTCTGTGAACTCTCGTCCTGATTAACAGTCAGCGAATTTCAAAAATCCAGCCGCCTCAAGTCCGGCTCGACCCACGCCGTTTTCGCCTCCTGCGAGTTGAGAAGTTGAGGGCTGTAGTAGTTGAAGACGAGGCGCGGGTCTGCGTAACGGGCGGCGAGTCGTGCGCGCAGAACGGGCAGCGGCAGGTCTGAGTCCGTGTCTCTCAGAAAGGCGGTCACGGCCCTGAGCCAGAAGAGGGTTAGTGTCTCGTTATAACGCCCGTCGTTATCGAGTGCGGAGAGCCTGCGCAGGCCGGCGCTCACGCGCTCGCGCGCCTCGGCCTCGGGCAGCCGCGACAGGTGCCAGAGCGCGATTGTCAGGTGCTCCGCGTGCCCGAACTTCGTAACGGTGCATTCCTCGAACTCTTCGGCCAGCCGCTCGATCTCGTCGCCGACGTGGCCGCTCACTCCAGTCGTTTCGTCGCTCATCACGTCTCACCGCGCGGGCCGGAACAGGGCCCGCGAAGCAAAAAGCGTCGGGGCGAACCGAAACTCTTTCGGCCCGCCCCGACGCTCGAAAAATGTTGTTTCTGTCCGCTACTTCGCGCCCAGCCCGTTGACGCGCGCCGTCAGCCGCGACTTGTAGCGCGCCGCCGCGTTACGGTGCAGCACGCCCTTGTTTACCGACTTGTCGATGGCCGAGACGGTCGCAACGTAAACCTCCTGCACGGCATCCTTGTCGCCGCTCGCGAGCGCGGCACGCAGGCGCTTGATCTCCGTGCGGAGGCGGCTGCGGTTGCTGCGGTTGATCTCGCGGCGCTTCTCGTTCTGTCGCTGCCGCTTCTCGGCTGATTTGTGATTCGGCATCTGCAAAAACTCCGTGAAAAACTGTCCGTGACTCCGCCAAAGATTCGCGCCGGGGCTTACTGTCTTAAGCCGCGCCCCTCGCGCAAAGGGCAGAGTATAGGTACGCGCCGCGCGCGTGTCAAGGCGGTGGGCCGGGCAGGGGCGGGGCGGGGAAATGCGCGTTGACACGAGAAATGCGCTGTAGTAGCGTTTTCCCCGCCGATGACTACAGAGGCCAACCCACCGCTCCCGCCCGCCCGCGCATAGCACCACAAGGAGACGCTTCGCCCTTTTGAAGAAAATAGAACTACCGCCCAGAGGCATCGAGACGCTCTTCGGCGTCCACGACCAGAACATCAAACACCTCGAATCCCTCCTCGACGTGCGCGTCAACGCCCGCGGGCAAGACCTCTCGGTGGACGGCGACCCGAAGGACGTGGCGACGGTCGAGCGCATCCTCGAAGACTTCGCCGCCCTCTTCGCCGAGGGCAAGAGCTTCACCGACAAGGAGCTGCGCGAGGCCTTCGCGCAGATCGCAGAGGATCGCGCCTACACCCTGCGTGACTATTTCACGAAGGCCCGCTTCAACCCCTCCGGCAAAAAACAGGTCGCCCCCAAGTCGGCGAACCAGCGCCGCTACATCGAGGCCATCCAAAACAACGATGTCGTGTTCGGAATAGGCGTCGCGGGCACTGGAAAAACGTACCTCGCCGTGGCGATGGCCGTGCAGGCCCTCATCCAGAAGCAGGTGAGCCGCATCGTGCTCGCGCGCCCGGCGGTCGAGGCGGGCGAGCGGCTCGGCTTCCTGCCCGGCGACTTGCAGGAGAAGGTCGATCCGTACCTGCGCCCGCTCTACGACGCGCTCTTCGACCTGATGGATCCGGAGCGCGTGACGAAACTTTTGGAGAAGCGCATCATCGAAGTCGCGCCGCTGGCCTTCATGCGGGGGCGTACGTTGCAGGACGCCTTCATCATCCTGGACGAGGCGCAGAACACGACGGGCGAGCAGATGAAGATGGCGCTGACGCGCATCGGCTTCGGCTCGAAGGCCGTCATCACGGGCGACGTGACGCAGATCGATCTGCCCACGGGCAAGCGCAGCGGGCTGGTCGAGGCCGAGCGCGTGCTCTCGAAGGTCGAAGGGATAGAGTTCGTCTATTTCACCGACCGCGACGTGGTGCGCCACCGCCTCGTCCAGATGATCATCCGCGCCTACGAGGAGCACACGAGCAAGAACGCGATGTGAGAAGCCGTGACAAGTAAACCGTGACAGGTGACAGGCGGGAGACGGTTTTGCCCGTCACCCGTCACGGTTTACGGTTCTTTATGATCGAAGTTGTGAACCGGCAGCGGCGTGTGGCCGTGGACGAGGGGCACTGGCGGGCCTTCGCGGAGAGGGCCTTGAAGGTCGTGCCGAACAAAGGGGCGGGGGCGACCGTGGCTTTCGTCTCGGATCGGGCGATGCGGGAGTTGAATCGTCGCTGGCGCGGGAAGCGCGGGACGACCGACGTGCTGTCGTTCCCGGCCGAGCAGGACGAGTTTGAGAGAGAGGCGGGTGCGACGCTGGGAGACGTGGTCATCTCGGTCGAGCAGGCGGCGCGGCAGGCCCGCGAGCACGGGCTGTCGTTCGAGAACGAGGTCGAGCAGTTAATCCTCCACGGCCTGCTGCACCTGTGCGGCTACGACCACGAGACCGATGCGGGCGAGATGAACCGGCTCGAACTCCGCCTGCGCCGCCGGCTGGGGATTTGATTCAAGAGCCGTTAGCGATTAGCTGTTGGCAAGACCAGGCAGTTATGAGCTATCAACTGACGGCCGAAGCAACCGCTTTAGCTAACAGCTAGCGGCTAATAGCTAACAGCTTCTTTATGCAACTTGAGATAGCGATAGCCCTCGTGCTGCTCGCACTGCTGACGTTCCTGTCGCTGGTGGAGACGGCGTTCGGCGAGCTGAGCGACGTGGGGTTACGGCGGATGATGGGCGACGCCGAGGAAGCGCCGGCCACGCCCGCCGCCGCGTTCCTCGTCGAGATTCTCGAAAACCGCACGCGCTTCCGTCAGACGCTGACGGTCGCCATCCTCGCCCTCGTCGTCGGCTCGTCAGTTCTAGTCGCCTTCGTCACGCTCGATCTGATTCAGGAGCGGCCCGGCTGGGAGGAGACCTCCGAGGCCGGGCTGCTCCTCGTCTCGGCGGTCGCGGCGCTCGCACTGACGGCGCTGGCGCGGCAGGTCGTCCCGCGCCTCGTCGCGTCGCGCCGGCCCGAGGCGACGCTCCGTCGGCTGCTGCCCGTCCTCCGCCCGTTCTACCGGCCGCTGACGCTCGTCGCCTTCACGTGGCACAGCACGCCGCCACGCGCGCGCCGCGCCGAGCAGCAGTCCGAAGGGCACGCGGAGGAAGAGGAGGACGACAACGGCGACCACCTCCAGGCGCTCATCGACGTGGGCGAGGAGGAAGGGATCATCGAGGAGGAGGAGGGCGAGCTGATCCACTCCATCGTCGAGTTCGGCGACACGCTCGTCAACGAGGTGATGACGCCGCGCACGGACATCGTCGCCCTCCCGCACACGGCGACCGTCCGCGAGGCGCGCGACTGCGTCGTCGAGTCGAAGTACTCCCGCCTACCCGTCTATCGCGAGCAGATCGACAACGTCGAGGGCGTCATCTACGTCCGCGATCTTTTACAGTGCTGGGCCGAGGGGCGCGAGGGCGATCCCGTGACGCCGCTCCTGCGGCCCGCTTATTTCGTGCCGGAGACGAAGCCCGTCGCCGATCTCCTGGAGGAGATGCAGAAGTCGCACGTGCAGCTCGCGATGGTGATCGACGAGTACGGCGGCGTGGCCGGGCTGGTGACGGTCGAGGACATCCTCGAAGAGATCGTCGGCGAGATCGAGGACGAGGACACGGCGGCCGAGGAGATCGTGCAGATCATCGAGTCGGGCGAGGGCCACTACGAGGTCTTAGGCTCGACCGAGGTCGGCAAGATCGAACAGCTCTTCCGCATGGAGATCGAGGACGACGACTTCACGACCATCGCCGGCCTCGTCATCAACGAGCTGGGTCACGTCCCGCGCCCCGGCGAGCGGCTCACCTTCCGCGGCCTCGACGTTGAAGTCTTAGAGTCCGACGAGCGCCGCATCAACCGCCTCAGCCTGCGCCGCGCCGAGGAAAAGGTCGCCGGGACGGAGTAGGGCGGGCGGCAGAAAAGTATTCAGTTCATCATTCCTCATTCATCGTTTATAGTAGCCTTCATGCCGAAGAAGCGGAGCAAGTTCCTGTCGGGCCGGCGCATCGACCCGCGGGCGATCACGGGGGGCGAAGCGGTCGCGGAGTTGATCGACGAGACGTTCCTCGCCTACAACGCGGGGCGTCTGCGCGAAGCGTGCCAGCTCTTCACCAGGAAGATGCTTGAGCCGGACGTGACGGTCGGCCTCTCGATCACGGGCGCGCTAACTCCGGCCGGACTCGGAATCTCCGCGCTCATCCCGCTCCTGCGCGCCGGCTTCGTGGACTGGATCATCACGACGGGCGCGAACCTTTACCACGACGCGCACTTCGGCATCGGCCTCTCGCTCCACCAGGGCAGCGCGCAAATCTCAGACGTGGTCTTGCGCGAGGAGGAGGTCGTCCGCATCTACGACATCTTCTTCGACTACTCGGTGCTGCTCGACACGGACGCCTTCTTCCGCCGCCTGATCGAAGGCGACGAGTTCCAGCGGCCGATGTCCACGGCCGAGTTTCATTACCTGTGCGGCAAATACGTGCGCGAGCGCGAGCGCACGCTCGGGCTTGAGAACAAGTCGCTGCTGGCGGCGGCCTACGAGTTCGGCGTGCCGGTTTACACTTCCAGCCCGGGCGACTCGTCAATCGGCATGAACGTCGCGGCGAAGGCCATCCAGGGCAACAAGCTCGCCTTCGACCCGTCGCTCGACGTGAACGAGACCGCATCAATCGTCCTCGCGGCCAAGCGAGGCGCGATTCATGGGAGAGGTGATCGCGGCAAGAAGCACGGCGGCAAGTCGGCCGTCTTTATCCTCGGCGGCGGCAGTCCGAAAAACTTCATGCTCCAGACCGAGCCGCAGATTCAGGAAGTGCTCGGCATAGACGAGCGCGGCCACGATTACTTTTTGCAGGTGACGGACGCGCGCCCCGACACCGGCGGACTTTCGGGCGCAACGCCCGGCGAGGCGGTCTCCTGGGGCAAGGTCGATCCAGACCGGCTGCCCGACGCCGTCGTCTGCTACGTGGACTCGACCGTCGCGCTCCCGCTCCTGACCGCCTACGCGCTCGCGCGCCACGAGCCGCGCGAACTCAAGCGGCTCTACGACCGCCGCGACGAGCTGATGAATTTGCTGCTCGCGGAGTACGAGAAATCTGAAAGGCGATAAAAGTGATGAGTGATGAGTAATGAGTGATGAGTTAAGACAACTTTCCGGCTAACGGCTAACGGCTAACAGCTTCTTCCCACTCATTACTCATCACTCATCACTTGAGTGGTTATGGCGAAACAGACCGTCACCGACGATCAGCCGCGGGTCTATTTCGACTGCGCGAAGTGCCCCGGCTACTGCTGCGCCATCTACGAGCGCGTGCAGGTGACGAAGCGCGACATCAACCGGCTGGCGAAGCACTTCGGCGTCTCCTACGAGACGGCCTACCGGCGCTACACGACGAATTGGGAGAAGGAGCGGGTGCTCAAGCGCACGCCCGACCCCGTGCTCGGCGAGTCGTGCCAGTTCCTCGATCCCGTCAAGCGCAACTGCACGATCTACCTTTCGCGGCCGAACGTCTGCCGCGAGTACCCCGACCGCGCGCGGTGCGTCTATTACGATCTGATCCAGTTCGAGCGTCGGCAGCAGGCGGACGACAACACCCTGCCGCTCGTGCAGATCACCTTCCGCCAGACGAAGAAGGTCGAGAACGCGGATCGCAGCTCGGGCGAGCGCGTCTGGGAGTGGACGCCGGAGAAAAAGAAGTGATGAGGGATAAGAGGAAGAAGTCGGGAGTCAGGATCCAGAATCCCGAATGAATGGCCGAGGCCCCTCTTTATTCCCACCCCCGACTTCTGGCTTCTGGATTCTGTCTTTTGTGAGAGGTGAGTGATGCGGGAACTATTGTCAAAGATGATCGGGCGCAGGCTGGACGTTTACTGCGGCGGCGGGGCGTCGCTGCGGGGCGAGGTCTTGCAGTTGGAGGGCGACGTGCTCTACCTGAAGGACGAGGAAGAGCAGTTGTGCTACGTGGCGGTCGAGAAGATCATCTGCGTCTGGGAGTCGCGCGAGCACGAACAGCGCGCGGGCTTCGTCGCCGGCAAGTTCAAGTGAGCCGCGATTGAGAGTGGGCGCGCGTTAACCGGGTCGGCCGAAGCGCCGGCCGCAGGAAGACCAGGCGTCCGAAAAAGTGTGGGGCCGCCGCTCAATTCGGTTGAGCGGCGGCCCTCGTTTTCTTTCGGCGTCCCGGTCGTACTACTCGGCCGTGAGGGTCGGGGGGACGGGTATGCGGCGGAAGCCGGTGATGCGCTTGCCCCAGTAGCCGTCGAAGGTCGAGTAGGTGACGCCCTTGCTCGACGAGGCGTGATAGAAGCCGTTCTCGTCGGCGACGATGCCGACGTGGCCGAGGTTGTTGAAGAAGACGAGCGTGCCGAACTGGTAGCGGTCGTCGCCCTCGGCGGGCTGGAACTGCGACCAGAAGTGGCGCGCGCTGGTGCGCTCGAAGTGGACGCCGGCCTCCTGGAAGACGCTCCAGACGAAGCCGGAGCAGTCGAAGCGGTACGGCCCCTCGGTTCCGAGGACGTAGGGCGCGCCGAGGCGATCCTCGATGGCCGTCATCAGCAGGTGGTTCAGGCGGAAGGGCCGCGGCGCGACGGTCGTCGTCAGCGGCTTCGCCAAAGGCTTCGCGATCTCGACGCTGGGCGAGGCGGCCTCGGAGACGAGGTAGACGTCAGTCTCAAGCCGGGCTGTGCCGTCGGGCTGGACTGTCTGTGTGACCTGGCGCGGGCGGGCGGGGTCTGTCTGCGCGTTGGCAGCGGTCGCGGTCGTTAGCACGAGTGCGAAGCACACGGCCAGCGCGAGGGGGAAACTTTTCTGCACAAACATAGACGGGGAACGTCTGCTCCTTCTTCCAAACTGTCGTACTGCTTTAGGGGTATTACCGGAAGTGAGGGTAGCTGCAATTTGTGCAGCAAAAGCATCTTACAGACTCGGCATAGGACTGAACAAGCGGCAATGTGACTGTTTTGTGACAGGGCGCGTGCACTTAAATTCGTCCGAACGGAAAAGAACCACAATAGGGTGCGCGAATCGGTTCATCCTGACCGATGTGTGAAGAGTTAGTACGCCCGCGGACGGAATGTGGGGGTATTACTGCCCGATATCGGTTGGAAAGGCTAAGAAATTTTTCCACGCGCCCTGGTTGCCCGTGATAGGATTCGCCCGCGTGAAGCGAGGAGTTTTCATTCATGTTATTCGTCGAAACGAGGACGCTGAACCAGCACGTTGACGGCGCGACGCGGACGCTGCTGTTGGAGAAGTTGCAGGGTCGGGGCCTCGTGCCGCTCGTCCGCTCGGCCCGGCTGCACCTGTACGAGCTGGCGCTTGAGGGCGCGAACCGCGCGCACGACATGGAGAGCGCGGTCGCGGCGCGCACCGAGATAGAGGGCGACACGCCTTACGTGCGCGGCGAACTCTTCTGCGCGGACGACCACGCGCACTTTCTGATCTTCACGGACGGCGAGGGCGAACAGCGGGCCTTGCGAGCAGGGATCGTCTATGAACCCGACACCTCCGCCGCGCGGGAAAAGCTCGAAGCCTTCTGCCGCAGCGTGAGCGACGCGCTCGCGGAGTCGCGCGGCGGCCTCGTGCGCGCCGAAGGCGAGGGCGAGAACGGCGCGGGCGGCCGTCTGTTCGAGTGGGAAGACGCGGAGCCGCGCGTGCCGGAGGGCTTCCGCCGCTTCGCCGCCGCGCAGGACGAGGCCCCGCTCTTCGCGTCGCGCGGCGAGATGGTCGAAGGGTGGCTGCGCAGCTCCGGCCTGCTCGAAGACGGCGAGGCGCGGCGCGCTCTGCGCCGCCTCCACGAGGCGCACCAGGAGGGTCGCGGGGCCGCGATTCCGACCGGCGGCGAGGCGGACGCCGTCCCCGAATCGCTGCTCGGCAAGTTTTCCGAGTCAGGTTTGATCCGCCGCGAGATTCTTGTGAGCTGCCGCAAGGACGGCCGCGCGCTCTTCCGGCTGCCTTCGCCCGACGCGCTCTCCGTGCTCGTCGGCGCGATCTGCTCCGAGTGCGGCGCGTCAATCGCCGACGAGCGGGCCGAAGAGATCATCGTGCCCACGTCGCTCGTCGCCACGCTCCTGCAAGACGCCTCGTGGCTGACGACGCACCTGCGCACCGTGCTCACGAAGCTCGGCGTTCCCGACGCGCAGATCGCCGCGCGGCAGACGACGGCCGAGGGCGACGTGCAGATGATGGCGAACGTCGCGGGCGAGGCGTTTTTCCTGCTCGCCCGCGACGGCGACTGGGCGGGCGCGAACGCGCGCCGCGCTCTGGAAGAGCTGGCGCACGCGGAGGCGGCTCACCTCGTCGTCGTCTCGACCGCGAAGATTCAGGACGACGCGCGGCAGCGCCTGCGCGAGTTCGCGCGACGCCGCACGCAGGCGGGCCGCGAGCTTGAGCTGATCCTCGTCGAGGGGATGGAGTCGCTGGCCTCGGAGCTACAGCCCGCCTTGGAGCGCGCCTCGACGCGCTCACTCTCCGCGGAGCTGTGGCAACTCGACACGACGCTCGGCATGGACGTGGGCTTCATGCTCGCCGCGCGCTTCCGCATGATGCGCGCGGCCGGCGCGCTGCGGGACATGGCCGCCTCGGCCGCGTCCGCAGTCGCCGGGAGCCTCGCGGAAGTTTAAGAACGCCCCCCGCGCCGAAGGGGCGTTGACAACCGTTGACAACCTCGGCCCTCGCGTAAGAATCTTAAGGCTGCGGCTCCCCTCCCACCTTGCCGTAAGAAGGATTTCGGAAGATGAGAACAAGCGCAGTCCTGTTGCTGTTGTTGTGCGCCCCCGCCGCGGGGGCGCAGGCCGCCCAGTCGTCCGACACGCGCCCGCGCACCGTCCCGACAGCCGCGCCGTCGCAACAGCCGGCGCAGCCGGCGACGACGCCCGCGCCGCAGCCCGTCCCCGCGCGGCAACAGCCCGCCCCAACCCCCGCGCCGCAGGCCCAGCCGCCGATGCCCGCGGCGAACCCCGCGCCCTCGCAGTCGCAGCCGACGGACGACGCGCCCGCGCAGACTCCCGCCGCGCCGGTCGTCGTGCCGACCGCCACGCCTGCGCCCTTCCTCGCGTTGCAGCCGGCGAAGCCCATCGCGCCGAACAAGGTGCGCGAGCACCGCGAGGAGGCCCTGCGCGCCCTGCGCACGCGCGTCAGCCCGACGGCGCTCCCGTCGCTCACCTTCGTCACACTCGCCGCGCTCGACCCGGAAGATTCAAAAGTCCACCTCGTCACGCTCCCCAAAGCGACCTTCCTGCGGCAGCACTCCGAGGTCACGCTCTACTCGACGCTCGGCACGCCGCTGCGCGTCCGAATAGTTCGGCCCAACTACGTCAACACGGCCGTCGTCATCTCCGATCTCACCGGCCGCCAGTTCGCGCCGCTGCTCGTCGAATACCCGATTGAAAAGTTCGGACGCTACCGCGAGACGGCCTATTACACCTCCGCGCACCCGGCGCTCATCACGCCCGACCTCGTCAAGCAGGGACAAACTTACGTCCGCACGATGGTCGATCTCGCGGCGAGGCGGCTCAGGGACAAGGGCCAGTACATGGGGCCGGAGGTGCTCGACATGGCCGAGCGCCTGTGCATCGTCGAGCACATAGATCACACGCGCTTCCTGCGCGAGCCGCGCCGACAGCTCCTCGAAGAGGTGTACGCGCTCTACGCCCTGAACGAGTTGGACACTTACCGCTACTCGGTCTCCTCCGCGGGCGCGGGCGGCATGGTGCAGATGATCGCGCCGACCTACGCGTTCCTGCGCCAGCGCTACCCGGCCGTCGGCCTGAACCCCGACTTCGTCGCCGGGATGCGAAACCACGGCAACGCGCTCGAAGCGATGCTGCTCTACATCCGCGACACCTGGAGCGACCTGAACCTCAACGCCGACATCTCGGCCGCGCGCGCCGCGGGCCAGGCCTCGCGCGACGAGCTGATCGCCGCCGGCTACAACTCGAACCCCGCGCGCCTCGCCTCCTACATACGCCGCGGGGGCACGGCCTGGCGCACGCTCATCCCGCGCGAGACGCAGATGTACTTGCAGATTCTCAACGCCTTCAACGCCTTCACCCCGATCAAGCCGCGCGCCGAACAGAACGCGCGGCCCGCGCCGTCGCCCGCGCCCGCAACGCAACCGGCTACAGCGCCGCCCGGCGGCGACAACTAGGCTGTGAATCTCTGCCCGCCTGAAAGCGGGGTGGCCGAGCGGCCGTCGCCTGCCATGCGCGACGGCCGCTCCGTTACTACGTCCGACCGATCTCCGAAACCCCGGCCCGCGCGGACTCGTAAACTAAGCCGGCTGCGCAGAGTTGGAGGGCCACATGTTTTGCCCGAGCTGCGGGAAGACGATTGAGGCGGGGCAGAGGTACTGTCGCGCGTGCGGCCTCGGCCTGAGCAAGGTCGCGGGGATAGTCTCGGAGCAACAGCCGCCCGCGGGCGCGCCCGAACGCGCGTCGCCCGAGGAGGTTGCGCGGCTTCTCCGGCGCAAGCGCTACGTGGAGCGCTGGCTCAACGGCATCGGCGCGGGCGTCGCGGCGGGCTTCCTCCTCGCCGTCGTCGCGGTCGTCTTCTTCAGGCAGGCCGTCGAGCAGGCCGGGATCATCGAGGACGCCGTCCTCCTGGCCTTCACCGTCGCGGGCCTCGCCGCGCTGGCCCTCGCCTTCTACCGCGAGTCGTTGAAGAAGTCGCTGTCCGCGCGCGGCGTGCCCGCCGACTCGGAGAAGGCGCTCGAAGCGGCGGCGGAGACCTCGAAGCTGCTCCCCGAATCAAGCTTCGAGCCGGCGTCGAGCGTCACCGACCGCACGACCGAACTCCTCGCCGCAGAACGGAAACGGATCAAGAAAGAGGTGTGAGCGGGCGGGGGGCGGAAGGCGGTCGAGACGGGGTGAGGTTCAACTCGTCTTTAGTGCTCTCTGCCTTCTGCCATACGGGAGGGTCGAATGTTTTGCCCGAACTGCGGGACGAAGACCGAGGAGGGACAAAAATACTGCCGCGCGTGCGGGCTGAGCGTGGAGAAGCTGGCGGGGCTGATCTCGGAGCAACTGCCGGCCGGCGTGCTCGCGGCCTCCACGCCCGAGGAGGTGGCGCGGCTGCTACAACGCAAGCGCGGCGTCGAGCGGCTGCTCGTCGGCATTGGCCTGACGGCCGCGTCCGTCTTCGTCGTCTCGCTGGTGGCGATGATCATCATCAAGATCATCATCAACAAGGGCCAATTTCTACAAGGGGGTCTCCTCCTCGCCTTCATCCTCGCCGCAGCCGCCGCGCTGGCGCTCGTCTTCTACCGCGAGACGCTGAACGAGTCGCTGGCCGCGCGCGGTGTCACGCCCGACGCCGAGAAGCAACTGGAAGGCGGGGCGGCGACCTCGAAGCTGCTGCCCGAATCTCACTTCGAGCCTGTCCCCTCCGTGACCGACCGCACGACCGAACTACTCGCCGCCGAGCGAAAAAGCAGAAGGCAGTAGGCGGAAGGCGGTAGGCAGTCAAGACAGGGCACGCTCAAGCTCTGTTCCTGACTGCCTACCGCCTTCCGCCTACTGCCTTCTTCCTTAATCTCCTGCCTGCAAGTGGCCGCCGACGAGGTCGCCGGTCGTCGGGCCGTCGTCGTCGCGCGAGCCGTCGGCGTACTGAAGGCGGTAGAGACGCCAGTAGAGGCCGCGGCGGGCGAGCAGTTCCTGGTGCGTGCCCATCTCGCGGATTTCGCCGTGGTGGAGGACGACGATCTTGTCGGCGCGCTGGACGGTCGAAAGCCGGTGCGCGACGACGATTGAGGTGCGGTCGCGCATGACGCGCTCGATGGCCTGCTGGATGAGCTGTTCGGTCTCGGTGTCGATGGAACTGGTCGCCTCATCCAGAATGAGCAGCGCCGGATCGAAGGCCAGCGCGCGGGCGAAGCTGACGAGCTGCTTCTGCCCTACCGACAGCCCCGCACCGCGCTCGCGCACCTCCGACTGAAACTCGCCCGGCAGCCGCTCGACGAAGCGATCCGCCCTCACCTCCCGCGCGGCCCAGCGCACGCGCTCCGCCGTGATGTCCTCGCGGCCGAGGCGGATGTTCCCCTCAATCGTCCCGCTGAACAGGAAAACGTCCTGCAAGACGACGGCGAAGTTCTCGCGAAGCGCGCGCAAGTCCCAGTCGCGCACGTCCACGCCGTCCAGGAGGACACGCCCCCGTTGCACGTCGTAGAAACGCATGAGGAGGTTCGTGATGGTCGTCTTGCCCGATCCCGTGTGTCCGACGAGCGCGACCGACTGGCCCGGCTCGACGGTGAAGGACACGTCTTTCAGCACCCAGTCTTCCTCTTTGTAAGCGAACCAGACGTTCTGGAACTCGATGCGCCCCTGCGCGCGGCCCGCGCGCCGTGGCTCTGCGGGCGGGAGGATCGCGACGGGCAGGTCGAGCGTGCGGAAGATGCGGTGCGAGGCGACCATCGCGGCCTGGAGGACGTTGTACTTGTCCGAGAGATCGCGGATCGGCTGGAAGAGGGCCTGCGAGTACTGGATGAAGGCGACGAGCGCGCCGAGCGTGAGCGCGGACTGCGCGCCGTCAGTCTGCATGGCCCGGTAGCCGCCGTACCAGATGACCAGGGCGATGCCGACCGCGCCGATCAGATCGACGAGCGGGAAGAAGACGGCGTAGTAGAAGATCGTCTCGACGTTCGCGCGCCGGTACGAGTCGTTCAGCTCGTGGAACTGCTCGCGCGATTTTCGTTCGCGGTTGAAAATCTGGACGGTCTGCGCGCCCGACAGGTGCTCCTGCAAAAACGAGTTGATGCGCGCGAGGCGCGTGCGCACCAAGTCGTAGCCGCGGCGCGCGTGCTTGCGGAACCAGGTGGTGGCGGCGAACAGCAGCGGGACGGTGACGAGCGTGGCGAGCGTCAGCCGCCAGTCCATCCAGAGCATGATGCCGACGATGGCCCCGATTACGACGATATCGCCGAGCACTTCCGTCACGCCCGCGGTGAACAGCTCGTTCAGCGCGTCAACGTCCGAAGTGAGCCGCGTCATCACGCGTCCCACGGGGTTGCGGTCGAAGTAGGCCACCTCCTGCCGCTGCAACTTCTGGTACAGCTCGCTGCGCAGGTCGTACATCACGTGCTGGCCCACGGTGTTCAGCAGCACGGACTGCGCGTAGGCGAAGAGGAAGACGAGCAGGCGCACGACGAGCGCGGCGGCGGCGAGCCAGAGGAGGCCGCCGAAGGCCGCGTCGAAGGGCGACGCGCCGTCCTTCGCGGGGATGATGTGCCAGTCAATCGCCCACTGCGTGAACTTCGGTTGCAGGACGTTCAGGCCGTTCAGGGTGAGCGTGAGCAGGAGCGCGGGCGCGAGCAGGCGCAGGTACGGGCGCAGGTAGCCGAGCAGCCGGCGCGCGAGCTGCGTGTCGTAGGCCTTGCCGATGGCCTCCTCTTCGTGGAACTGTTTGACCGCCGCCGCCATGCTTGTTCGTCCCGGAAATTCGCCCGAAAGTTTTACGCCGCGTCGGTGAAGCCCGCGCCGGCGGGCGGCGGGTCTGTGAAGTGTTCGCGGCGCGGGAAGTGGAGCAGCAGGCCGAGCGCCGCCGGGATGAAGAAGTAGAGCGACTCACGCGCGCCCGTGACGAAGTGGGCGACGAGGCCGAAGAGCGCGGGCGTCTCGCACAGGGCGAAGGCGAGGACGTAGGCCGTCGTGGCGAGATCGGGCCGGTTCTGCACGACCGACTGCGAGAGCAGCTTGGCGCGGACTGCGAACGACAGCCCGAAGGCCGTCACGCCCGTCATACCGAGCACGAGCAGGAGCACGCTGTTGTCGTCGCCCGCTCCAACCGGGATTTCGACGAGCCTCGTGATCAGCAGGAAGATCACGAGCGACATCAACTGCGCGCCCCAGACGAGCAGCAGTCCGCGGCGGCGCGCCTCGCCGAGCGGTCTTGCGGGTCTTCCGTTCATCATTTCAGGCCCTCGCTGATTCAGCTCGCCGCCAACTCTTCTTCGAGCAGTTGCCGCTCGTAGAGCGCGGCGTACTCGCCGCCGTGCGCGAGCAGCTCAGTGTGCGTGCCGCGCTCTACGACGCGGCCCTCTTCGAGGACGCAGATCAGGTCTGCGTCGCGGACGGTCGAGATGCGGTGCGAGACGATGAGCGAGGTGCGCTCGCGCATCACGCCGCGGAGGCGGCCGAGGATTTTCTCTTCGGTGTAGGTGTCAACGGAAGAGAGCGCGTCGTCGAGGATGAGTATGCGCGGCTGGCGCATGACGGCGCGGGCGATGGCCGTGCGCTGCTTCTGCCCGCCGGAGAGCGTGATGCCGCGCTCGCCGACCATCGTGTCGAAGCCGTCGGGGAAGCCGCGCACGTCGTCGGCGAGGCCGGCGATCTCGGCGGCCCACTCGACATCCGCGCGCTCCGCCCGCTCGACGCCGAAGGCGATGTTCTCGGCGAGCGTGTCGCTGAAGAGGAAAGTCTCCTGCGGCACGTAGCCGATTGAGCCGCGCAACTGCGCGAGCGGGTAGTCGCGCACGTCCACTCCGTCAACGAAGACGGTTCCGGGCGGCGGGTCGAGCAGCCGCGGGATGAAGTTCATCAGCGTTGACTTGCCCGTGCCCGTGCGGCCGACGAAGGCGACGGTTTGGCCCGCCTCGATCACAAGATCGATCCCCTTGAGCACTTCGGGCAGGTGCTCGCTGTGCGAGAAGCGCAGATCGCGGAACTCGATCCGGCCGCGGATCGCGGGCCGCTCGCTCGCGCCGGGCGCGTCGGCAATCGCCGGCTCGACGGCGAGGATGGCGTTCATGCGCTTCAAGCTCGCCGTGCCACGCTGGTAGAGGTTGACGACGTAGCCGAGCGCGATGAGCGGCCAGATGAGGCGCGTCAGGTACAGGTTGAACTCCGTGAACTGCCCGACCGTCATCTGCCCGCGCACGGCGAGCAGGCCGCCGTAGCCGAGGATGAGCACGTAGCCGAGGCCGATCAGGAATTGCAAGAGCGGCCGCATCGCAGCCTCGACGCGCACCAGACTCATGTTGCGCGCCGCGTACTCGCGGTTCATCCGGTTGAAGGCCGCGATCTCGGCGTCCTCCTGCGCGTAGGCCCGCACCACCCGCACGCCCGTGAAGTTCTCCTGCGCGCGCGCGGAAATCTGCGCGAAAAAGTCCTGAATCTTCTCGAAGCGCGTGTGAACCTGCTGGCCGAAGTATTTCACGGTCAGGGAGACCAACGGCATCGTGACGAAGAGCAGGAGCGTCAGCCGCACGCTGATCCGCAGCATCAGCGGGAGGATGATCACGACGACGAAGACGGTCTGCATCGTGTACATGATCATCGGCCCGGCCAGTTGCCGGACTGCGGCCAGGTCGTTCGTCGCGCGCGCCATCAGATCGCCGATGCGGTTCTGGTGGAAGAAGGAGAGCGGCATCCGCTGGAGGTGCGCGTAGAAGTCGCGGCGCACGTCGTACTCGACGTGGCGCGACATGTTGATGAGGATGCGGCGTTGCAGGAAGAGGAACAGGCCGCTCGCGGCCGAGACGCCGAGGATGACGAGCGCGTAGCGCGTGAGCACGCCCCACGTCACGCCGCCGCGCAGCTCGTCCACCGCGCGCCCGACGAGGAACGGGATCATCAGCCCGATCAACGTGGACGCCAGGATGGAGAGCACGCCCGCGGCGAGGTGCTTCTTGTACGGGTAAAAATAGCGGGCGAACTTCCTGAGATCGTCCATCGCCGGGTGCGGCGCGCGCAAAACGCGCCGCGGCTTCAGTTTCGACTTCGGCTAAACCTGTGCGCGCCTATGATGCGCGATTCAGGCGCACAAAGCCAAACGCGGCCGCGGGGGGCGCGCTGGTCCCTGATTCTTAGAAGAAATTTCGGAAGGCTAGACGGCCGGGAGGGCGGGAGCGTCGGCGGCGGGCGGCGCTAGTTCTTCGGGGAGGTCGAACAGCTCGTCGCAGAGTTCGAGGGTCGGCTCGGGCGGCGCGGCGACGCTGTTGCGCCCCGCGCGCTTGGCGGCGTAGAGGGCCTGGTCGGCGATTGAGACGAGCGCGGCCGGGGCGGCGGCGTGGACGGGGAAGGTGGCGACGCCGAAGGAGGCCGTGACGGGGCCGATGCCGGGCACGTCCGTGGCTTCGAGGCGGGCGCGCAGGCGCTCGGCCACGGCGCGCGCGTCTTCGGGCGCGGCCTGCGGGAGGATCACCGCGAACTCCTCGCCGCCGTAGCGTGCGGCCGTGTCAACGGCGCGCAGCTCGCCGCGCAGCACGTCGGAGAGGAAGCGCAGCGCGGCGTCGCCCGCGTCGTGCCCGTGCTCGTCGTTGACGCGCTTGAAGTGATCCACGTCGAGCATGATTAGGGAGACGGGCTGGCGCGCGCGCGTCGCGATCTTGAGGTCGCGCTCCAACTGCAACTCGAAGGCGCGGCGGTTGAGGCAGCCGGTGAGCGAGTCGGTCAGCGCGAGCCGCTGCTGCTGCGCGTAGAGGCGCGAGTGCTGTACGGCGACGGCCACCTGATCTGCGACCGTGTGGAGCAGCAGCATCTCGTTGTCGTGCCAGACGCGACCCGGCGCGTCGGCGCGCACCATCAGCACGCCCATGAAACGCTTGCCGAAGAGGAAGGGGACGACCGCGACGGGCCGCTGCTCCGCGTCCTCGTCGCGCGCGCTCGCCGTCTCCTTCCGGCCGTCGCGGACGTAGGCCATGTGCATGCGGCGCAACTGCGCGCGGTAGGCGTCCAGGTCGTTGAGCATCTCGGCCTGCTCGTCCTCGTCGCCGTCGCCGCGGCTGTAGAACTTGACGGTGTCCGGCTGCTCGTGTTCGCCCTCGACGTGCAGCGCGCAGTGGTGCGCGTTCAGGGCGCGGCCGACCTCGTTGACGGTCGTTTGCAGGATGCTCGGGAGTTCGAGCGAGCCGCGGATGGCGGAGGCGATGCGGTTGACGGCGACCTCGCGCGCGGCCTGCTCCTGCAGGAGGCGCGCGAGCTTCGTCGTCACCGAGACGGTCAGTTGAAGCGACGTGGCCTTCGGCACGCAGCGGCGCACGGCCGACGCGAAGTCCTTCTTCTGCCGCGCGCACTCGGCCTTGACGCGGGCCATCAGGTATTCGAGCGCCGAATAGACCACGTCCGGCTCGAAAGACCAGACGACCTCGTCCTCGGACGACGATTCTGAATCCTCCCCGGCCTCGCGTTCGGCGCCGCGGGCGACGAGCAGGGCGGAGAAACGCGCGTCGGCGATGATGACGAAGTGCTCGCCGCGCGCGTCGGCGGCGCTGCGCTCGACGGCGACGGCCGCGCGTGTCGAGTCTTCCGAGCTGAAATCGTATGAGTGCAGCGGGTCGGCGGGCGCTACGAAGTAGAAGGCGTGGCGGGCCGCGCGCCCGATGGCGTGCAGGCGCTCCATCGAACGCTGCGTGCGCTCGGCCTTGAGCGGCAGGCCCTCGACGACCAGCGCGGCGAGGTTGTTCTCCAGCACCACATCCTCGAAATAGCGGTGGAGCTGCGCGATGGTCTGATCGGCGCAGCGCACCGGCGTCAACTGGCGCGGGTGCTGTGCGAGGATGGATTGGTAGAGCGAGAGCATTAAGGGGACGGCCCGACGCTTGTAGGGAGGTTATGACTGACAGGAGACCAGAGGCCCGACACCGCCGCCGCGGCAATGACAAACATATTTTGGCACGGACTAACTCAATTTGTCCACGATTTTTTCTGTCAGAATGACAGAAAAACTAAAAGACGAGGAAGCGGCCTAAAGAGGGCTAACTTGAAAAAATGCAGGACTTAGGAGTTTCGCAGGTAAGTTGTGAGTGCGGAGGCGACGAGGCGGCCGGCGTCGTCGTGGGCTTCGATGGAGACGGTGACGACCCGTCGGCCGGCGCGCAGGACTTTCGCGGCGGCCTCGACGCTCCCGCCGCTGACGGGGCGGAGGAAGTGTAGGGTCAGGTCAACCGTGACGGTCTGCTCCCCGGGGCCGAGCAGCGAGAGGACTGCGAAGGCAGAGGCCGTGTCCATCAGGGAGGCGATTGCGCCGCCGTGAACGATGCCCTCCATGCGCGTCAGCTCGGGACGGATTTCCAGGGAGAAGGCTGAAGCGCCGCGTTCCAGCCGGGCGACGCGGATGCCGAGCAGACGCGCGTAAGGGACGAGCGCGAAGGCTTCACGCAGCCGCGCCATCTCTTCCGCCGACAACTCGGCCGTGTCGCTCACGACTGGTAAATCCCCGTGCCTTCGAGCGGCTCGACGACGACGGCCGTGCCGTAGGCGAGGACTTCGGTCGCGCCGCTGGCGATCTCGGTGGCGTCGTAGCGCGCGCCGATGATGGCGTTGGCCCCGAGTTCGGTCGCGTGCTGGATCATGATCTCGAAGGCGTCGCGTCGCGTGGCCTCGCAGAGGTTGGTCCAGGCGGTGATGTTGCCGCCGACCATCATGTGGAAGGCCGCGCCGATGTTGACGAAGAGGTTGCGCGAGCGGACGACGATGCCGCGCACGACCCCGAGGCTCTGCCGGACGCGGTAGCCGGGCAGCTCGAAGGCGGTCGTCACCATCTGCGTGGAGACCGAGTAGCGCGGCCCGCTGATCGGGTAAGGCGCGCGTACCTGCAACCGTTCGTCGCTCATGCTTCCGTCTCCTGCTTCCGTCCCCTGTGGTTATCGAAGGGGTGTCCGGCCGGCGAAGAGGTGTCAGTCGGCGAAGAGACTCGCCTGTCCCGCGCCGCGCACGTCGCCGTCCTCTTCCGCCTCGCGGAACTCTTCCGGCGTCCAGCGGTAGCGCGCGAGGTCGCAGCGGCCCTTCGCGTTGAACTCGACGCCCTCGGCTTCGAGCAGCTTCTGCTGCTTGTCGGGAGGGAGCAGCACTCTACCGGTCGAGCACGCGCCCTGCGAGTTGATGACGCGGTGCCAGGGAACCGTGTCGTCCGCGTTGTGCATCACGAAGCCGACGGTGCGCGGCGTGTAGCCCTCGCCTAAAAAACCCGCGAGCTGGCCGTAGGTCATCACGCGCCCGGCGGGGCAGCGGCGGACGATCTCGAAGACGCGCTCCTGGTAGCCGGCCAACTCCCTGCCCGCCGGCACGGCCGTGAATTGATCTACTTTCTTGGCCGCCGCCGATCTCGCGGCGCCTGATCTTTCGGGGTTGTCTGCCATCGCTTCTTGAACGTCTCCCGGTTGTCGCGCCACCACGCGCGCCACTCGTCGATGGCCCGCGTGCGTTCCGCCTGCGGAGCCGCAGGCCGGAAGGTGAGTCAGGTGCTCGCGGCGTCGCGCAGGCACATCTCGGCGAGGAAGCGCGTGCGTAAGTCGGCGCTCTCAAGCAGCTCGATGAGGCGCGGGATCGCGTTGCGGCTCATGCGCTCACGCTCGGCCGCGAACCGTTCGCGCGCGCCGCTTCGAGTTTCGTCGGCGGGCTTCGTCATCAGTCCAGCGTCCGAAGGACTGCGCGGGCCGGCGCGCCGTCGCCGGCCCCGCCCGTCACTTTCAGGGGCAGGCAGGCGAGGTCGTACTCCCCCTCCGGCACGTCGGCGAGGTTCAGTCCCTCGACGATGACGACGCCGCGCGAGAGCAGCGCGACGTGCGCGTCGAAGTTCTCGGATTTGAACTTCTCGACCGACAGGTAGTCGATGCCGACGAGTCGCAGGCCGCCAGCGGCGAGCGCGCGGGCCGCCGCGGGCGTGAGGTAGGTGAAGTCTTCGCGGAACGTGTCACCTTCGGCCGCCCAGAACGCTGAGTTGCGCGTCTTGAAGAGCACGCGCTCCGCGCCCGCCGGCACGAGTGCCCCGACGTGCCCCTCGTCGATTGCCATCACGTCGGCCGGGATTTCGACGACGCGCGCGCGGCCGAGGAGCGCTTCGAGCGGGAGCAGGGAGACGGGCTGCGCGCCGCGTATGAAGTGGGACGGCGCGTCAACGTGCGTGCCGGTGTGCGCGCCGAGGCGCAGCAGCGAGACGTTGGCCGGGTCGCCCCGCTCCATCGAAGCGTGGGCCACGATCTCGACGCCGGGGTCGCCCGAATAGACCGGGGTCTCCTCGGAGATGGGGACGCTGATGTCGTAGATGGGCATTTCGTTAAAAGGTGAATCGCGAATAGAAGCCGTCGAGTGGGTGATAGACCGCGCGGGAAACGTCGAAGGTTGACTCGGCCCCCACATTCTACAGACTCACGATTCACGGCATCGTACTGAGTGCTCTCCGAGACTGTCAACGCGGCCGGGGCGCGGGCGCGACGGCGTTTTGAAGGGCGGGTCGCGGTGCGTTAGCATCGGCGCGCGGCCGTGCGTCTTCGGCCGCGCGATTGAAACGGGGGGCGGGCGTAAAAGTTTGAGCGGCGGCCGAAAAGTTCCGCGCGTGGCGGCGTCGAGTTACCTGAACTCGGCGCCGCTCATCTGGAGTTTCGCGCGCGGGAAACACAGGCGCGATGTCGAGCTTCTGACCGACGCCGCGCCCGCGCGCTGTGCAGACATGCTCGCGCGCGGCGAAGCGGACGTGGCGCTCGTGCCCATCATCGAGTACCAGCGCCAGCCCGATCTAGTGGTCGTCCCCGGCGTCTGCGTCGGCGCGCGGAGGGCGGTGCGGAGTGTGGTGCTCGTGACGCGCACGGACGATCTGCGCGAGGTGCAATCGGTCGCGCTCGACGAATCGTCGCGCACCTCGGCCGCGCTCGTCCGCGTCCTCTTCCGCGAATTCCTGGGGGGCGACGTGGAGACGACCACCGCGCGGCCAGACGTGGCACGGATGCTCGGCGGGCGCGACGCCGCTCTCGTCATCGGCGACCCGGCGATGACGTTCGCGCGCGAAGGTTTGGTCGTCCACGATCTCGCCACGCTGTGGCGCGAGCGGACGGGCCTCGGGTTCGTCTTCGCGATGTGGATGGCGCGCGAGCGCGACGCCGGGCAGGCGGGCGCGGTCGATTTCGCCGCCGCGCGCGACGAGGGGCTGGCGAGCCTCGAAGAGATCGTCGCGGAGTATTCGGGCGAACTCGGCCTGACCCGCGCGGAGCTGCGCGAGTACCTGACCGAGAACATCAG
Source organism: Pyrinomonadaceae bacterium (assembly GCA_035295985.1). Lineage (GTDB taxonomy): Bacteria > Acidobacteriota > Blastocatellia > Pyrinomonadales > Pyrinomonadaceae > JAIVGV01. The sequence goes on along the minus strand of DATHBT010000370.1, from coordinate 8,634 downwards.
CTTCCACCTGGACGAGGAGATGCGCGCCGGCCTCGAACTCTTCTTCAGGCTCGCGCACAAGCACGGCGTCACGGACGCGGCGCGGCCGATGCGCGCTCTCGCCTGAGCGGCGCGGCAAACGCCCGCGATTGCCGCGCGCCGTGCGCGTGGGCGATAATCTAACCGGCATGAGAGACATCCAACCGATTCTCGAACGCAGGCTCGCGGGCGAGCGCCTGTCGGCCGACGACTGCCGGGCGCTCTTAGAGTCCGACGACATCGCGCGCATCGGCGTCGCGGCCGACGAGGTGCGGAAACGCCTGCACACGGAAGGCGTCGTCACCTACATCATCGACCGCAACATCAACTACACGAACGTCTGCAACGTCGTCTGCACGTTCTGCGCCTTCTACCGCCGTCCGGGCAAGCCCGACACCTACGTGCTCTCGCTCGAAGAGGTCTGCCAGAAAATCGACGAGACCATCGCGCTCGGCGGCACGGGGATTCTGCTACAGGGCGGCCTGCATCCTGACTTCGGCATCGAGTGGTACGAAGAGCTTCTGCGGACGCTCTCGGCGAAGTACCCCGGCTTCCAACTGCACAGCTTCTCGCCGCCGGAGATTCACAACATCCACCTCATCTCGAAGCTCTCTTACCGTGAGGTTCTCTCGCGCCTCAAGGCCGCGGGCCTGTCGTCGCTGCCCGGCGGCGGCGCGGAGATTCTGGACGACGAGGTGAGGAAGCGCGTCTCTACGAAGTGTACGACCGACGAGTGGCTGGGCGTCATGCGGGCCGCGCACGAGACGGGGCTGCGCTCGACGGCGACGATGATGTTCGGCATCGGCGACCGCGTAGAACACCGCGTCCGCCACTTGCAGCGCGTGCGCGATCTACAGGACGAGACCGGGGGTTTCACGGCCTTCATCCCCTGGACGTTCCAGCGCGAGAACACCGCGCTCGGGCGCAAGATTAAGGACGAGCCGACCGGCGTCGATTATTTGAAGATGCTCTCGGTCTCGCGTCTGTTCCTCGACAACATCGAGCACATACAGTCGTCGTGGCTGACGCAGGGCTTGCGGCTCGGACAGGTAGTCCTCCGGTTCGGGGCAGACGATATGGGATCGGTGATGATCGAGGAGAACGTCGTCTCGGCCGCGGGCGCGCACAACCGCGCCGACGAGCAGATGCTGCGCTACCTCATCCGCACCGCCGGCTTCCGCCCGCAGCAGCGCGACATTCTTTATAATTACGTCAGCCGCGAAGAGGCGGCGGCCGGCGATAAGTCTGACTCGGCGACCTTGCGCGAGCTGACCGTCGCCTTCGCGGACTGAGGCGGGCGGAGCCGGGTAAGAAAACTGAACGCGAAAGAAGGCGTCGGGGCGCGATCCTTTGGGATCGCGCCCCGACGCTGTTTGCCCGGTTTTGCGAGGCCCGGGCTAGCTTGAGAAGTCTCGGACGGCTTAGAAAATCTTCTTCCAAGTGCGCTTCAGCCAGTTGCCCGACTTCTTCGCGGCCTTGGCCGTCTGGTCGGCGGCATCCTCTGTCTTATCAGCGGCCTCAGCGCCTACGGCCTTCGTCCCGCGGGCCGCGACGCGCGCGCCTTTGGCGGTCGCATCCTTCGCGTCCTCGGCCTTGTCGGCCGCTTCCGCGCCGACGGCCTTGCTGCGATCAACGACCACGCCGGCCGCGTCCTCAGTCTTGTCCGCGGCCTCGCTGCCAACGGCCTTACCGGTCTCAGCCACGGCCTTCGCGCCGCTCACGGTCTTGTCGGCCGCTTCGCTGCCAACGTCTTTGGCCTTGCCCGCGGCGTCTTCGGCCTTATCGGCCACTTCGCCGCCGGCCTTCACGGCTTTGTCGCCCGCGTCCTTGGCCTTGTCAGCGGCCTCGCCGGCGGCCTTCTTCGCGTGCTTGCCTGTCTTCTTCGCACCCTTCTTGGCCTGATCGGCCGCGTCCTCGGCCTTGTCGCCGACCTCCGCGCCCACGTCCTTCGTCTTATCGACAGCCTTGTCAACGGGTTGGCTCTGCGCCGGGGCCTCTGCGGCCGCCCCCGCCGCGAGGACGAGCGCGACGAGCGCCGTCAGAAAGTATCTTCGCATGACAGTCTCCCCCTCCGGGTGTAGTGAAATGAATCAGTTCCGACGCCTCACAGAAGATAAGGGCAAACGGGATGCCACGGGAGGCGACTTTGTGAGCGTATGCGCATCTAAAGGCGGGGCCGATTACCTTTCCCGGCCAGCCGGCCCCGTGTTAGAGTCTCGCGAGCCGTCCGGCCGGGCAACGCGCCCGCCGCCGCCGAAGAACCGTGCGACTCCCCGCGCGGTAGTAACCCGCAAGAGGCAGGAACCGATGAGACCGCAAGCCAAGCCCCTTTTACTCGCCTACGTCTGCCTGCTCGCCGCGCTCCTGTCACCGGCCGCCGCGGCGCAGGAAGTCTCGCTCGGCGGCGCGCGGCAGAAGATCGCGGTCGCGTCGAACGTGCGCGTCCGGTCGGGGCCGGAGACCGCGGCGCAGGAGGTCGCGCGCCTCAAGTTCGGCACGGTGGTCGGCGCGTCTGCGCGCACGGCCGAGCAGGTCGAGATCGGCGGCAAGCGGGATCACTGGTACAAGGTCGCGCTCCCCACGGGCGAGACTGGCTGGGCCTTCGGCGGTTTTTTGGCCGACTACGATGCGGCGCGCGGCGGCGAGATGGAGCGCCGGATCGCCGCAGAGCGTTTGAAGGCCGAGACGATGACCTTTAACGAGGGGGTCGATCTCTACGACTTCCTGACGACGAAAGTCGCCGAGGCGAAAGAGGGCGAGGCCAGGGGCGAGCTTGAGTTGCAAAAGCTGCTCGCGCTCGGCCGCGCCGCCGGGGCGGTTCAGCCCGACGAGCGCGAGCGCCCGCCCTACCGCGAGTTCCTCAAGGCGCACGAGCGTGAGCTTTACTTCCACGAGTTGGCCGGCGCGACGGCCGTGCGCTCGGAAGTCTTCTGGGCGCTCGAACGCAAGTACCGCGGGACGGCCATCGGCGAGCGCATCGCGTGGGAGGCGGCCGAGAACCTCACGCCGGGCGAGTGCGAGAGCGACGAGGTCTGCCAGTTCTTCCGTCTGCACGAGACGCACGGCCGCTACCTCGAACTCTACCCCGCAGGCCCGCGCGCCGCCGAAGTCCTCAAATTCTACGAAGAGGCGCTCGCCTCCGAGCAGGTGAGGGAGACGCTCAGGGGCAGGGGCGGCGACAAGTACGTCGTCGAGGCGCGCACGATGCTGCGTAAGGCTCTGCCAGAGGTGCGCGCGCGACTGGCTAAAACGACGGCCCCGGAGAAAGCCGCCGTGCTCAAGCGGCTCGACAGCCTGGCCCCGGCGGGACGTTAGCCGCACCAGGACGAAAGACCCCCGCACGACCCCCCGTCAGAGAATTAACAGATGCCTCATCACGTTCTTCCCAACACGACCCTCCGGGTAGCCGCCGCGCTGGTCGCCGTCGCGGTCTTCCTCGTCTCGCCCCTCTCGGCAGGGCTGTTCCTTTCCGAGGCGGCCGGCGGCGCGGCAGAGAAACCCGCTCCGCAGCGCCCGACGCCGCCGCCCGGCGAAGGCGCTGACAACGTTTCCTTCACGGATCAGGAGACTGGCGACAAGCCCCGCCCCGAGTTCGCGCCGGGCGAGGCGCTGGTGCGCTTCCGCAGCGAGGCCGCGGCCAGGGGGGTCGAAGCGGCCGGCGCTCGCGTCGATCTCAACGCGGTCGGCGGCGGCGCGCGCATCTCGCGCTTCGAGGGATCGGGGATCGTTCCGGGCCTGCGCCTCGCTCGCTTCGAGGGCGAGGACACGCTCGCGGCCGTCGCCGCGCTGAATGCGCGGCCCGACGTGCTCTACGCCGAGCCTAACTACGTCTGGCGCACGCAGAGGACTCCGAGCGATCCGCGCTTCACGTCGGGCGAGATGCACGGCCTGACGAAGATCAGCGCGCCGGCCGCGTGGGAGACGACGACCGGCAGCAACTCCGTCGTGGTCGCCGTCATTGACGAGGGCGTTGACATCAATCACCCCGACTTGCAGGGGAATATCTGGACGAACCCCGGCGAGATTCCCGGCGACGGCGTGGACAACGACGCCAACGGCCTCATTGACGATGTAAACGGATGGGACTTCCACTACAACGACAATACCGTTTTCGACGGCGCGGTAGATGAGCACGGCACGCACGTCGCAGGGACAATCGGCGCGAAGGGCGATAACGGCGTCGGCGTCGCGGGCGTCAACTGGAACGTGAGCATTATGTCCGTCAAGGTGCTTGGCCCGAACGGCGGGTTCTTGTCCGACATCATCAAGGGCTACGAATACGTCCGCAAGATGAAGGCCGAAAAGGGAATCAACGTCCGCGTCACGAACAACTCCTACGCCGGCGGCGGACGCTCGCAGGCCGCGCTCGACGCCATCAACGCGCTCAACACTGCGGGAATCCTCTTCGTCGCCGCGGCCGGCAACAGCGCGCGAGACAATTTCAATTACCCCACCTACCCGGCGAGCTACGATGCGCCGAATTTGATCGCCGTCGCCGCGACGAATACGAGTGACAGCAACGCGCCCGAGGGCCTCGCCGGCTTCTCCAACTTCAGCTCGCGCACGGTGAGCATGGGTGCGCCCGGCACCCTCGTCCTGAGCACGCTGCCTGGCAATAAATACGACTGGTTCAGCGGCACGTCGATGGCGTCGCCGCACGTCGCGGGCGCGGCGGCGCTGCTGCTCGCGGCGAACCCTAACCTGAGCGTGGCGCAGTTGCGCGCCGCGCTCGTCTATTCGGGCGACAGAATCGCGGCGGTGCAGAACAGCACGACGACGGGCCGCCGCTTAAACGTCCGCGCCGCGCTCGACGCCGCGCTCGAAGCGGACTCGGCCGCGCCCGCGCAAACAACCCTCTCCGTCGCCTCGCAGTCCGGCCGCAGCCTGACGCTCACCTTCGCCGCCCCCGGCGACGACGGCTCCTCCGGCACTGCCGCCGACTACGACTTCTACTTCATCAACCCGGCGCTCAATGTGCGCGTGCTGATGCCGACGGTTAACGCGCCGGCGGCCGGCGGAACGCAGCAGCAGGTGATTGTAACCACGCCTTACCGCAACCTGAGCGGGACGGTCGAGATGGTGGCCTATGACGAGCGCGGCAACTCGAGCACCTCGTCCGTCGCCGTCACAGTCCAGCAGAACCCCGGCACTGATCCGTACGTCCTCTCGCAGTCGGCTGCCGAAGCCCCCCCTTCGGGCGGCACGCGCCTCTCGCTGGATGGCGACGACAAGTATTCGGCCGCCCAGACTCTGCCCTTCAGTTTCCCCTTCTACGGCCAGCAGCGCACGCAACTGACCGTCTCCACGAACGGCGCGCTCTACTTCTCTAACCCCCCGCTTCGCTCGGACGGCACGGCCGCAGACGCGGGCGGCTCGGTCGATGCCTTGCAGGGCCAGACGATGATCGCCGGCCTCTGGGAAGACCTCGAAATCGACACGTCGAAGCGCGGCGACGCCGGCATCTACGTCTCGCAGCCCGGCGCAGGCCGCGTCATCTTCCGCTGGCAGGCCACGACCTTCACCTTCCAGCCGGTGACCGGAGCGAACCGCGGCGTCAACCACGTCAACTTCGAGATCGAGTTGCGCGCGGACGGAACCGTCCTCACGCGCTACGGGAGTGGGAACGTGAAAGTTGTGCCAGTCGTCGGCGTCTCCGGCGGCGAGCCTTCGGCCTACGACGTTGCGTCGCATACCTCCCCGAACACGCTCATCAACCTGACGAACGCGCAGACCGTCACGTTTACGCCCCTGCAAAGCGAGCAACCGACGCCGACGCCGACTCCAACGCCAACGCCGACACCGACTCCAACTCCAACCCCCACGCCTACACCCACGCCTACGCCCACTCCGACGCCGACCCCTACCCCGGCGCCTGCGCTGACTCCAATTGTCTTCGGGCAGACGGTATCAGGCACGCTCGCCTCCGGCGATCAGCAACTCCCCAACGGCGGCCCCTTCTACGACGCCTACACCTTCGAGGGCACGGCCGGCCGGCTCGTCACAGTCAGGATGCTCTCGCCCGCGCAGGGCCAGACCGGCACATTCGACACCTACCTCTACCTGCTCCGCCCCGGCGAGACGACGCCCGGCCCCGGCACGATCCGGAACGACGACGGCGAGGGCAGCGGCTCGACCGACACGCTCGACTCGGCCGTCGTCGCCGTGCTGCCCGAGACCGGCACTTACACGATCCTCGCGAGCAGCGCACAGCCCAACCAGACCGGCTCCTACTCCCTCCAACTGGGCGGCAACTGCGCGGCCGTGAGCGCCGCAGCCAACGTCGCCGCCAGCGGCACGCTCGGACAGGGCGGCGACTGCGTGCTGCCCAACGGCTCGTTCGCCGACGTGTACTCGTTCGGCGCGACCGCGGGGCAGCAGATCGCCGTCGAGATGCGCTCGGCCGCCGTCGATTCGTTCCTCTACCTGCTCTCGAAAGACGGCTTCACGGAGCTGGGACGCGACGACGACGGGCTGAACACGAACGATCTCAACAACCAGGATGCGCGCTTCCCGCAGAACACCGGATTCATCACCCTACCGGCCGCCGGCACCTACTACGTCCTCGCCAGCTCCTTCAACGCCGGCGAGTCGGGGGGCTACCAGTTGACGGTCTTGACGCCGGCGCCCACCTACAGGATTGCCGGCCACGTCGGCGACGCCGCGAACGCGGGCCGCGGCCTTCACGGCGTCACCGTGAACCTCTCCGGTTCGCGCACGGCCACGGCCCAAACCGACGAGAACGGGGCCTACTCGTTCACGGATCTGCCCGCGGGCGGCACCTACACCGTCACGCCCTCGCTAACCCACTACACGTTCACCTCGCAGACGTTCGACAACCTGTCGGCCGACCGAACGGCCGACTTCACCGGCACGCGCATCAGGCACACGATCTCGGGCCGCGTCGTGGGCGACGCCCCGCTCGCGGGCGTCAACGTCACGCTGTCGGGTTCGCAGTCTGGCCTGGCGCAGACCGATGATCAGGGCAACTACTCCTTCGCGAGCCTGCCTGCCGGCGGCAACTACGTGGTTACGCCCTCGCTCGGGAACCACACGTTTACGCCGACCTCGCAGACGTTCGACAACCTGTCGGCCGACCGAACGGCCGACTTCACGGCGTCGGCCTCGATCCAGTTCTTCGCCTCGACCTACACAGCGGGCGAAGGCGCCGGGGCGGCCGTCATCGTGACCCGCACCGTCAACACGAATACCGCGGTCAGCGTCAACTACGAGAGCGTAGGCGGCACGGCCACGGCCGGCTCTGACTACGACGGCGGGTCAGGCACGCTCCACTTCGCTGCGGGCGAGGTGGAGAAGACTTTAATCACGATCCTCGAAGACGCGCGCGTCGAGGGCGCGGAGACGGTCGTGCTGCAACTCTCCACACCTAGCGCGAACGCATTCCTCGGCAGTCCCGCGTCGGCCGTGCTCACGATCCAGGACAACGACGCCTGCTCTTACGTCGTCTCAGGCGGCCCGCCGCAGTTCGGGCCGGCGGGGGGCGAGGGCACGGCCACGATGACCGCCCCGGAAGGCTGCGCGTGGACGGCGGAGAGCCTCGCCCCGTGGCTGACGATCACTGGCCCGAACGTCGATAACACGGGCAAGGCCACGGGCACGGGCACGGGCACGATCAGCTTCAACGTCGCGCCCAACACAGGCCCGGCGCGCGTCGGCTCGATCCTCCACACGGACGACTCCTTCTACAACGTCTTACAGTCTTCGGGCTGCTCCTACTCGATAGCGCCGACGGCGCAGACCGTCGCGGGCGTTGGCGGCACGGTCACGGTCGCCGTCACGGCTTCCAATTCCGACTGCCCGTGGACGGCCGAGAGCAACAACAGCGGCTTCATCACCGTCGCCTCCTCCAGCGCGAACGGCACGGGCAGCGGCACGGTCAGCCTCACGGTCGCGTCGAACGGATCGGGCGTGCCGCGCGTCGGCACGGTGTCCATCGCCGGGCAGGTTTTCACCGTCACGCAGCCGGAGGTGGTGCCGGAAGTTCCGACCGTGCAATTCGGGCAGGCCGCGTACCTTGTTTCCGAAGGCGCGGCCCGCGCCGCCGTCACCGTCACGCGCACGGGCGGCGCGTCCGGCACGGTCACGGTTCAGTTCAGCACCATTGACGACCCGGCGGCTGTACCCTGCGATCCGACCGCCATACAGCCGAACGGCCAGCCCTACCCGCAGGGCAAAGCCTACGCGCGCTGCGACTACGCAACGACCGTTGACACGATCACGTTCGCGCCCGGCGAGGAGAGCAAAGAGATCGGCGTCCCCATCATCGACGACGCGCACGTCGAGGGCGACGAGACGTTGCAGCTCCGCCTGACCGGCGTGACCGGCGTCGCCGTCCTCGGCGCGCAGAGCGCGGCGATGCTCACCATCGCCGACAACGACACCGACGAGCGCGCGCCGAACCCCATCAACGGCAACGCCTTCTTCGTCCGTCAGCAGTACCTCGACTTCCTCTCGCGCGAGCCGGAGGCGGGCGAGCCTTGGACGGGCGTGCTCGCGCGCTGCCCGAACGTCTTCAACACCGACCCCGCCAGCCCGTCGGCCGGGTGCGACCGCCTGATCGTCTCGCAGTCGTTCTTCCAGTCGCCGGAGTTCCAGCTC
>DATHBT010000369.1:0-2327 GCA_035295985.1 Pyrinomonadaceae bacterium | reverse complement strand
AAAGCCGTGACGGGTGAGCCGTGACGGGCGACAGGAAAGAACTTTGTCTTCACCCGTCGCCCGTCACGGCTCACCCGTCACGGCTTTTTAACAGCTTTATCTTGTATTCTCCCGCCTTCCAACTACTGCCTGTAGTACCTTTTCTGGTTGACGACTTAAAGTAATCTCTGATAGCATCCGCCGCGACTCCGCAGAGGGCTTAGGGTTAGTGGCCCGCGACCCCGTCTTTCCCTGTCAGGCTTCCGACTTGAGAACTCGAATGGAGAACCAGTCAGCTTTGCAGTGTGCCGACTGCCTCGCGGTGTACGACGGCCCTGAGACGGACTGTCCCGTCTGCCAGACGGCGGCCGAGGCCGACGGGTCGCGGCAGCTTTCCTCCGATGCCGAAGAGAGCGATATGAACATTTCGACGCGACAGGAGCAGACCGCCCCGCCCCCCGCCGCCAGTGCCGCGACTGCGCCGCCGGCGCGCGACGCCGCCTCAACCCTGATCGAGTTCCCAGTCGCGGGGCGGGGGCCGCGCCCGCAGTGGCGCAAGGAGCTGAGCGAACGCGTGCGCGAGATTCAGCAACGGAAAGCTCTGGAAGCCGCGCGCGAAGCGGGCGAGGTGGTGACGAGCGCCTCCGTCTCCATGCCGACGGAAGCGGACGGCGCGGCGACCGCCCCGCAGCTCGGCCTCGTGCCGACCCCGGAGACGCCCGAAGTCAACCCCATCGTCGCCCGCGCGCTGGAGAAGATCGAGCGAGCGCGCAGGGCCAGCGCCATGACGACGACGGCCCGGCCCGCCGCGCGAAACGGCGCGACGCACGCCGCGGCTGCCGCGCGCGTCGCCGAAGAGAGGCGGGCGACGGCCGAGCCTGCCACGCCGCCGGCTCGTAACGAAGCCGCCGCGCCGCCGCGTGAGTCGGCGGAGGCCGCGACCGCGGTAGTCGTCGAGGCGCAGCCGGCCGAGGAGACTGCCGAGCCTTCGCGCACACACAACCTCGTCGTCGTGCCGCCGCCCGCGCCGCCGCCGACCGAGACTGACGCCGCGATCAACGAAGCCCTCAACCGCCCGCGCCCGCGCCGCCACATCCCCGAAGTCGCCGACGACGCGCTGCTCCTGCGCCGCGAGGCGGAGTACACGCCGGCCGTGCCCGACCCCGCGTCGTCGCTGTCGGAACGCGCGCCGGCCGCGCGCCGCTTTGTCGCCGCCGTCATCGATCTGTTAGTAGTCGCTTTCGCCTCGTCGCCCTTCGCAGCCGTCATCGAGCTGACGAGCGGCGACTGGCAAGACTACCGGGTGGCGGGCTGCCTCGCCGGCATCGTCCTGACGATCATGTTCATCTACCAGACGGTGTCTGTAGCCTTCTCCGGCCGCACCTGGGGCATGAGGCTCACGTCGCTGCGCGCGGCGGACGCGCGCACGGGCCTCATCCCGACCGCGGGCCAGTGCGCCCGCCGCGCACTCTTCTACATGCTCTCGCTCGCCACGCTCGGCCTCGGCCTCCTGCTCGCGCTCTTCGACCGAGAGGGCCGCGCCGCGCACGATCACCTCTCGCGCACAGTCGTCGTGACGGAATGAATAGCTGTTAGCTGTTAGCTTACAGCCGGCGGCCTCCGGGTCGCCGGCTGTTTTTACGTCAGCGGCCAGTTGCTTTAATCTTTAGTTCACGATTATTAAAACTTCGCAACGCGAAAAACTTTAACCGAGGTGCCGGGCGATGGTCGCCGCACGGCAATGGTTATTTTCTTCTTCTGGCTAACAGCTAATAGCTAACAGCTAGCAGCTATTCATGCATGAACAACTGATCGCGGAGGTCGTCGGGGAGATCGCGCCGCAAATCCTCGGGCGCGCGCTGGGGAAGGCGTGGCAGCTCGGCCGCGACGCGCTCGCCATCGACTTCCGCCTGGGCGACGGCCGCTTCCTGTTCGTATCGTGCGATCCTTCGCGCCCGCGGCTTTATCTGGTCGAGCGACGCGCGCGCGATCTCGAACGCGAGTCGCAGGCCCCCGCGCAGTTCCTGCTCGCGCTCCGCAGGCGCGCGGGCGGCGCGGTAGTGCGCGCGGTCTCGAAGGACGCGGGCGAGCGCGTCGTACGCTTCGCGTTCGACGCGGAGGACGAAGCGGGCCGCCCTCACTCGCCCGGTCTCGTGGCGCAGTTGACGGGCCGCACCGCGAACCTGTTCCTGCTCGACGACGGCGGGCGCGTAGTCGAGTCGCTGCGCCCGGCTCGCGGCGAGGGGCAGGAGGCCGGCGACGTTTACGGCCCGCCCGCCCGCGGCGTTGCCAACGCCCGCGCCGACCATCCCGGCAACTCCGCTGCGCGCGCGGGCGGAACAGGGGCG
>DATHBT010000368.1:0-10879 GCA_035295985.1 Pyrinomonadaceae bacterium | reverse complement strand
CGTGGACGCGAACGGCAACAACGAGTTCGACCGCGGCGAGCGTCCCGTCGCGGGCGCTCGCCTCTACATCGACAACGGCCAGTCGGTCGTCACCGACTCGGAAGGTCTCTACAACCTGCCGTCGGTCGAGGACGGAGCGGTCGTCATCGCGCTCGACCCCGTCACCGTCCCGCGCGGGCTGATGCTCTCGGACGGCGGCCAGCGTTCGGGCCGCAGTTGGACGCGCCTGCTCCGCACGCCGCTCGGCGGCGGCACGCTCCTTCGCCAGAACTTCGCGCTTACCGGCACTGAGGCCGACTCCCTCGACGCGACGAGCGCGCAGCCCTCGACCGACGACAAACCGAGCCGCGACGGTAAGACCGTAGGGGCGGACACGTCCGCGGCCCGCGGCGGCGAAGCCATTCAACAGAATTCCTCAGTCGTCAACCTCGATTCCATTCCCTCTATCTCCGCGGTGACGCATGGCGGGCAGGGACAAGCCCTGCCCCTACAAAAGGCCGCCGCCACGTCGCAGGCGCCGCCGGCCGTCGTCAACGCCGTCGCGGCGCGCGACGGAAACGACATGGCGTCGGGGGTCGAGAAAGTTTCCGGCGCGAGGATCGAGAAGGCTTCCGACGCGCGCTCCCCCCGGTCGGAAGATCGCACGGGCAAATCCGCCGACGCCGCGCCGCTCGCCGCCGGCACTTACGAAGTCGAGGCGACGGAGATGATCGCGCCGGTCGCGCCGGGCGAGCTGGTAGTCGTCAGCCCGGCGGCGGGCGAGGTCGTGATGCAGGCGGCGATGCAGGTCGTCGTGCGCGTGGCGAAGGACTGGACGGCCGCGCTCGAAGTCAACGGCGCGAAAGTCTCCGCGCAGAACGTCGGCGAGCGCCGCGTCGATCACCGCAACAACGTCTCGACCTACAAGTTCGTCGGCCTCGGCTTGCGGCCGGGCCGCAACAGCGTGCGCGCCCTCGCAGTCGATCCTTCGGGCGCGGCGGCGGGCAAGCCCGTCGAGTTCGTCGTGATGGGCCGCGGGCCTGCGCGGCGGCTTGAGATCGCCTCGGAGCGCGAGGAGCTTCAGGCCGGCGGGCGCGACTCTGTGCTCGTGCGCGTGCGCGCCTTCGACGAGTGGGGCAACCCCGCGGCCGACGGCCCCGTGGGCCTTTCGACCACCAACGGATTCTTCGAGCGCGTGCAGGGCGAAGGGCAGGAGACGCAGAAGGCGCGCGACGGCGAGCGCTTCAACGCGCCCGAACGGCTCGCCGACGAGCAGAACCACCAGCCCGCGCAGCTCGCGCTCGCGCTCCGGGGGGGCGAGGCCGTCGTGCGGCTCGTCTCGGGCGGCGCGGTCGGCCAGGCCGACCTGCTCGCCAAGTTCGGCGGGATCGAGGCGGTGAAGCGCCTGCGCTTCACCGCGGAGCTGCGGCCCACGATTCTCGTCGGACTCGCCGAGGCTTCGTTCGGCAAGGCCGCGCCCGAAAACGCACTGCGCGGCGACACCGGCTCCTTCCGCAGCCACATCGAGTTCTTCTACCGCGGCCCCGTCTTCGGCAAGAACCTCGTCACGCTCGCCTACGACTCGCAACGTTCGCTCAACCGCACGATGGGCCGCGACCGCCTGTTCCAGCTAGACCCCCTGGATCGCGTCTACCCGGTCTTCGGCGACTCCTCCACGCGCTTCGACGAGGCCGAGTCGAACTCCAAGCTCTACGCGCGCGTTGACCGCGGCCGCTCCTACGCGATGTTCGGCGACTTCGAGGCCGGCATGAACGAGACGGCTCTCGCGGGCTACGCGCGCAAGCTGACCGGCGTTAAAGTCCACCTCGAAAACTCTTCCGGCGACTTCGTCACCGTCACCGGCGCGCGCCCCGACACGGCGTTTGCCCGCGACGTTTTCCCCGCCTCGCGCCTCGGCTTAGTCAGCCTCACGCACACGGACATACTGCAAGGCTCCGAGTCGGTCGTCCTCGAAGTGCGCGACCGCCGCAACCCCGAACGCATCATCTCGCGCGAGCCGCTCGTGCGCTCGGTCGATTACAACCTCGATCCGCTCACGGGCCACATCTTCTTCATCCGCTCCGTCTCGGCCTTCGACTACGATCTCAACCTCGTGCAGGTCGTCGTCACTTACGAGCACCGCGCGGCGGGGATGAGTTCGGCCGTCTATACGGGGCGCGCGTCGAAGCGCTTCTCGGCCCTCGGCCTGCGGCTCGGCCTCTCCTACGTCGATCAGCGGCAGCGCGAGTTCGGCTCGTACCGCCTCGGCGGCCTGGACGGCGAGAAGACCTTGTGGAACCGCGGCTCGCTCAAGTTCGAGTACGCCAACTCGCGCGGCGAGCTGGCGACGGCCGGCAACCTCTTCGGCCGGGGCGAGCGCCACGCCGGAGGGAGCGCCTACCGGCTCGAACTCGTGCAGCCCTTCGATCTCTACGAGGGCACGCTGCGCGCAGAGTACGCGCGGGCCGACGAGGGGTTCTTCAACCCGTTCGGCGCGACCGTCGCCCCCGGCTCGCGGCGGCTGAGCACGACGGTCGATCTCAAGCCCCGCCGCTCGCGCACGCTCCGCTTCGGCTTCACCAACGAGCGCAACCGCACCGCGAACGTCGATAACGAGCGCAACACCGTCTCGTTCGGCTGGACGGAGACCATCGGCGAAAAACTACAGGTCTTCGCCGGCTACGACTACCGCAACCTCTCGGACGCGGCCTCGGAGCAAGAGACGAACTCGCACCTCCTGACCGTCGGCGCGCAGTATCGCCCCGTCGAGAAGCTGGAGCTGTCGATCAAGCGCGAGCAGAACCTCTCGGATGCCGACCCCACGTTCCCCGACCAGACGACCATCGCCGCGCGCTACCGCTGGAGCGATTCGACGAGCCTCTTCTTCACGCAGCGCCTCGCCTCCGCGCCCATCGTCCCCATCAGCGACACGGCGCAGACCGGGTTTTCGCTGACCAACTCGCGGCGCGAGACCGCAATCGGCGTGGAGACGCGGCTCGGCAAGTACACGAGCGTCGTCAGCCGCTACCAATTGGAGAACGGCATCAACGGCACGGACAGCTTCGCCGTCATCGGCTTGCAGAACCGGCTGCCCGTCAACAAGGAGTTCGCCCTCGACCTCGGCTTCGAGCACGGCTTCCACGTCGCCGGCGCGGGGACGAGCTTCACGGCCGGCGCGTTCGGCCTCTCCTACCTGCCGACTAAGGATTTGAAGACGAGCGCGCGCTACGAGCTGCGCAACCAGCACGGCGGCCTCGGCCAGATACTCACTCTCGGCGCGGCAGGCCGCGTCGGCGACAACGTCACCACGCTCGCGCGCTTCCAGTGGTCGCGCACGCACTTCGCCGGCCGCGAGAACGAATCCCTCCTCGGCACGGCCGCCGTCGCCTGGCGTCCGCTCAACTCCGACCGCCACGCGGTGCTCTTCAGCTACACGCGCCGTGAGCTTTCGCAGTCCGGCTTCGAGGGGCGCGCAGGCTCCGTCGAGCGCGCCGACATCCTCTCGACCGACGCCTTCTGGCAGCCGATGAAGGACACGGAGCTGTTCGGCCGTTTCGCCCTCAAGTTCGGCTCCGACAGCCGCGAAGGGCTGCTGCCGACCGAGGCGCTGACTTACGTCTCGCAGCTCAGGCTACAGCGCCGGCTGCGCCGCGCCTTCGACGTGGCCGCCGAAGCCCGCATGATCTCTCAGCCCTCGACGCGCACGCGCCGCACCTCCGTCGGCACGGAGCTGGGCTACTGGATTTTCCCCGACATACGCCTCGGCATCGGCTACAACTTCACGAAGGCCGCCGAACCCCTGGGCAGCGCCGTGCCCGCGCAGCCGCGCGGCTGGTACTTCACCATCTCGACCAAGCTGTCGAGCCTCTTCGATCTCTTCGGCACCTCGGCCGAGGGCCTCGCCCCGAAAGACGCGGCGGGCAAGGCCGACGATAAGAACAGCACACCCGCGCAGCCGGAGAATCAGCAGGGCGACAGCGGGCGCAAGCCCGACGAGGAGGAGCGGCGTTGAGACGGGCGGCCCATAAACGTCAGGGGAAGGCCGGCGCGGCGCGTCGCGGCGCGCGGTCGCGCGTATTCGCCCGCGCGGCGGCTGGGCGCGGGCTGCTGCGCGGCGTGGCGCTCCTCCTCGCCGCCCTGCTCGTTCCGCTCGTGCTCCCGTCGCTCGTGCCGCCGCCCGCCCGGGCGCAGAGTTCCGGCGGCGGGACGATGGAGCTGATCCCCGCCAACTCCCTCGTCATCCCGATGGACAACGTGCAGCAGGTGACCGCGGGCAACCTCTTCAACCTTAAAGCCTACGGCGTGGTCGAGCGCCTCCTCTGGGCGGGCGTCCCCGTCAAGTGGGTCATCCAGCCGGGCAAGGCCAAAGACGGGCTGGACTTCACGGCCAACGCCTCGCGCCTCTACCCGTCGGCGCAGGGCGCAGCCTCGCGCAACTTTTCGGGCGGCCCCTTCGTCGTCCACCGCGACTACGCCGTCGCGGCCAAGAACGCCATCGGGACTTACGCCGCCTCGAACAACGTCACCGTTTACGAGACTACGGCCGACGTGACCGCGCCCGTGCGCCACACGCTCACGCACCGGCCGAAGGTGGCCGTCTTCGACGACGGGATGAGCGCCGCCATCCACGTCAACTACCTCCTCGCCGCCGGCTTCGTTTCGGGTACACACTACGACATCATCCCGGCCGCCACGCTCGTCACCGTCAACGCCGACGCCTGCTTCACCATCGGCACCGAGCCGCACTGGGAAGGCGGCACCAACACCGATCCGCAGGTCAGCGCCATCCGCCAGTTCGTCACGGCCGGCGGCAACTTCCTCGCCGAGTGCCACGGCATCCTCGTCTACGAGAACAACACGACCTACGGCCGCTTCCTCTCGACCACCGGCGTCACCAGCGGCAACGGCGACAACCCCATCAGCTTCCCCAACCCCGACCTCCCCTACAGCCAGTTCAACGGCCCCATGGCCGACGTGGGCGGCTCGGTGCGTGACTTCGCGCCCGTCACGAACGGCGCGTGGCTCGCGGGCGAGGAGACGCACGTGCAGCGTTCGGGGAGCCTGCGCAACAGCTACGGCGGCCCGCCCGCCAAGGCCGCGGCCGGCCGCGTCTCCGGCCCCTCGGCCGGCGGCTGGGTCTTCTACCTCGGCGGCCACGAGTACACCACCGCGGATCAGGCCAACATCAACGCCGTCCGCATGTACCTCAACGCCGTCTTCACGCCCTCCTCGCGCCCCTCGAGCTGCGGCCTCACGCTCACGCCGCGCACCATCGCCGGCACGGTTTACGAGGACGTGAACGGCGACAGCCAGCTCGGCGACGGCGTCGGCCGCCCCGGCGTCCAGGCGCGCCTCTACCAGGACGCGAACAACAGCGGCGCGGTGGACGCGGGCGACACGTTCCTCGCCGAGACGACGACGGACGCCTCCGGCGCTTACAGCTTCCAGGTCGCGCCGCAGTCCACCGGCAACAACTACCTCGTCGCCGTCAACTCGAAGGCCGTCACGCCGAGCGCCGGCCTGATCTCCGGCCGCGGCGACGCCTGGGCCGAGCAGACCTACGGCGACGATCCCTCGACCGCGGCGTTCGACCCCGGCTCGCGCTTCGGCGGCCGGCAGGCCGGCACGTCCGACAACTTCAACACGGCGAACAACGCGGTCGCCAGCAACGCCTACCAGCACCTCGCGCGCGTCAGCGTCGCGTCCGCCGACGTGACGAACGCCCACTTCGGCTTCAGCTTCAACGTCGTCACCAACACGCGCGCCGGCGACACCGTGGACGACGACACGACGAGCGCGGGGCGCACCGTGCAGGGCAGCCTGCGCCAGTTCGTCCAGAACGCCAATTCAGTCACCGGCGCGAACTACATGCGCTTCGTCCCCGGCGTGGCGGCCAACGCGGGCGGGGCCACCTACTGGCAGGTCGCCGTCACGACCGCTATGGCCGCCGTCATCGACCCGGACACGACCTTCGACGGCACGGCCTACAACAGCGCGAACGGCACGGCCGTGCGCGACACCAACACGGGATCGCTCGGCGCGGGCGGCGCGGTGGGCGTCGGCAACCTCGCGCTCGCGCAAGTGGCGCGGCCCGAGCTGGAAATCCTCGGCACCTCCACGGTCGCCGTCGGCCTCGACCTCCAGGCCAACAACTCGACCGTTCGCCGCCTCGCCCTGCGCGGCTTCGGCACGACACCCAACAGCGACACGAGCGCCAACGTCCGCCTCGGCAACAACTTCACGAACGCCCTCATCGAGCAGAACTTCATCGGCCCGGCGGCCAACGCCGCGAACTTCAACGCGGGCGCGGCCACATCCGCCGGCGACAACGTGCGCTCGGCCGGCGCGGACTCGGGCACGCTCCGCAACAACCTGATCGGCTACAGCAACGGCAAGGGCGTCCAGCTCGGCGGGGGCTCGACCGGCTGGCTCGTCGAGGGGAACGAGGTGCGCTCGAACGGCGTCAACAACTCGAACCTCGACGGCCTCGACATCGAGAGCAGCGGCAACAACACGGTGCGCGGCAACCTCTTCGCCGGCAACGAGGCCGCGGGCGTTGACACGTCCCAGTCGTCGGGCGGAAACACCATCGAGAACAACACCGTCACCGGCAACGGCGTCGGCGCGGGCGCGAACATCGTGTCGGCGGGCGTGCGCGTGTACGGGACGGGGAACACCATCAGCCTCAACGTCGTCAGCGCCAACTTCGGCGCGGGCGTGATGGTCACGTCGGGCGCTTCGGCGAACCTCGTCACGCGCAACTCGATCTTCGCCAACGGCACGATCACGAACAAGGGCGGCGCGGGGCCGAGCAACCAGATCGGCATCGACCTGCTCTCCGCCGCCAACAGCCAGACCACGGGCACGGCGCCTTACGTCACCGCGAACGACGCGGGCGACGCCGACGGTGGCGGCAACGGCCTGCTCAACTTCCCCGTCTTCACCGCGGCGCGCGTCGTCGGCGGCGACCTCGTCCTGCAAGGCTACGCCGCGCCGGGGGCGGCGCTGGAGCTATTCATCGCCGCGCCCGACCCTTCGGGCTTCGGCGAGGGGCAGACCTACCTTACGACGCTCGTCGAAGGTTCGGCCGCGGATCAGAACTCCACGACCGGGACTTACGCCAGCCCGCTCAACGGGCAGAACGTCGGCACGGACACGACGAACCTCTTCCAGTTCACCATCCCCCTGCCGGCCGGCGTCGCGGTCGGCACGGTGCTCACCGCCACGGCGACCTCCGGCGGGGCCACCTCCGAATTCAGCAACGCCGTGACGGTAGCGCCGCCCCCGCCCTCGGTCGTCCTCTGCAAGACCTTCCCCGGACAGACCTGCGACCCGCCGCCCTCGCTCCCGCCGCAAATGCCCGGCGCCGAGATCACCTACGTCATCAACTTCACCAACACCGGCGGCTCGGCCGCGCACAACATCGTCCTCACCGATCCGCTCCCCACGAACACCGATCTCAAGGTCGGCTCCGTCCAGACGAACCTCGGCACGACCGGCCTCGCCGTCGCGGTCTATTACTCCTACGACAACGCGGTGAACTTCGTCGCCACCCCGCCCACGTCCGGCGGCGGGGGCGCGCCCGCCGGCTACGACCGCTCCGTGACGCACGTCCGCTGGGTCTTCACCGGCGATCTCTCCAGCGCCGCGCCGAACAACGCCGGCAGCGTGCAGTTTGTCGCGCGCATCCAGTAGCCGGCCGCCCCCGCGCCAGGCGCCCCCCGGCTGGACGCGAGGCGCGAAAGGCTCTAACATCACGGTCAGTTCCCCGTCTCCCTCTTTAAGCGTCCACAGGCTTCCCCCGTCGGAGTGTGCTTGGATGAAAGTACTCATCGTCGAAGACTTCGACGACACGCGCGAGCTGCTGAGGATGATGGTCGAGATGAAGGGCTGCGTGGTGGCCGAGGCGACGAACGGGCAGGAGGCCGTCGAGATGGCGGCGAGCGAGCACCCCGATCTGATCCTGATGGACTTGAACCTGCCGGTGCTCGACGGCTGGGAGGCCACGCGCCGCATCAAGGCGGGGCGCGAGACGAGCGACATCCCCGTCGTCGCCATCTCCGCGCAGTGCATCGACGAGTGGAAGGACAAAGCTCTGCGCGCGGGCGCGCGCGAGTGCCTCGAAAAACCTCTCGACCTCTCGGCCTTCGACCGCCTGCTCTCGCGCTACCCGACGCTCCACTAAAGCCGCGCTCACAAAACCTCGGATGCCGAACAACGGCGACACAAGGCGGCTGAGCGATCTGACGGTCGAGGACGCCAAGCGCTTCGTCGTCTATGCGGCGGCCGTCTTGCTGGCCGTCTGGCTCTTCGTCGCTCTCGTCGGCAAGGTACTCGTCGCGCTGCTGCTCGGCATCGTCGCGGCGGCCTACCTGCTGCCGGTGCAGGAGTGGCTTGAGCGGAGGCTTCGCGCCCGCGCGGGGAGCGCGCTCATCACCATCGCGCTCATCGTCGTCCCGCTCGTCGCGCTCGTCGGCTACAGTTGGTACGAGCTATCCGGCTACTCGAACGTCGTCCGCGAGCGGCAGGAAGAGATCATCGAGGCGATCAGCGCGGGCGTCGGGCGCTACGTGCCCATCAGCCGGCAGGGCGCGCGCGCCGGACTCGAAGTGGCCTTCGCCGAGGGCGTGACGCGCTCGGCAGCGGCCGTCGAGGAGCTGCGACAGCGCGCGCCGCTCATCCTCGCCTCGCTCACCATCTTCTTCTTCACGGTCTTCTACGTCCTCACACAGCGCGTGCGGCTCGCGGCCTACGTGAAGCTGCGCATCCCCGGCGAGTTCCACTCGCTCTACGAGCAACTGGGGAAGAACATCGGCGGGGCGCTGCGCGGCGCGCTGCAAGCCGTCTTCATCGACCAACTCCTCAAGGGCGTCGTCATCTTCATCCTCAACGTCGTCTTCGACGTGCCGCTCGCCCTCGTCCTCGCCATCGTCACCTTCCTGATGGGCTTCTTCCCGCTGGTGGGCGAGTGGCTGATCTACATCCCCGTCGCGATCTACCTGCTCGTCTTCCGCGACGCGCCCGGCGCGGCGGCGATCTACTTCACGGTCGGCGTGATGATCACGATCAGCTCGTCGCTCCTGCTCCGCCCGCGTCTCGCCGCCGCCGGGTCGCACCGCTTCAACTTCTACTGGATGCTCGTCGCGCTCGTCGCGGGCGTCTATACCTTCGGCATCCCCGGCATCGTCCTCGGCCCCGCCATCCTCGGCTTCGTCAAGGCCGTCGCCGACACGCTCCTCGGCGACATACGCTACGAGACCTCGCTCTTAAAGGAAGAGAGGACGCAGCAGGCGGAAGCCGCCGTGGTCGAACGGCGCGCGGAGACCTAGCGGGAAGGCCGAGCGGCAAACTCCAAACCGTCGCCCGCGCGCCGCGATCACAAAGTCGCCGCCCGCCTGAGATGCGCGCCTCACGCCGACGCCGCCCGCGCCGGCGTTTTAGATTTTGGATCGGCTCTCGATTGCGTGTACCTTGTCGGCGGCGGGCCGCGCCCCGCCCCTCACGCGGCGAAGTTCGCACGAAGTTCGCGCCGGCGGGCGGCAACCCGCCCCCGTTCGCGGAGACGTTGATCCGTAAAAACCCCCAGCCCTTCCAGGAGCCACTCGATGCGACGCCTACCCGGAATCGTAATCTTCATCGGCCTCGTAGTTTTCTGCGCGGCGGACGCGCACGCCCACGCCCCCGCCCGGCCGCAGGGCGCGCAGAAGGAGAAAGAGAAAGAGCAGGAGGAGAAGGATCGAAAACTGCTCGAAGCGGCGAAGTGGGGCAACGCTTCGGACGTTAAGGCTGCGCTAGAAGCCGGCGCGCGTTTGGAGGCGCGCGACTCCGAGGAGCGGACGGCGCTCGTGCTGGCCGCCGCCGGGAAACACAGAGACGCCGCGGCGGAGCTGCTCAAGGCCGGCGCTAACGCCAACGCGCGGGACAAGGAAGAGAACACGGCCCTCCTCCTCGTCGTCGAGCGCGCCAGCTTCGGCTCCGACAACGAACTCGTCGCGCTGCTGCTCAAGGCCGGGGCCGCCGCGGACGCGAAAGACAGGCAGGGCCGCACCCCGCTCGTCCTGGCGGTCGAAAAGAGCAACGAAGACGTAGTCGGCCTGCTGCTCGACGCGGGGGCCGCCGTCAACGCCCCGACCGAGGACGACAAGACCGCGCTCTTCGTCGCCGTCGAGCGGGGCGACGGCGAGATCGCGCGTCTGCTCCTGCGCGCGGGCGCGACCGACCGCGCCGCCGGCCCCGACAATCGGACGGCGCTGATGGTTGCCGCGGAGCGCGGCGACGCGGAGACCACCCGCCTGCTGCTCGACGCAGGCTCGCGCGCCGACGCCGCCGACAGACAGGGCCGTACGGCGTTGATGCTCGCGGCCGAGCGCGGCAACGACGCGGTCGTGCGCGCGCTCGTCAGGGCCGGCGCGCGCGTGGACGCGGCGGACGGGCGCGGCGCTACCGCCTACCTGCTGGCGGCGCGGGGCGGTCGCCCCGCTACGATGAGTCTGCTCGCGGAGGCGGGCGCGCGTCGCGACGCGCGCGACGCGCGTGGCCGGACGGCCGTCATGTACGCGGCCGAGGGCGGGCAGGCGCGACTCGTCAAACAACTCCTCGACGCGGGCGAGAAGGCGGAGGCGCGCGACGGCGAGGGCAAGACCCTGCTTCTGATCGCGGCCGAGGGCGGGCACGCGGAGACTGCGCGGGTGCTCCTCGAAGCGGGGGCCGACATCAACGCGCGCGACTCGGCGGGCCGGACGGCGCTAGTGCTGGCCGCCGAAGCGTCCGCCGCGCCGACAGCGCGCCTGCTCCTCGCGTCGGGCTTGAAGGCGACGGATCAGGACGGGCGCGCGGCCGTCGTCGCCGCAGCGCGCCGCGGCTCGGCCGAGACGGTCAAAGTCTTCCTCGAAGCGGGCGC
>DATHBT010000367.1:0-3098 GCA_035295985.1 Pyrinomonadaceae bacterium | reverse complement strand
ACAACTACGGGCCGGCGGGCCTCGGCTACGCGGACAGAGTTGTCATCTTCCCTGATAACCCGGCGACTTACACCCCCGTGAACGGCCTCGCCTACGCCCTGGCGGTCACCGACATGGACAACAGCCACATGGTCACCTACTCGACCTCCGCCCTCTTCAACGGCGGCGCGAGTTCGCTGACCGTCGGCGACAAGACCGCCTTCCCCCCGAACACCGCGACCATCTCCTACGTCCCGCAGGGGACGACCGAGGTCAACGCCACTTCGCCGGTCTCCTCCGGGCTGGGGACTTTCAAGATCGAGCGCTCCGGCAACGGCGCCTCGTTCCCCGCCGGCTCGCAGGTCAGCATCAGGATAAAGGTGGACGCCCCCTTCGAGGGGTTCATCATCCTCAACGGAACCATCACCGGCAAGGTCACGCCGACCAGCTCGACGCTGAAGATCATCTTCGGCAACATCAGCGCCAGGGTTAACGGCACGCTCTTCAAGCTCCCGGCGAACCCGTTCCCGATGAACGCCACCGTGGGCGCCACCTCCCCGTTCCCCGACTTCCCGCTGCAAGCCACGGTCACCGCGCCCGAGCCGAGGAACCTGCTCGTCAAGTCCACCGGGTACGGGCCGAGGGGGGCGATCAAGGTCTTGGAGATGGTCGTCGGCCGCTTCAGCTTCTACATCGATGCGCCGGCCCCCATCGTAATCCGCGGCTCGGACAACACCTCCGAGAAGATGACCTTCGACCTCGGGAGCAGTAACGCCAAGATCTACACGGGCAAGGACGCGGCCGGCATTCAGGCCCACCTGCCGGCTGTCGCCATCCGGCTCCACGACTGGACGCCGGGTTACAGCGGCGTTTCCAAAGGCTCCACGGTCGTCGATCCGAAGTTCGCCATCCTCGACATAGACGCGATCCCGGCCACATGGCCCGCGACTCTGACGCCCGTCCCCTCCGACGTGCCTAAGCCCAACGTGCCGACCATCCCGCAGCAGGCCAAGACGCCCGAGTTCCTGCGGACGGCCGGCGAGGCCCGCAAATTCCTGAACGACCTGCAAGCCGAGGCCAAGAAGAAGAACCGCTATTACGGGAACTACAGCGGTTACGCCAGCTCCGGCAACAGCGCCGCGACCAAGAACTCTCCCGAGCTAACGTTCGTTGACGGCGACTGTACGCTGGACGGCGGCTCCGGCCTGCTCGTCGTCACGGGGACACTGACCCTCAGCGGCAACGACGACTTCAGGGGGATCATCCTGGCGCTCGGCACCGGCAAGGTCGTCAGGAGCGGCGGCGGGAGCGGCAAGGTGTACGGCTCGTGGATGGTCGCGAAATTCCCGCGGACGGGGACCGGCGGGTTCACGGCCCCGTATTTCGACGTGTCGGGCGGCGGCAACAGCACGTTCCAGAACGACTCCAAAGCCAACGACGACGCCCAGAGGACGGGCGGGAGCACCGTCCTCGGCGTGACCGAAAGATAGCGGCAGCGCGCGGGAGCGCGGCGGGCCGCCGGCCTAAACCCCAACACAGACCAGAGGACGACGGCTATGGGCCTGCTACGGATATTCGACAACCTCGGCGGCGTGAAGGCGGCAGCCGCCCTCGGCCGCACAGACCAGAACCGCGCCAGCGCGGAGGAGCACGTCGCCGACGGGATCGAGCTGGCCCGGCGAGAGCAGTTGGCGGAGGCGCTGGCCGAATTCAGGAGGGCCGCGGCGAAGTGCCCCGGCATGGCCGAGGCACACTTCAACCTGGGCCTCACACACGCCCGGCTCAAGCAGCCCGCGGAAGCGATCAAAGCCTTCAACAAAGCCGTCTCAGCCGAACCCGACTACGCCGACGCCTACCACCAGCTCGGCCTCACGTACTTCGCGATGGGCAAACACGTCGAGGCCATCGGCGCTTACCTGAAGGCCGTCCGCGTGCGACCGGACTGCGCGGAGGCCCTGCACAGTCTGGGGGAGGTTTATTACAGTTTCGGCAGCGACGTGGAGGCTCTGAAGGCCTGGCGGCGCGCCGTCTCGGTGAGGCCGGACTACGCGCCCACCTACTACTCGCTCGTCGTACTCCACGTCGAGCGGAAGGAGAAGGAGCGGGCGCTGGAGTTGTGCGACAGCCTGATGCAGTTCGACGTGGCGGAGGCCGCGAAACTTTACGACTACACCGTCGGCGCCCTCGGCGCGTGAGCGGAGGCGGACGCGCGCCCCTCCGCGACGCCGCGTTCGGCCGTTGGCTTAAGTCGGCAGCCGCACGTAGCGCATCCCGCGCCGTATGATCCGCTGCCGGCGCGCGACGCGGCGCGGGTGCGTCTTCGGGTTGAACTCCGTGCGCGGGTTCGGGATGATCGCGGAGAGGAACGCGGCCTCGTCCTCCGTCAACTGCGCGGCCGGCTTGCCGAAGTAAGTCCGCGCCGCCGCCTCCGCGCCGTAGATGCCGTCGCCCCACTCGATGACGTTCAGGTAGATTTCGAGGATGCGGCGCTTCGGCAGGTTTTTTTCCATGAAGTATGTGATCGCCGCCTCGCGCGCCTTCCGCACGAAGGATCGCTCGGTCGAAAGATACAGGTTCTTGGCTAGCTGCTGCGAGACGGTCGAGGCCCCGCGCTTGAAGCTGGGCATCGCCGGAATCCAGCCCGACTGATCCTCGCCCGACTCCTTCGCCTCCTTCGCCGCCACACGCTGCGCCTCGTCCCAGGCCTTCTGGATCGCCTCGTAGTCGAACCCGTCGTGCGCGAAGAAGTTCGAGTCCTCGCCGGCGAGCACGGCGCGCACCAGGTGGACGGAGATTCTTTCGAGCGGGACCCACTGCTGGACGCGCCGCGGCTGCTCGCCGCGCTCGCGCGCCTCCTGCAAACGCGTCTCGATGAGCGCCGTCGTCTCCGGGTTCTGGTCACGCAGCCGCTTGACGCGCGGGAACGTCACGACCTCATACACGACCGTCAGCACGACGAACGCGAAGACGCCGAGCGCGACGGCCTTGATCAGCTTCCAAACTTTCCGCATCAGGCGATCCCGACTCCTGCCAATTCTCCGGCCGCGAGGCTCACGAAATTATAACCGAACGGCGCGCGGCGACCGCGCCGGCGGGCTGCGGAGCGGCGGCACGCGCCC
>DATHBT010000366.1:0-2481 GCA_035295985.1 Pyrinomonadaceae bacterium | reverse complement strand
GCCCGCCTGCAAGCGCCTGTAGTATTCGACCATCAGATCGCGCGTCGCGTAGTCCGACACGGGCCAGAGCGACATCAGTTGGCTCTCGCTGCCGGCGAGCACGAGCGCGCGCCGCAGGCCATAGACGCCGTCGCCGTTCTGCACCTCCCCGACGGCCGTGTTGCACGCCGAGAGCGTGACGAGCCGCGTGCCCCACAAGTCGAGGCCCGCGGCTTCGAGCGCGGTCAGGATGCCGTCCTCGCCCCCGCCGCCGCGCCGCGCGTTCGCCCCGGAGAGGGCGAGGCCGGAACGCAGGAGCGGGTTCTCGCCGCGCGCCGGCCTCGCCAACGCGTCCGCCAGGCCCAAGCCTCGCGACGCCGCGACGCCGGCCGCGTTACCCTGATCGCCGAGGAAGAAGCCGTGAGTGGCGATGTGCAGGAGCGCCGGGCGGGAGACCTGCTTGAGCGCGGCCTCGCTCGCCTCGCCGTCGGTCAACACGCGCGCGCCCGTGAGGATCGAGCTGATGGCGCGCGCCTCGTCGGCCGCCCCCGGCAGCCGCGCGAACTGCATCGAGGCGAGGTCGGCCGAGCGCCGGCCGTCGGCCGCCGGCAGGCGCTTCACGATCACGCCGACGTCGAAGGCCGGGTCGGCGAGGACGACCGCGGCCTGCTGCTGCGCCGGCGGGCGGTCGCCGTCCACGCGCGCGCGCAGCAGGTCGCGCCCGCTCGTCAGGTAGGTGATCATGTGGGTCTCGACGAGGTAGCGATCCTGCTCGTCCACGAGCGCGGCGAACGGGACGAGGTTGAGCGCGCCGTCGGGCGAGACGAAGAAATGGCGCGCGTCGGGGGCGAGCGCGCGCGCCGGGCGCATCAGGCGCTCGTCGAGGGCGCGCGCCAGGGCACGCACGTCCTCGCGGCTCGCGGCCGTGAGCGCGGCGCGGAGGTCGGCCACCGCCTTGTCGAGCGAGGCCGCGTCGCCGAGGTCGAACCAGGACGGCGCGCCCGCGCGCCGGACAACGTAGGCCGCGTAGCGCGGCGGCAGCCAGCGGTCGTCCCTTGCACGCGCCTTGACGTTGTAGGGCCGGTAGAGGGCGAACTCGACGAGCGCAGCGCCGCCGGGGATCGCCGCCTGCACGGCTTCGAGCGTGACCGCCTGCGGGCGCTCGCGCGCCTCGACAGGGCGCGCGCCGACGGCCGCCTCCAGCCGCTCGACCTCCGCCCCGATCCGCCCGCTCTCCGCCTCGATCTCGGCGGCCGTCCTCTTGCCTGGCTCGCCGAGCGAGAGCGCGGCGAGGCGGGCGCGCTCGGCCGCCAGTTGATCGAGCGCCGCGCGATCCTCGGGCTTGAGGCGGCGGCGCAGCGCGCCCATCTGATCGCTCATCGCGTCGAGCACGCGCCCCTTGCGCCGCAGCAGCGTGGTGAGCGCGAGCCGCAGCGCCTGCGGGTCGCGCGGGGCGGCCGACGCGTGGAGGAAGACCGTGTAGTCGGTGCTGCCGGCGAGCGTCGCCATGTAGAGCCGCTTCTGCGCCTCCGATCCCGTCGTCAGCATCAGCGACAGGTGGTGCTCGCGGATCTCTTCGGCGCGCTGCTGCGCCTGGACGGCGCGGGCCGTGTCGCCGAGCGAGAGGTATTCGGACGAGAGGTTGCTGAGCGCCGAGGCGACGTCCGGGTGGCGCGGGCCGAGGGCGCGCTCGTAGGTGGCGAGGCTGCGGCGGTACAGCTCTTCGGCCCGCGCGTACTCGCCGCGCGCCGAGTGGAGCGCGGCGAGGTTGCCGAGCGAGAGGGCCACCTCGCGGCTCGCGGGGCCGAAGATCTTTTCGCGGACGGCGTGGGCGCGTGTGATCAGCGGCGCGGCGCGGGCGTGCTCGCCCCGCGCGTAGTAGAGCGCGGCGAGGTTGTCGAGAATCGTCGCGACCTCGCCGTGCTCAGGGCCGTATGCCTTCTCCGACGCGGCGAGCGAGCGCGAGAGCAGCCGCTCGGCCTCGCCGTACTCGCGCCGCTCCATGAGGAGCAGCGCGAGGCCGTTGAGCGAGTGGGCGACGTTCGGGTTCTCCGGCCCGAACGTCTTCTCGCGGATGGCAAGCGCGCGGCGCTGTAACTGCTCGGCGCGCGCCGCGTCGCCCCGCTCGGCGAGGAGGTGCGCGGTGTTGGCGAGGACGAGGGCGACGTTCGGGTGATCGGGGCCGAGCGCCTTCTCGGCCACGGCGAGCGCCTGCCGGTAGAGCGGCTCGGCGCGCAGCAGATCGCCCTGGCTCTGGTAGTGCTGGGCGAGGTTGCCGAGGGCCGTGGCGTAGGTCGGGTGCTCCGCGCCGAGGGCCTTCTCCATGACGGCGCGCGCGCGGCGCAGGAGCCGCTCGGCCTGCTCGTAGTCGCCGAGGGCCTGGCGGATCGCGGCGAGGTTGTTGAGCGACGCGGCCACGTCCTCGTGCTCCGCCCCGAGGGCGCGCTCGCGGATCGAGAGCGCGCGGCGGTACAGCTCCTCGGCCCGCGCGTAGTCGTTCTT
>DATHBT010000365.1:0-7930 GCA_035295985.1 Pyrinomonadaceae bacterium | reverse complement strand
CGTGCCCGTCAAGAAGCCGGGCGCTTACCAGTTCCGCGTCGCGCTGCTCGACCGCGCCTCGTCGCGCGTCGGCTCGGCCGGGCAGTTCGTTGAAGTGCCCGACCTGAAGAAGAACCGGCTCGCCGTCTCCGGCATCGTCATGGCCGGCGCGGGCGCGGGAGGCGCGGCGGCCGGCGACGCCCGGCGCTCCGCCGCCGCCGACGCGCGGGAAGGCGAGGTCGAGCCGCGCGGCGACCCCGGCGCGTCGCCCGCCGTCCGCCGCTTCCGCCAGAACACGCTCTTCGACTACGTCTATACCGTGTATAACGCGCGCGCGGAGAAGGGCCGGCCGCCGCAGCTCTTCTCGCAGACGCGCCTCTTCCGCGACGGCCGGCCCGTCTTCACCGGCCGGGAGACGCCCATCCAGACGGACGCGCAGACCGACCCGAAGCACGTCCCCAGCGGCGGGCGCATCAGCCTCGGAGGCGGTCTGCCGCCCGGCGAGTACGTGCTACAGGTCGTGGTCCGCGACGCGCTCGCCAAGCGCGAGCACTCCACGGCGACGCAGTGGATCGATTTCGAGGTAGTTAAATAGCAGTTAGCTGTTAGCGATTAGCTGTTAGCCAGAAGAAGTGAGTCGGCGGCTTCCCAAAACGGGTTTCGGCCTTAGTGCCCGGTTCGGCTAACAGCTAATCGCTAACAGCTAAAAGCCTCCTTCCACATGAAATCTGTCATCGTCGGCACGGCCGGGCACATCGATCACGGGAAGACGAGCCTGGTGCGCGCGCTGACGGGCGTGGACGCGGATCGGCTGCCGGAGGAGAAGCGGCGCGGCATCACGATTGACCTCGGCTTCGCCGAGTTGGATCTGGGCGACGTGCGCGTCGGCTTCGTTGACGTGCCGGGCCACGAGCGTTTCGTCAAGAACATGCTCGCCGGCGCGCACGGCATCGATCTGGTCGCGCTCGTCGTCGCGGCGGACGAGGGCGTCATGCCGCAGACGCGCGAGCACTTCCAGATCGCGCGCCTGCTCGGCGTCTCGTCGGGCCTCGTCGTCCTCACCAAACGCGACACGGTTGACGAAGAGCTGCTCGCGCTCGTGCGCGAGGAGGCCGGGGAACTGGTCGCGGGATCGTTTCTCGAAGGCGCGGCCGTAGTCGCGGTCAGCTCGCGCACGGGCGACGGAATAGAGGGGCTGAAGCGGGCGCTGCGCGGGGCGGCGCTCGGTGCGCCGGCGCGTTCTTCGGGGACGGTGGCGCGGCTGCCGGTTGATCGCTCGTTCACGGTGCGGGGCTTCGGCGCGGTGGTGACGGGCACACTCGTCGCGGGCGAGATCGCGGAGGGCCAGGAGCTTGAGATTCTGCCCGGCGGGGCGCGCGCGCGCGTGCGCGGCTTGCAGGTTCACGGGCGCGCGGTCGCGAAGGCTGAGGCCGGGCAGCGGGCGGCCGTGAACCTCGGCGGCGTGGAGACCGCGGCGGTCTCGCGCGGGATGGTGCTCGCGCCGGCGGGCCGGCTTAGGCCGACGCAGATCTTCGACGCTCGCGTCGAAGTGCTCGCGGACGCGCCGCGCCCCCTGCGCTCGCGCGCGCGGGTGAGGGTTCACGCGGGCGCGGCGGAAGTTCTGGCGCGCGTCGTGGTGGTCGAGGATGCCGGCGAGATCGGGGCGGGAGGCCGGGGGCTAGCGCAACTGCGGCTCGAAGCGCCCGTCGTCGTGCTGCCGGGCGAGCGTTTCATCATCCGTTCCTACTCGCCGCAGCGGACAATCGCGGGCGGCGTCGTGCTCGACCCTGCGGCGGCGAAGTATCGCGGGCGTGACCGTGCCGAGGCCCGCGCGCGACTCGAAGAGCTTGCGCGCGCTTCGGAGGCGTGCGACACGGCCGCGCAGCTCGCGCTCTTCGTCGCGTCGTCGGCCGAGCGCGGGCAGACGCGCGCAGACCTCGCGGCGCGCACGGGCTGGACGGACGAGGTGTTAGACCAAGCGGCCGGTGAAGGGAAGCGGCGCGGCCTCTTCGTCGAGGCCGAGGGAGTCTTCGTCGCGCGCGCGGCGCTGGATCGGCTAGTCGGCGCGGCGGTCGAGGAGGTCGAGGCATTTCACAAGAGGGAGCCGCTGCAACGCGGGCTGCCGCGCGAGACCCTGCGCGAGCGCGTGTTCGCCCGGACGCCGCCGGAAGTCTTCCGCGCCGCGCTCTCGGGGGCAGAGGCGGCGGGCCGGCTCGCCTCGGATCGCGAGGTGGTGCGCGCCGCCTCCCACGCGCTCGAACTGTCGGCGGAAGACGCGGCCCTGCTCGCGCGGCTCGAAGAGATTTACAGCGCCGCCGCGCTCGAAGTGCCGGCGCTCGACGAAGCCCTCGCGCGCGCCGCCGACGGCCCCGGCGCGTCGCGCGAGCACGCGCGCAAAATCTTCCGGCTCCTCGTCGAGGGCGGGACGCTGCGCCGCGTCACGGCCGAGCTGTTCTTCCACCGCGACGCGCTCGCGCGGCTCGTCCAGCTCTTGCGCGAGTATGCCGACGCGCGCACGGCCGACCGCCTCATAGACGTGGCCGCCTTCAAAGACCTCGCAGGGGTCTCGCGCAAGTACGCCATCCCCCTGCTCGAACACCTCGACCGCGAGCGCGTCACGCGCCGCGCGGGCGACCGCCGGCTGATCCTCTGAGGGCGGGGGGGGCGCGAGCCGCCCGGCGCGCCGCGCGTCTCCCCGCCCGCCTCCAGTTAAATCCGTCTTGCTTTCCGGCGCGAGGCGGCTGTAACATGCAGGCCGCAACAAGATCGTTTCTCTTTCACCTTTTGGACACCCGGCACGTCACAACAGCGCCCGCGCGCCCGACTCTGGCGCGCGAGCGCACAGGCTCGGGGGCCGTGAATCCTTGAGCTGACGACTCTCACTGGAGGTCAATCATGTCGAAGGGTCTGGACATCGTCTACTTGCTGGCCGGTGCGATAGGGCTTGTCGTCGCCATCTGGCAGATCTACCTCTTCATCCAGTCGCCCGGCACGTCGACCAACTCGCATCTCTGGTTCGCCATCCTCGGCGCGGTGGTCGCGCTCGCGTGCGGCGTCGGCTACTTCATGCGGCACGTCAACAAGGAAGAGGAGATTCACATCACGGAGTAGCGCGCCGCCGCGCGCGCGCCCGGTGTGGTGAGGGAGTTGCCGTCCGCCCGCGCGGCCCGCCCGTCCGAGGGGCCGGGCGAGGCGCTGACGGCTTTCTCTTTCCCGCGCGGGCCGTGGAAGGCAACTACTCTGGTGCGGAGGAAAACTTAAGAACGCGATGCTCCCCGAAACGACTCACGCCCCGGCGCTCTTGCAGGCGCCGGCCAACACCTGGATGACGGTCGTCGTCATCGTCTCGCTGCTCGTCCTGGGACTGCTGGGCTGGATCGTCGCGGCCGTGCTGGGTTTCGCGCGCGCGCGCGAGTTCCGGCCCTCTACGCGCTGGTTCGCGCTCTCGGCCCTCTGCGTCCTGCTCTACCACCTGCACCTCGTCGCCTTCGGCGTCCTCGGCACGTGGGAGCGCGACATCGAAAAGCTCCTGAGCTTCGGCGCGTTCTTCAACCTCTGGATCGTCTTGGGGAGCGTCTGCGCCATCATCGGCTTCCTGCGCCTGACCAACCCGCGGCCCTAAAAAAAGCTGTTAGCGATTGGCTGTTAGCCGTTAGCTGGAAAAAGACGCCTGACGGCTTCGGCGGCAGGATTCGGCATTGATTCCCCGTTTTGCTGACGGCTAATCGCTAACAGCTAACTGCTTCCTTCCTTGAAGACCACACTCTTTTACACGCTGCTGGCGGCCGTCGTCGGCGCGGCGATCTACCTGACGGCAAGCGATCCGGCGGCGCGGCGCGAGCGACCGCCGCGCGGCTTCGTCGAGCGCAGCGGCACGCGCCTCGTCGCCGACGGACGCCCCTTCCGCTTCGTCGGCGCGAACGTCGCCGTGATGTACCGCGACGAGGATCGCGAGATGATGCCGGAGACTTTCCGGCAGGCCGCCGCCGCCGGAATCACGGTCGCGCGCGTCTGGGCGCACGGCGAGGGGCGGCCCGAAGACGGCGTCATGTCCGTCGGCGGTGATAAGGACGACTGGCCGCGCACGCACCCCTTCCGCTTCGCGCCCGGCGAGTGGAACGAGGAGGCGTTCGTGCACCTCGACCGCGTCCTGGCCGAGGCCGCGCGCAACCAGATTCGCGTCCAACTCTGCCTCGTCAACTGGTGGCGCGACACGGGGGGCGTGACGCAGTACCTGCGCTGGGCCGGCGTCCGTGAAGCCGCCGACGACAAGCAGCCCTTCGGCATCAATGTCGAGCGCGCGATGGAGTTCTACACGAACGAGACGACCCGCCGCCTGTTTCGCGAGCACGTCGAGCGGATCGTCTCGCGCCGCAACACCGTGACCGGCCGCCTCTACAAAGACGACCCGACGATCTTCTCCTACGAGTTGATGAACGAGGCGCAGGCCCCCACGGGCCGCACGCACGAGCGGCACGCGTGGGTCGAAGAGATGAGCGCGTTCGTGAAGTCGCTCGACCCGCACCACCTGGTGACGAGCGGCTCCTGGGGCTACCGCAACGCCTACGAGCGGCGCGCGTGGTTAGACGAGCACCGCCTCGAAACCATCGACTACTGCGACGTACACAACTACCCGCGCGACGATCTCGACACCTTCGTCGATTCCCCGTCCGCGCTCGGCGAGTTCATCGACAACCGCGCGGCGGCGGCCTTCTCGCTCAACAAGCCGTACGTGATGGGCGAGTTCGGCATGGTTCCCGAAGGCTACAAAGGCGTTTCGCAGGCCGACTGGTTCCGCGCCTACTTCGAGCACTCGGCGCGCGCGGGCGCGGCCGGCGCGATCTTCTGGATTCTCACGCCCGACGCGAAGCGCGGCTACGGCGTCACCTACACGGACGCGCGCGACTCGGACGTCCTCGCCGAGATCAGGCGCGCCGCGCAGACCTTCCTCTCGCAGCGCAACGCCCGCCCCCCGGCCCACCTCCTCGACGCCGGCCGCCACCTCGTCCCGCGCCAGTTCGCCTTCGAGCGCGCGGCGGGCGATCCGCTTTTACTCCCGGCCGTCGGCACGCCGAAAGAGAACTGGCTGCTCTACCGCTTCAAGCCGGAGTCTGCGCGGCGCGGGCGCTTCGAGAAGATGGACGGGGGCGAGGGCTACGTCTGGGGCGCGGGCGTCGGCTTCTTCGAGTACGTCATCCCCGCGCGCGAGGACGCGCGCCGCGTCAGCCAGATCGTCGTCCGCGCTCACCTCCAGCCCGTCCTGCCGCACGACGGCCGCGGACGCTTCTCGCACACGCGCGTGACCCTCTTCGTCAACGACCGTGACTGCGGCTCGCGCCTCGTCCCCGTCGAGCAGGCCCCGAAGGCCGAGATTCAGGAGTGGCGCATAGAGTCCTGGCTCTCGCGACTCGCCGCCTCGCGCGGGCGCGAGCTGCGCCTCCGCTTCGAGGTCGAGGCGAACGCCGATCAGCCCTTCGGCGTCAACATCTCGAATTTCCCCGAGTGGTTCAAGGACTGGGAGACGAAGCCGATTGAAGTTGAAGTGAGGTGAGATCAGAGGCCGTCAGCTGAAACATAAAACAGAGGGCGGGAGGCCGCTGTGATCGTGACTGCCTCCCGCCCTCTTCTTTGTCTGAAAGCTAAAAGCTGACAGCCGACAGCTAGCAGCTTATCTCAGCAGTCGTGCGGCCTCGCGCGCGTAGTATGTGATGATGATGTCAGCCCCGGCGCGGCGGATGGATGTTAGCGTCTCCAGCATCGCGCGCCGCTCGTCGATCCAGCCGCGGGCGGCCGCCGCCTTGAGCATCGCGTACTCGCCGGAGACGTGGTAGGCGGCGAGCGGCAGGTCGAAGCGGTCGCGCACCATCCGCAGCACGTCGAGGTAGGGCGTGGCGGGCTTGACCATCAACACGTCCGCGCCCTCGGCGTAGTCCAGCTCGGCCTCGCGCAGCGCCTCGCGCGCGTTCGCCGCGTCCATCTGGTAGGCGCGCCGGTCGCCGAAGGCGGGCGCGCTGTCGGCCGCCTCGCGGAACGGGCCGTAGAAGGCCGAGGCGTACTTCACCGCGTAAGACATGATCGCGACGTGGCTCAACCCCGCGCCGTCCAGCGCCTCGCGGATCGCGCCGACCTGACCGTCCAGCATCGCCGACGGCGCGACCACGTCCGCGCCCGCC
This sequence comes from Pyrinomonadaceae bacterium, assembly GCA_035295985.1. Classification (GTDB taxonomy): domain Bacteria; phylum Acidobacteriota; class Blastocatellia; order Pyrinomonadales; family Pyrinomonadaceae; genus JAIVGV01. The sequence continues at coordinate 1,778 of DATHBT010000365.1, read as the reverse complement.
TCCGCCTGGCTGACGGCCGTGCGCGCCAGCAACTCAAGCGACTCGTCGTTCAAGACCTCGCCCTCGCGCACCACGCCGCAGTGGCCGTGCGACGTGTACTCACACAGGCACGTGTCCGTCACGACGAGCATTTCGGGCGCGGCGCGGCGCACGGCGCGCGCGGCCTGCTGCACGACGCCGTCGCGCGCGTAAGCGCCCGTCGCCGTCTCGTCCTTCGACTCCGGCAGCCCGAACAGGATACAAGCGGGCACGCCCTCGTCGTAGGCCGCCGCCGCCTCGCGCGCGATCTCGTCAACCGACAGGTTGAAGACGCCCGGCATCGAAGAGACCTCGCGGCGCACCCCTTCGCCGGCGCACGCGAACAGCGGCAGCACCAGGTTCTCGGCTTGGACGCGCGCCTCGCGCACCATGGCGCGCACCGCCTCCCGCCGCCGCAAGCGTCGCGGCCGGTGAATCAACTCAGGCATTCAAAATAACCCCTCTCAAAATAATCCCGCGCGACGAACCCGGGCCGCGTCCGCCGGCCGATGCCACGCCGTGCGCGACGTTTCCGAAGACCAAAACGCCCCCGATGATACGTCCCGCTAGACGGCCGCGCAAACTCGCTGACTCTTGAGCCGAGATGCTTGATCTTTCAAATCGCATCCCTATAATTAAGCCCAACGTACTCGCGTGGCGGGGTAGCTCAGCCGGTTAGAGCGTGAGATTCATAACCTCAAGGTCGGGAGTTCGAGTCTCCCCCCCGCTATTACCTTGAAGGCAAACGGCGGCAACAGCGATCCCGTCAAAGGCGCTGTTGCCGCCGCCGTCTTTTGTGGTGAAACCACTGTCAGCCGTCGTGCCGCTCTCCCCGACGCTCGTTGCGGTGGCAGCTCGCGCAGAGCACCCGACATTTGGCTATCTCTTTCAGCAACCCGGCCGTGCTCGGACGGTCGTGGCGCGTGCTGACGGAGAACCCCTTTCTCATGCGGGTCTCGGTGATGAAAGTCCAGACAGGCAGGATGGTTCTCGCCGCAGACCTCGCAGGCCAGAGTCTTCTTGTACTCCCTGAACCACTCCTGCATTTGCCGTCGCGGTTCCTTACGTAGCCGATGCGCACGGCTTCGGTCTTCTGATACCAGCGCCTCATATACTCCCGCCGGTACTGGCGTCTTTTCCCAGGGCCTTTGTAAGGCATGAGGTAACTGCCCCCGCTCTGTGAGGGCCGATCTGAAAGAGCCTGAAAAGTATTTTAGCCTGGAACGCCGCCCCGGTTGGTGTCGGCGGGATTCTGTTGACACCGGCGCGGGCGCGGGCGTATAAACTCAGCCGTTTTCTCCCGAACCAAGTTTAACGAGGGCTTTCTTCCTCCCGCGGGCGGCGCGCGCCAGGCCGAAGGTGAGCGCGCCGGCCGGCCGGGAGCCGCGGCGTAGTCTCCCCTTCGCCGCCCCACGGGCCGTCGCCCCCCCGCACGGCCGCGCACTTTCGTCCGAGCCGCCCGCCCGGCAGCCCCCGCTGATGACTGCCGCCGCGCGCCGTCAAAAAAACCCCACGCATCAGAGTCCGTTCAGTTCGTACCCGCAGTCCGTCCGCGCTGCCGCGCCTCGTCCGCGCCGCCCGCGTCGCCAGACAAGAGAGGCCGCACAGCGAAAGCTCCACGCGCCCGACCCTTTGCCGAGGGCCGGGCCACGACCGGCACGAGCCAAGGAGAACCCTCATGCTTACGAAACAACCAGGCAGCACCAGCACACAGGCGCGCGCGCCGAAGCCAACAGGGCGGGTCGCGCCACACTTCAAAC
>DATHBT010000364.1:0-23025 GCA_035295985.1 Pyrinomonadaceae bacterium | reverse complement strand
CAGAGCCACGGTGCTGCGCCCGCCGCTTCCGGGGTCGCGGAGGCCGCGGCCGTCAGGCTCACGCTGCCCAACCGGGAGGGGTCGGTGCGCTTCATGATCGTGGGCGACACGGGCACCGGCAGCAGGCAGCAGCACGAGCTGGCGCGGGTGATGTTCCGCTACCACGAGGCGTTCCCCTTCGAGTTAGTTCTGCTGACGGGCGACAACATGTACGGGAGCGAGAGGGCCGCCGACTACAAGCGGAAGTTCGAGGACGTGTACCGGCCGCTCCTCGACGCGGGCGTCAAGTTCTACGCCTCGCTGGGCAACCACGACGAGTCGAACCAGCGCTTCTACGAGCACTTCAACATGAAGGGCGAGGAGTATTACCGCATCGTGCGCGGCAACGTCAGCTTCTACGCCCTCAACAGCAACTACATGGACGGGCGACAGCTCCGCTGGATCGAGGGGCAGCTCTCGCGCGACGACTCCGAGTGGAAGGTGGCCTTCTTCCACCACCCGCCCTACTCTTCGGGCGGCGCGCACGGGTCGGACACGAAGCTGCGCCAGGTCATCGAGCCGCTCTTCATCAGGTACGGGGTGGGCGTGGTCTTCAACGGTCACGAGCACTTCTACGAGCGCATCAGGCCGCAGAACGGCGTCCACTACTTCATCTCCGGCGCGGGGGGGAAACTCAGGCGCGGTAACGTGAGGAGGGGATCGCCGCTGACCGAGAAGGCGTTCGACCAGGACATGTCCTTCATGCTCGTCGAGATCGCCGGCGACGAGATGCACTTCCAGGTGGTCTCGCGCGCGGCCGAGACGGTGGACTCGGGCGTCGTCGCCAACCCGCGGAGGGGCGGAGACGCGGTGCCCTCCAAATAGCCGGGGAGGCGGGTGAAGTATTACCACCCGAACTCCCGGCAAACTTCAGAGGCAAAGTCGGCGGCGGCCGGCACGCGATTTCATTCAACGCAGCCGCCTGACGCCCGACATGTCCCGCGCCGCCATTCAACCTCGACGCGGGCCGGGCGGCGGGCGAGTGCGCGTGAGCGCGCCTAACTCTCGGCATCACCCGGCGCCCCGCTCAACCTACGTGAGAGACTTCGCGGCGGACGTCGGGCGCATGCCGTTGTTAAGCGTCGGCGGGATGCGACACTAAGGCTTGGCCTCATAGACGATGTTGAAGGGCGTCTCGGCGGCGCGCCGGAACTGGCTGAAGCCGCCGCCGGTGATCACCTCGCGCAGGCGCGCCTCGCCGGCCTGCGCCCCCAGCGCGAGGCCCACCTCCTGCGACTTCGACGCCGGCGTACACAACAGCGTCGAGGCCGAGTAGTATATGCGCCCGACGGGGTTCAGATTATCCTCGACCCTGTCGCCGGCGAAAGGCTCGACGATCATCCAGGTGCCCTCGGGCGCGAGCGACTCGCGGACGTGCGCCGCCGCGCCCACCGGGTCGCCCATGTCGTGCAGGCAGTCGAAGAAGGCGACGAAGTCGTAGCCGCCGCCCGGGTAGTCTTTGGCGCGGGCGACCTCGAACTTCACGCGGTCGGACACGCCCGCCTCCGCAGCCCTCTGCCGCGCCATCTCTATGGAGCCGCCGTGGTAGTCGTAGCCCACGAAGGTGGAGGCCGGGTAAGACTGGGCCAACAGGATCGTGGACGCCCCGAGGCCGCACCCCACGTCGGCCACCTTCGCCCCCGCCTTGAGCTTCTCTTCTACTCCGTCGAGCGCGGGTATCCAGGAGCCGGTCAGGTTGGCGGCGTAGCCGGGCCGGAAGAAGAGTTCGGTGCCGCGGAACAGGCCGTGGTCGTGCTCGTGCCAGCCGAACCCTTCGCCGGTGCGGAACCGTTCTGTGATCTGGGGCACGGCCCTGAGCGCCGAAACCGCGAGCAGGAAAGCGCCGGGCAGGTAGGCCGGGCTTTTCTCGTCCGCGAGGGCGAAGGCCTGCTCCTCCGAGAGCGAGTAGCGCCCGGCGGAAGGGTCGTACTGGACGTACTCGCCCGCGGCCTGCGAGTTGAGCCACTCGCGGACGTAGCGCTCGTCCGTGCCGGTGCGTTCGGCCAACTCGGCGGAAGTCAGCGGCCCCCCGGCCAGCGCCTTGTACAAACCCAGGCTCTCCCCGATGACGACCAACCCGGCGTGGAACGTAGCCCCGAAGTCCGCGACGAACTTCCCCAGCAGTTGATTGAGTTTCTCCTCGTTGATAGCCATAAGTCTCCTAACGCCTCATTGGCGGAGTGGATACTGCGCGAACCCATGGAGCCTATTAGCGCCGCAGGCGGCAGGATAGACTAATGCCGGGTGGGGTTCAATCGCCTCTCCCGCGAAAGACGCATAACGCCCCGCACCGCCCACCCACACACGACGAGCGAGGCTTTCGATCTGTCGGATGGCATTCTCGCTCGTCGCGGGTCGGGCGCATGCCTTCCCGGAGCCGGAACGCCACCCCGAACCGGAGGCGGCGGCCGGCACAGACCCCAACGCGGGGCCGCGGAGGGTGGAAGACTCCGGGCGCGGGCGTGAAGACGGCCGGCAGCTACACGAACCCCCGGCTCGAAGAGATGCGCCGCGCCGTCGGGGCGCTCTCTTCGAGCCGGGGGCCGGGTCGCGTGCTAGAGTTCAGAGCCGGGTGAAGGGTGCGAAAAACTTTCACCCCGGTTTCACCCGGCCGCGGTAAAACGCATAAAGCGTCCGCCTCTTCCCGCTCTCTTACGGCCTCATCGCGATCTCGATGCAGTTGTCCTCTTTGTTGGTGAAGATGTCGAAGCCGCGCGGCGCGTCGTCAGGTAACGAGTAGCGACTCTCGGTCGGGTGTAAAAGAAGACTCGCCACGGAAGCGCCGAGGGCGCGGGGGCACAGAGAGTCTGTTTTCTCTATGCCCCGCGCCCCCTCCTGCGCCTGCGGCAGAGAACGCGTGGCGCTTGACACCCGCTCGAAAAGCTACCGGCGGCCGGCGGCGGGAAGCGCGGGAGACTTCCGGCGCGGCGCGCGACGCGGGGCGGCGTCGCCCTCAGCCGACGAGTCGCCCTTCCGGCTGCTAAGGTAAGCGACCGCCGCCCCGGCGATGAGCGCGCCGACGGCGACGCGCGTCACCAGGCTCTTCCGGTTGTGCTGCCACTCGGCCTTCCAGCCGCGCTCGGCGAAGACGTTCGGGACGTGGCCGCGCGCGAGGTCTTCGATGTAGCCCTCGACGACGCCGACTCGGTCGGCCAGCATCAGCGGCAGCCAGTGGCTGTAGGCCGACTCGCTGTATTTGAAGGCGAAGCGGCGGATCATGCCGCTCAATCCCGCGGGCGGCGTCGAAGTGCCGAACACGGCCGAGACGTTCGGCCGCTCGTTCGAGTGCAGGACTTCGACGTTGATCGGCTGCTGCGGCGGGCGCTCCCAACTGTAGCCTGCGTGCTCGCCGTCGTTGCGCCGCTTCATCGGGTAGGTCGGATCGTTGGCCGGGTTGGCGTCCACGCCCCAGCCCTTGACCTGCGTCGGATCGATTGTTCTCTTCTCCATGCTCACGGCAACACCCTCCTAGTTTCTGGCAGACGGCGGCAGCAGCACCGGCTTGATGCAGTTGTCGAGCTTCGCCGAGAAGATGCGGTAAGCGTCCGACACCTCCTCGAGCGGGATGCGGTGCGTGATGAGCGCCTTCGGATCGAGGACGCCGTTCCGCACGTGCTCGATCAGGCGCGGCAGCAGCCGCTTGACCGAGGCTTGGTTGCCGCGCAGCGTCAGGCCCTTGTTGACGACGTTGCCGATGGGCACCATCGTGTCAATCGGCCCATACACGCCGACGATGGAGACGATCCCGCCCTTCTTCACCGAGTTGATCGCCCAGTGGAGCGCGGTCGCCGACCCGCCCTGCATCAGAAGCTTACGGCCGAGGAGCGTCTGCAACGGGCGGCCGGCGGCCTCGGCCCCGACGGCGTCGATCACCACGTCGGCCCCCATCCAGTCGGTCGTGCGCTTGCAGAAGACGACCACGTCCTCAAGCTCCCGGAAGTTGTAGGCCTCGCACGGCGCGTAAGATCGCACGAAGTCGAGCCGGTAATCGACCTCGTCGATGACGATGACGCGGCCCGCGCCGAAGAGCCACGCGCAGCGCGCGGCCATTATGCCCACCGGCCCGGCGCCGAAGACGACGACCGTGTCCCCTTTCTGGATGCCGCCCATCTCGGCCGCCTGGTAGCCGGTCGGCACAACGTCGGTCAGCATCACGGCGTCGTCCGGGTCCATCCAGTCGGGGATGACTGTGGGGCTCACGTCCGCGTAAGGCACGCGGACGTACTCGGCCTGGCCGCCGTCGTAGCCGCCCGCCGTGTGCGAGTAGCCGAAGATGCCGCCGACGGCCGTGGCCTGCGGGTTCGACTCGTGGCAGTTCCCGTAAAGCTCCTGCTGGCAGAAGACGCACTTGCCGCAGGCGATGTTGAAGGGCACGAGGACGTGATCGCCGGCCTTCAGCTTCTCGACCTCAGGGCCGACTTCTACGACCTCGCCCGTGAACTCGTGGCCGAATGTCATCCCGACGCGCGTGTCCGGCACCGACCCGTTGTACAGGTGCAGGTCGGAGCCGCAGATGCAGGAGCGCGTCACGCGCACTATCGCGTCCTGCGGGTGCTTTATCTCCGGCTCAGGTTTCTCGTCGATGCGGACGCGCAGAGGCCCGCGGTAACTCATGGCAAGCATTGAACTGGTTCCCTCCCTTATTTCGACGGCCGCACGAAAACGAAGAGGGTGAACCCTTCGTGTGACGAAGGTTTCACCCTTTTGGCACGGTGAATTAACGAACGGCTAGCGGAAGTCTTTGATGAGGACAACGTCGCGCGTGACGTGGCCGCGGGCGAGTGCGAGCTGGCGGCCGTCCGTGGAGAAGGCGAAGGCGAACAGCTCGTCGGAGCGGAAATCCGTCAGGCGGCGCGGCTGGCCGCCCGCGAGCGGCTGCGCCCAGACGTTCGAGACGCCGCCGCGCGTGTCGATGTAGCAGAGCGAGCGCGAGTCGGGCGACCATTCGAGCGAGAGCGGCAGCGCGTCGAAGGTCTTAACGCGCTGGCCGTCGGCGAAGGAGACGACGGCCGTGCGCGTGGTCTGCGCCTGCTCGTCCCAGTAGGGGTAGGCGAAGTATTTGCCGTCGGGCGAGAGCGCAGGCTCCGTCAGCACGTTCTCCGCCACGGGCTGCGGCTCGCCGCCTTCGACAGGGACGCGCCACAAATTCCACTTCCCGCCGCCGAGCGCCTGATAGACGACGGAGCGGCCGTCCGCGGTGAACTGCGGCGTGAACTCCGCGCTCCCGTTCGTGAGTGGCCGCTGGTCGCTCCCGTCCATGTTCATGCGCCAGACGTGCGAGCCGCCGCCGCGGTACGACTCGAAGACGATTGTGCCGCCGTCTGGCGAGACGGAGGGGTGGAGGTTCTGGTCGGAGTCGCGCGTGAGCTGCCGCTGGTTCTGCCCGTCGGCGTCCATGACCCAGATGTCCCAGTTGCCCGACGCCTGCGACGAATAGACGATCCGTCCGTCCGGCGTCCAGCCTAAGCCCCCTATGCCCTCGACCGCCACGCCCGAAGTGATCTGGCGCGCGCGCGCCGCGGCGTCCGCGCCCACAGGCGCGACCCAGATGTTGGCGCGCCGATCAACCTGCACGGTGACGAGCGACTTCGAGTCCGAGGTCAGGGAGACGCCGACGTAGCGGTTGAGATCGTTCGTCACGCGGCGCTGCGCCCCGTCGGCGACCGCGACCTGGTAAACCTGGAACGGGCTGTTGGCTTGATCGGTCGCGGAGATGACGAGGGCGCTGCCGTCCGCGAGCCAGTCCATGCGGCGCACGTCGGAGAAGCGAGCGCCGGGGATGCTCTCGCGCGAGCCGTCCGACGCCGAGACCGTCATCAGATCGAACTGCAAGCCGCCGGCCTCGGCCGAGACGGCGCAGGCGATGCGTTGCCCGTCCGGCGACCAGGCGGGCGCGCCCCAGATGAAGTGCGGCTGCTGGAAGACCGTGAGCTGCCGCTCCTGAGTGCCGTCGGCGCGCGCGGCGATGAGCGCGCTCTCGTTGCGGTTCGGGAAGTTGCGGACGAAGGCGATGCTTGCGCCGTCGGGCGAGAAGGCGACCGCGCTGTCGATGTCGCGCAGCAGCTCCTGCGGCTCGCGCCCCCCGATGGTCGGCACCTTGTAGAGCACGCCGAACTGCGTGTTCCGCTCGCTCGTCACGTAGTAAACGAAGCTGCCGTCGCGCGTGAAGGTGACGCCGAGGTAATCGACCTCGGCCGCTGGCACGATCTCGCGGTCGCTCGCCGCGGAAGTCTGGCGCAGCCACAGGGACTGCCGGCCGCCGTCGGCGACGACGTGGACGACGAACTGCCCGTCGGGCGAAATCACCGCGCTCGAAGCCTTGCCCGTGTTCGTCAGCCGCGTGATCTTCATCGCCTGCGTCGCGGCCGACTGCTGCGCGGAATCGCCGCCCGCGCCGCGCGTCGCGAACCTGTAGGCGGCGAACCCGCCCGCGCCTATGAGCAGCACGCCGAGCGTCACGCCGAGGAAGGCCAGGGCCGGCCACCCGCCCCGCCTCGCCTCGGCCGTTGACGGCTCGCCGCCGTAGGCGGTCGTGCGGTGCGCGGCGGCGACCGTGTGCGCCTCCTGCCTCGCGCCCGACGCCTGATCGCGCGTAAACAGCACGGTCGGCTGCTCGCTCGAAGCGCCGGCCGTCGTGTGCTGTGTGACGTGCTGGTCGGACGAGTGGCCGCGCGGCGCAAGCCCGCTCAGCATGCCGCTGCGCCGGAGGTCGGGCGGGACGCTGCGCTCGCGCTCGGCGAATTCGAGATCGGCCTTGAGGCTGCGCAGGTCGTTCAAGAGATCGCGGACGTTCTGGTAGCGCTCGTCGCGGTTCTTGCGCAGGCACTTGCGGACGATCACGTCCAGCTCGACCGGCACTTCGTAGTTGAAGCGCGCCATCGCCTCGGGCTGGATGTGGATGATGTTGTCAATCGTCCGGCCCGTGGTCTCGCCCGCGAAGGGCACGCGGCCCGTCGCCATCTCGTAGAGCACGACGCCTAAGCTGAAGATGTCGGTGCGATGGTCTATGTCGCGCTCGGCCAGGGCCTGTTCGGGCGACATGTAGGAGACCGTGCCCATCACCATGCCGGGGTCGGTCTTGACGTGCGACGCGGTGCGCTCGTCCTCGGCGTAGCCCTCTTCGGGGCGGTTGATCTTGGCGAGGCCGAAGTCCAAGACCTTCACCGCGCCGCGCGGCGTGATGATGATGTTGGCGGGCTTGATGTCGCGGTGGGTGATGCCCTTCGAGTGAGCCTCTTCGAGCGCCTCGGCGATCTGGATGCCGAGGCGCGCGATCTCGGAGATGTCCAGGGGCTTGCCGGCGATGTACTTGTCGAGCGACTGCCCCTCGACGTACTCCATCGCGATGAAGTGCGCGCCGTCCGACTCCTTGATCTCGTAGATGTGCGCGGCGTGTGCGCCGCCGAGCTTGGAGGCGGCGCGGGCTTCCTGCAGGAAGCGCGACAGGCGGTCGCCGTCGCCCGCGATCTGCGGCGGCAGGACTTTCAGGGCGACGACGCGCTCCAGCTCCGTGTCCCACGCGCGATAGACCTCGCCCATCCCGCCGCTGCCGACGAGCGTGCGAATCTCGTAGCGTCCGCCCAGACGTGTCCCGCGCTCAAGGGGCATGAAGTTGGTTACGATTTAACGAGAGCAGTTGTTTGCCGCAACGACGAACATTCTAAAAGGGACGGGGGTGAAAAGGGAAAGGGCACGGGGCGACATGGTTAAGGGCCGAAAGCTTCAAAGAATTGAACGCAGACTGTGCGCGGCGGCGTCAGTTTCTCAGCCCTTCGCCCCTTTCCCCTTTCCCTTCGCTTTTCCGTGCCCGCCGCCGCCCGGCGTCTCAATCCTGACGCGATCGCCGGGCCGCAAGTCCCACGAGCCTTTCGCCCCGATGCGCTCGACCCTGCCTTCGCGCCGGAGGATTGAATCGCGCCCGGCCCGGCCGTCCTCGCCGCCCGCGAGGCCGTAAGGCCGCGTGGCGCGTCGGTCGGCTAGTAGAGACGCGCGCGCGGGGGCAAGGGTTTCGATTTCTCGTATGATGCCGTCTCCGCCCCGCGTGCCGCCACGCCCGCCGGAATTTCGCCTGACCGCGTAAGCCCTCACGCGCAGGGGGTAGGCGTACTCCAACGCCTCGGCCGGCGTGTTCAAACTGTTCGTCATGTGCGTGTGGACGGCGCTCATGCCGTCCAGGCCGGGCCGCGCCCCCATCCCGCCCGCGACCGTCTCGTAATACGCGAACTCCCGCCCACTACCATCTACCCCGCCGACCGTCAGATTGTTCATCGTCCCCTGGCTCGCCGCCGGAATTTTTTCCGGCAAGGCGCGGGCGAGCGCGCGGAAGAGCACGTCCACGATCCGCTGTGAGGTCTCGACGTTCCCGCCCGCCACGGCCGCCGGCGGCAGGGCGTTCGTGATCGTGCCCGCGGGTGCTACGACTTCGACCGGCTCCATCAGCCCGGCGCTCGCCGGAACCTCCTCCGCGCCGAGCAAACAGCGGAAGACGTAAGATACGGCCGAGACCGTGATCGCCTCGACGGCGTTCAGCGGCCCCGCGACTTGCGGCGCGCTCCCCCCGAAATCCACGCGCGCCCGCCCGCCCCGCACCGTTACGCGCACGCGCAAACGCACGGGTTCATCTTTCACCCCGTCGCCGTCCAGCCAGTCTTCGGCCTCGTAAACCCCGTCGGGAATTTCCCGGATCACCGCCCGCATCATCCGCGACGAGTACTCGATCAGATGCCCCGCGTACTTGGTCGCCTCTCGCGCGCCGGAGCGTTCGACGATCTCAAGCAGGCGGTTCGCGCCCGTCTTCAGCGATCCCGTCTGCGCCTCGAAGTCCGCGCGCCGCTCCGCCGCGCCGCGCACGTTCGCCAGCAGCACCTTCATCAAACCCTTGTCCGCCTCCCCGCCACGCACGATCTTGACCGGCGGGATGCGCAGCCCCTCGCCGTACACGTCCACGGCCATCCCCATCGAGCCGGGGCTACCGCCGCCGATGTCGGCGTGGTGCGCGCGGTTGGCGACGTAGAAAATTGCGGATTGCGGATTGCGGATTGCGGATTGATGGGGAGAAGGCCGCGATGCTGGCGAAGTCTGGCGAGAGGCCGCGCGTGCCGAACGAGTTGCGGGTTGATTCTTTGAATCCGCAATCCGCAATCCGCCATCCGCAATCGGGCGGAAGACGCCCGCCACAAGCGTTACATCAGGCAGGTGCGTGCCGCCCGCGAACGGGTCGTTCAGGGCGACGACGTCGCCGGGGCCGATCTCCGTCTCGCGAAGCGCGGCGGCGACGGCCATCGGCATCGAGCCGAGGTGGACGGGCATGTGATCGCCCTGCGCGATGACGCGGCCCCGCGAGTCGAAGACGGCGCACGAGTAGTCGCGCCGCTCCTTGATGTTCGGCGAGAACGCCGTGCGACGCAGCGCGACGCCCATCTCCTCGGCCACCGACGTGTAGAGCGCCCGGTAGATTTCGAGCGTCACCGGATCGAAACTCGCTTTGCCCTTCGCCATCGAAGCCCCTCAGAACGACGGACGCGCTGCGCCGAAAAAATTTGTAGGGGCAGGGCTTGTCCCTGCCAGCCGCGCGAGAGAGCGCGGATCAAGTTTCGTTTTTGTTCGACGTTGGATGAATACGAATGCCGATCTGCGTGCCAGCGCGCGCCGCGGGCCGTGGACTTGCCCCGCCCCTACAGTTTTCGGGCGCGTCGAACCTGTCAATCGTCAGACAGCTCGATGATCAGGTTCCCGCGCGAATCGACGCTCGCGCGTGTGCCCGCGGGCACGAGCGTCGTCGAAGAGTATTCGGTGACGACGCACGGGCTGCTGAGCCGCGCGCCCGCGGGCAACTCTTCGCGCGCGTAAACGGACGCGGCGACGGGTCTCTTCGAGAAATAGACTTGCGCCGTCCTTCGCGGCGCGGCGGTCGCGCTGCCGCGGGCGCGGGTCGCCGGCCCTTCGTCCTCGATCCCCTCGACCAGCCCGGCGGAGCGCACGCGCGCGCTGACGATCTCGACCGGGTTCGCGCCTTGCTCGTAGCCGTAGCGCGCGAGGTGCGCGCGGTGAAACTCCGCGGCGATGTCCGAGAGCTTCTTGAACCTGATCTCAAGCTCGAACGACTGCCCGCGGTAGCGCGCGGCGACGCTGCGCTCGTGCCGCTGCTGACCCGTGACAAAACCCTCGCGTTTGAGAGCCGCGCGAGCGTCGCGCTCCATCTCGCGGAAGTGGCGCTCAAGCGCGTCGAGCTTTCCGGCCGCGTCGAGCATGACGGTGCGGCTCGCGTCGCGCACCACGTCCGATTGAAGCGCGCCGAGCGCGGAGAGCGCGCCGGGCCGGCGCGGCACGAGGACGCGCGGAATCTTCAGCCCCTCGGCGAGCGCGACGGCGTGCAAGCCGCCAGCGCCGCCGAAGGAGACGAGCGCGAAGCCGCGCGTGTCGAAGCCCCGCTCGACCGAGACCACGCGCAGAGCGCGCTCCATCCCCGCGTTCACAACGCGCACGACGCCGAGCGCCGCTTCGACGGCCGTCACCCTGCGACCGCCCGCGCGCGACATGTCGCGGGCGAGGTTCGTCAGCGCCGCGTGGGCGCGGCCTTCGTCCAGCGCGAAGTCGCCGCCGAGCAGGGGCGCGCCGCCGAAGCGGCCGAGGACGAGGTTCGCGTCCGTCACAGTCGGCAGCGTCCCCCGCCCGTAAGCGGCGGGGCCGGGGTCTGCGCCGGCCGACTCCGGCCCGACCCGCAAACTGCCGCCCGCGTCCACCCGCGCAATCGATCCGCCGCCCGCGCCGACCGTGTGTATGTCGAGCACGTGGACTGCGACGGGCAGGCCCGAAACGCTCGCCTCGTTCGTCATCCGCAACTCGCCCGCGCTGCACAGCGCGACATCGGTCGAAGTCCCGCCCATGTCGAACGTGACGATGTCCGCGAAGCCCGCGTCGCGCGCCGACCGCAACGCGCCGACGACGCCGCCGGCCGGCCCCGACAGGATCGTCCGCACGGGTTCGCGCGCCGCCACGCGCGCCGACACGCTCCCGCCCGACGACTGCATCACGCGCAGGCGGCCCGCCTGCCCTTCCAGCCGACCGAGGTAGCGGCCCATCAGCGGTTGCAGGTAGGCGTTGACCGCCACCGTCGAGGTGCGCTCGAACTCGCGGTACTCCGGCAGTATCTCGTGCGAGACCGAGAGCGGGACTTTCAGCCGCCGCAGCGCACGCACGATCCGACGCTCGTGCGCGGGCCTGACGAACGAGAAGAGGAGCGACACTGCGACTGCCTCCACGCGCGCCCGCGCCAGCCTCTCGATCAGCCGTTCGACCTCTTCCTCTCCCAGCTCCTCTAAAACTTCACCCGACGCGGCGACGCGCTCGCGCACGCCGAAACGCAACCCGCGCGGCACGAGGGCGGGCGGCTTCTCCGCGTCCAGGTCGTAGAGGCGCGGCCGGGCCTGCCGCCCGATCTCCAACACGTCCTCAAACCCGGCCGTCGTCACGAGCGCGACGCGCGCGCCCTTTCGTTCCAGCAGCGCGTTCGTCCCGACGGTCGTCCCGTGCACGACCTCGATCTCGCGCGCCGCCACTCCCGTCTCGCGCGCCACACGCCGCAGGCCCTCGGCAATCGCGCGCGAAGGGTCGTCGGGCGTCGAGGCGATTTTGAAGACGTGCAGGGCACGGCCGCGCTCGTACACGAAGTCCGTGAACGTCCCGCCCGTGTCCACGCCGACGCGCACCGCCCGCCGCCCCGCCTTCTTCGCCGCCGTAACCATTCTTCAGCTCGCGACGTAATACAGCCGGCGGCTCGCGCCGACGGCCAGCACACGGAGTTCACTCCGCCCGCTCAGAGTTCACCTTTAGCGCGCTTAGCGGAAGCAGCCGGCCGCCGAACTCCGACCCGGCCGCACTACTAAACGCCGCCCCGCCCGTCTCCATCGGCCTGTGGGTTTCGCATCATATGCCACGCGGAAAATTTTTACACCTGTCCTCCGCGCCCGCTGCCGTTCAAGGCCGCGCCGCGCCGGCCATATCAGCCCACACGCGGCAGGCCGCGGCGCAGGCTCCGCCGCTCGCGACTCACGGGGAACCGGCCGCGCGGCGGGAGGGTTAAATGATCACGGTTCGTTCCGAGCAGGCGGGAGACATAGACGCGGTTCGCCGCGTGAACGAGTTGGCGTTCGGACGCCCCGAAGAGGCGGCGCTGGTGGAGGCGCTGCGGCGCGCGGCCGACCCGCACGTCTCGCTCGTGGCGGCCGACGGCAACCGGGTAGTAGGACACATCTTCTTCAGCCCGGTGACGATTGAGTCGGGGGAATCAACCTCGGCCGCGATGGGCCTCGCGCCGATGGCCGTCGTGCCCGAATACCAGAGGCGAGGCGTCGGCTCACTGCTGGTTCGTGAGGGGCTGGAAGAGTGCCGGCGGGCGGGCTGCGACGCGGTTGTCGTGCTCGGCCACCCCGAATACTACCCGCGCTTCGGCTTCCGGCCGGCCAGCCGCTTCGGGCTGCGCTGCGAGTACACGGTTCCCGACGAGGCGTTCGTGGCGTTGGAGCTTGTGCCGGGCGCGCTCGCCGGCCGTCGCGGGCTGGTCAAATACCGGCCCGAGTTCGGTGAGTTATGACAACCCTCTTATATCCGAGACCCCGGATTAATCATTTCTGACAAACTCTCGAATTTCGCCACCAAGATCGGCGGGCCTCAACCGCCGCAGGTGGTTGGGCTGCACCAGCCGCGGCGCGTGATGCTGAGTCGTCAATAAACTACTTCAGCCTTTCGGCACGCCGCGCGGCGGCCTCTGCCATACGTCTGTAATGGCACTTCATACAGATATTGTGGGTGGCGCGGAAAGCGCGCGTCCCGCGCCGCGCCCCGCAATACTTACAATCCCCGCGCGCCCTTACGCGCCGCCTCTTCACGCTCGAGCATTGTCTGCAAATCAATGCGTAGCCCGTCCGTTGACGGCTCTCCTTGTGAAATCTCTCCACCGGCAGCGATTTCTTGCACGCAGAACACCAGAGAGTCCCGTCCGTTATTTCACGCCTCACCCAGCCGGCGCGCAGGTTGCAGCGGGCGTGGGAGAACGCAATATTGTCCACATCCCAGAAAGCTGACGCGCCGGCCGACTGCCACGCCTTTTTATGCTCCATCGTCAAATCATCAGGCCCGTCAATAAGGCCGCCGCACTTGAAGCAGACATTCTCGCCGTGCTTCCGCAACAGATCAAACATGACACTTTTACGCAATTTCCCGCACGCCGTGCCGAAGGGCATACCTAAAATTTCCGCCCCCCTGTCTGAGTCGTTTTTGGACATGGCGTCGAAGCTGATGTGAGGAAGAGGTGTGCCCTTGGCAAGACTCGAACTTGCAACCAACGGATTATGAGTCCGCTGCTCTAACCATTGAGCTACAAGGGCACAAACGACGAGGCACCGCTCAAAAATTATATGGACAGATGCACCACCCCGCAAGCAGGTAGCATTTGATCAAGCGGCTTGCCATGCCCGGTAAGTCGCAAACTCAGGCTTGCTCTCCTGCGCTGTCGCCCGCGCCACAGTTTCGGAGCAGCCGCTCGATCTGGTTGAGGTGGCGCTCCTCGTGGAGGCCGATGAAGGCGAGCCACTGGTAGAGGTTGAGCGGGCCGAAGGCGGGGTGCGGGTAGGTGGCGGCCGACAGGTCGGCGCGCTCGATGCGGGGGCGCAGGGCTTCGAGCGCGGTGCGCGACTCCTTCAGGCGGGCGAGCGAGTCGGACAGCGCCACGCCGCCGCGCGGGCGCACCTCGTCGGGCGCGACGAGCTTGCGCTCGCGCACCTGCTCGGCCTGCTCGTCGAGCGAGAAGGGCTTGAAGTGTGGCGACGCGCCGGCAGCCGCCCCGCCGGCGGCGGCGGCGACGCCCTCGACCTTGCCGACCATCATGGTAGCCAACTGCGCCAGCCGCCGTTCGAGCACCGCGAGGTGTTCGAGGATCTCTGCGACCGTCCAGGCCGCCGCGTCCGCGCGATAATTCTGCGCCTCCTCGTCGAGCGATTCGACGCGCGCCACGAGCCGCGCGCGCACCTCCTCGTTGGCCCTGTAGATGTCCGCGACGCTTGAGTAGAGCATGACGTGTCTCCTCAGAAAGTTTTTGTCAGTAGTCCGTTGTCAGTTGTCCGTTGTTTGCGGTCGAGTAACTTGGACGGTCATTCTCAGCGGCTTGTCCGAGCAGCACGTGCAACGGACAACTGACAACGGACTACTGACATTTTTTAGTCCAGCGCGACGGCCTGCGGGCTGAGGTGCACGAGGTGCCAGCGCAGGTAGCGGCGCGTCGGCTCCGACTCGTTCTGGAAGATGCGTACGTAGCCGGTCTGCGCAAGCAGCAGTTCGGGCTGCACCCATTCGAGCCGGACGACGGGGTTGAAGGAGATCGAGCGGCTGGGGTCGGCTGTCTCCGCCCGCTGTTGCTGCTGCCCCGCACCGCCGCGCGCCGCGAGCAGGCGGGCATCGTAGGCGGCCGAGGCCGTGAGCAGCGGATCGCGCAAAGGGAGCCGCGCGGCCGTCGGCGGATCGCCCTCGGCGTCGAAGACGAGCACGTCCGTCCCCGCGGCCGCGGCCAACTTCGCCGCGTCGGGCGACCAGACGGGCGGGGCCTCCATCAACTCGTCCGAGAGCAGCCGCTCGCGGCCGTCGCGCGTGACGACGCGCGCGCGGCCCGCGAGCTGTTTGTTCTCCGTGATGCTGCGCTCAAGCTCGTCGTTGCGGCAGGCGAGCGCGGCCAGCGCGTGGCCGTCGGGCGCCCAGGCGACGTGGAAGTAGATCAGCCCGTCGCGCGCCGTGAGCGGGCGCAGGGAGCCGCCGTCGCGGTCGAAGAGGTAGATCTGCTCGGTCGAGTAGGTCTGGACGGGCGCGATGATGGGGGTGACGGTCGGCGTCGGGGTCGGCAGCGCGTTCGGATCGAGCACTTCGGGGACGGGGGGCACGTCCGCCGGTTCGGGCGTAGGCGTCGGGCTGGGTTGTGGCTTCGCGGTGCGGCGTCCCGTGAAGGCGACCCACTGGCCGTCGGGCGACCACTCGATGGCCTGCGTGAAGACGGCCGAGAGGTCTGGCGGCAGGATGTTGCGCAGGAACATCCCGTCCGAGCTGTAGAGGTCTATCAGGAACTCGTCTTCTGGGAAGGCCGGGTCGCCCGGCACGTAGAGCGCGAGCACGCGCTTGCCGTCTGGCGAGGCGACCGTGCGGAGCAGCGCCTCGTCCTTGCGGTTCGTCTCGAAGTGGGCCTTGACGGCGGCGACAGGCTCCTCCGGCGTCTCCCCGGCGAGGCCCAGGGGGAGCGCCTCCGCCGGCACGTCCGGCTCGACGCGGAAGGCGAGTCGCGCGGCCTGCACGTCGCGCAGCGCGCGCGGGCGCACCGAGAATTTTTCCGTGATCTGCTTGCAGCCAGTCAGTAGTGAGACGAGGCAGAGGCCGACGGCGACAACCGTCAGGGCCACGCGCGAATGCGCGCGACGAAACCTCGCGCCCGGCCCAACGCCCACACTCACGCCCCTGAACATGAACGGCCGCTTCCGTTGAAGAGATTTTTTTGACGCCAAAACGGGAGATGATAGGGACGGCGCGCGCGGCGTGTCAACGCAGGCGATTGCGGGGCGCGGATTTCGGATTGCGGATTAGCGGAGGGTGGAGACTCCGACTCCGACAAAGCCGGAGCTTGATCTGAGACTTGAAATCTTAGATTTGAGATTCTTAA
Source organism: Pyrinomonadaceae bacterium (assembly GCA_035295985.1). Lineage (GTDB taxonomy): Bacteria > Acidobacteriota > Blastocatellia > Pyrinomonadales > Pyrinomonadaceae > JAIVGV01. Next base: position 7,292 of record DATHBT010000364.1, on the reverse strand, counting down.
ATCCGCAATCCGAAATCCGCATTCCGCAATTCAGGGGCGCGGCCGGCGCGGGGCGGTGTGGTTGAGCGGCGCGGCCGGGAGCGCGGCCGGCGCGTCGCCCGTGAGTTGGCCGGCGAAGGCCGGTTCGAGCGCGAGCAGTGCGCGCAGGGTCTGGCGCGGCGACAGGTGCGTCACGTCCGTCTCGTCGTGCTCGACGCAGTTGTGCCCGACGGCGCGCGACGCGCGGCGCGCCACGGGTTCGTCCGAAGGCTCGCGCTCGATGAAGAGGCGCACGGCCAGCAGGCCGACCAGGTCGCACGTCAGCTCCTCGGCCCTGCGCGCCGAGAGGCGGCCCGTGCGCCCCGTGCGCTCGGCGCGTTGTCCGACGCGGCGGAAGAGCTGCGAGAGTTCGCCGCGCGCGCCGTCGGCCGTGTGGACGAGTTCGTGCGCGAGCACGCTCAGCACGCCCTCGTCCGAGCGAAGGCCGGCGAGGAAGATCGTGCCGAAGCGGATCGTGCGCGGGTCGCTGTAGAGCACGGAGGCGTTGTCGCGCAGCTCCACGTCGGCGCGCACGCGCCGCGCCTCGCCGAGGCGGCGCAGGGCCGCGCGCTCCACGGCCGCCGGCACGCGGTGCTCGCGCATCAGCCTCAGCAGCACCTCGCCCGCCAGCTCGCGCGCGACCGGCAGCATCCGCTCGGCCCTGCGCGCGCCCTCGACCACGTCCGGGTGGCGCGTCGGGAGCGACGGCCGCGCCTGCATCACGTCAATCGGCAGGCTGCCGCGCGGGTCGAGTTCGCGCTCAAGGCAGGCCGCCGCCGCCGCGCGCTCGACGAAAGAATCCGGCACGGCGACGGGCTTCGGCGGAACCGCCGCGCGGCGTGCCCTGGTCGCGGGCGGCTGCTGTTGTGCCGTTACGGAGGAAAGCGGCACGGCGGCGACGAGACACGCCGCGACGAAAACGGCCGCGGCCGGTCGCGTCGCGACGCGGCGATGCGGCCCCGCCCGCCCGCAGAAACTTTCACGCAGTCCCATCAGCAAAATTACGCCCACCGGAACCCGAACTCGATGCCGGACAAATCAAAACACGGAACAGGCGCCGGGTAAAACTCCGCGCCGCGGAACTTCCCGCCACTAACCGCAGCCGCCCGCGTCACGGCCGCCGGGCGACGTGCCGCACGGCCTCGAAGATGCGGCGCGTGCCGCCGAGGATGCCGCCCCAGCCGAGCCAACTGCCGTCGGCGAAGAAGGCCGTCGAAGGGTTCGCCGGATCGCCGTACTCCACCCTCACCCAGTCGTTGATGAAGTCACGCCCCTGCTTGACGAGCGCCACGCCCCGCGCGTCCCTGACAATCACGCGCGCCGAGCGGCCGTAAAACTCCAGCGAGTCGGCGCGCACGACGAGCCTCCCCGAATCCCTGTAGGCGACCAGCTCCATGTCACGCCAGCGGCTCTCCTCCGGCCTGTACCAGACGTTCTCGAATTGCAGTTCCTGCATGGCCGAGTGGGGGCGTAGATAGAAACCGTTAATCGTAAATGGCTGAAGGCGGCTCTTTGACGTTTCGCGCCCGGCGGGCGGCGCGCGTTCAGCGGTTGCGCCACACGGGCTTGCGCTTCTCCATGAAGGCGCGCACGCCCTCGGCGGCGTCCTCGGTCTTCATCAGCTCGTTCAGGTACAGCGACTCGACGCGCGCGAGCAGCTCGGCGAGATCGTAGCCGCGCCCCGCGTCGAGCGCGCGGCGCGTCATCGCGAGCGCGACCGGCGAGAGTTCGCGCAGGCGGCCCAAGACCTCCTGCAACTTCTGTTCGAGCTGCGCGGAGTTGACGCCGTAGCTCACGAGGCCCAGCCGCAGGGCCTCAGGTGCGTCGATCATCTCGCCCGTCAGGATGAGTTCCCGCGCGCGCTTCTCGCCGATGACGCGCGGCAGGAGCACGGCCGCGACGGGCGGGAAGACGCCGAGCTTGATCTCCGGCTGGCCGAAGCGCGCTCGCTCGCTGGCGATCACTATGTCGCACGCTGCGACCAGCTCGCACCCGCCGCCCAGCGCCGCGCCGTCAACGACCGCCACCGCCGGCTTCGCCATCGCGTCGAGCGCGCGGAAGATGTCGTGGAAGGCTTCGAGCATCTGGTAGATGGTCTCGGCCGCGTGCTCCTCGACCGCCACGCCCGCGCTGAAAGCGCGCGCGCCCGCCTCGGCCTCGAAGACCACGGCCGCCAAGATGCGCTCCCGCGCGCACGCGTCGAGCGCGCGGCTCACCTCGCGCATCATCGCGATGTTGAAGACGTTCAGCGGCGGGCGCGCGAACTTGATCCGCCCGACGCGATCCTCCACCGCGAACCGTATGTGCTGGAAATCCATTTAAAAGCCGTGACAGGTAAACCGTGACGGGTGACGGGAAAGAGCGTCGGAATTTTACCTTGCCAACGGGCGCGCGTCACCCTGCCCTGTTACTTCCGGCCTGTCACCCGTAACGGTTTACCTGTCACGCTCAGAGCGTCTGCCCGCCGTCAACCCTGATGACCTCGCCGGTGATGTAGCGCGCGGCGTCGGTGCAGAGGAAGGCGACGACCGACGCCACCTCTTCTGGTTCGCCGACGCGGCCGAAGACGGAGGAGCGCGCGGCCTCCGCGAGCACTTCGGCCGGCAGTCTTTCGGTCAAAGGCGTGCGGACGAAGCCGGGGGCGACGGCGTTGACGTTGATGCCGTCTCGGCCGAGGTCTGCGGCCGACGCGCGCGTGAAGCCGACGAGTCCGGCCTTAGAGGCCGCGTAGTTCGACAGGCCGAAGCGCCCGCGGAATGCTTCGACCGAGGCGACGTTGACGATCTTCCCCGACGCCTGCGCGCGCATCGAGGGGGCGGCAGCGCGCGTGTAGTTGAACGCGCCCTTGAGGTTCGCGTTCATGACGCGCTCCCACTGCGTCTCGGTCATGCGCCAGAGGGGGGCATCCTCGGTCGTGCCGGCGGCGTTAACTAACATATCGAGGCCGCCCAAGCGGACGCGCGTCTCGGCGACGATGCGCTCGGCCTTGCCGAAATCCGCCACGTCCGCCTGGAAGCAGAAGACGCGCGCGCCCGCCCCGCGCACGAGCCGCGCCGTCTCCGCCGCGGCGTCGCCGCCCGCCGCGTCAACGACCGCCACGGCCGCGCCCCCGCGCGCGAACTCCAGCGCGCACGCGCGCCCGATCCCTGACGCGCCGCCCGTCACGAGTGCGACCTTGCCGGCGAAGAGCATGAGAAGCTGTTAGCTGTTAGCTATTAGCTGTTAGCTTTAAGAAAAAGAAAACGGGCCGACAGGAAAAGATTAGCCCAAAGTCGAAGCGCGCCGATCCCCCGCTTCAAAAAAGCCGCCAACCACGAATGCCGAGAACAAGCTGACAGCTAACAGCTAATCGCTAACAGCTATTTCGGGAACGGCGCGCCGAGCCACGCCTCGTACTGGCGTGTCTGTTCGGGCGTCGGCTGGCGGACGGGGGCGATGCGGTAGTTCTCTTCGGGCCGCCCGCCGAGTTTGATGTTGACGGTGCGCAGCTCGTCCGAGCGGAAGACGGTCAGGCGCAACTCGTCGCCGGGGCGCTTCTCTTCGAGCCGCGCGTTGAGGAACGTGAGCGTCGCGCGCGAGCCGTCAACGGCGATGATCTGATCGGCGGCGTAGAGGCCCTGATCGTAGGCCGGCGTGCCGGCGGGCACGTTCGTCACCGTGAGCCGGTCGCCGTCCTGCCGCAGGGTCGCGCCGAGGTAGGCGCGCTGGCGTTGCTGCTGCGGCGTATCGCCCGCGGTGGTGAGCAGTTGCAGGCCGACCGCGGATAGCGCGGCGTTGTAGTCCAGCTCCTCCCGGCCGCGCACGTAGCGGCGGAAGAATTCTTCGAGGCTCGCGCCGGCCGTCTGTTCGGCCACGCGCTGGAAGTCTTCGGGCGTGTAGTTGCGGTCGCGCTTAGCGAAGTCGGCGTAGAGCCGGCGCATCACGTCGTCGAGCGATCTGGCCCCGTTGGTGCGGCGGCGTATCTCCATGTCGAGGAGGAGGGCGACGAGCGCGCCCTTGTCGTAGTAGGAGACGGCGGTGTTGATCGTGTTCTCGTCCGGGCGGTAGTACTCGATCCAGGCGTCGAAGCTGGCCTCCTCCACGCTCTGGCGGGCGCGGCCGGGCGTGTTCTGGATCGTGCGGATGGTCGTGGCGAGCAGGCGCAGGTAGTCGCGGTCGGTCATCAGGCCGGCGCGGCGAACCAGGAGGTTGTCGTAGTAGCTCGTGACGCCTTCGGCCACCCAGAGCAGGCGCGTGTAGTTCTCGGCCGTGTAGTCGAAGGGGCCGAGGGCGTCGGGGCGGATGCGCTTGACGTTCCAGAGGTGGAAGTACTCGTGCGCGACCAGGCCGAGGAAGTCGTGGTAGGACGCCTCGGGGCGGAAGTTGAAGCGCCGCCAGATGAGCGCGGTCGAGTTCAGGTGTTCGAGGCCGCCCGAGGCCGTCGGGTGGAGCATGAGCATGAATGTGTAGTCGCGGTAGGGCAGGTCGCCCATCATCGCCGAGGCCGTCTCGACGATCCTTTGCACGTCGCGCCGCACGCGCTCCGGCGCGTAGTTGCCCTCGCCGTCGATGACGACGCGGTGCGGGACTCCGCGAACGTCGAACGAGAGCACGCGGAAGTCGGAGACGAGGAAGGGCGAGTCGTAGAGCACGTCGAAGTTTTCGGCGCGGAAGGCGTTGGGCTGGCCGGCGACCGCGGGGAGGCCCGTGGCGATCTTCCAGTTGCCGAAGGGGCGGACGCGCACGGTCGAAGGGGCGGACAGGTGGCCCTCCGGGTACATCAGCAGCGCGGAGTTGTTCCAGAAGGCGTGGCGGTCGTTCAGCTCGTTCGTCCGCACCGTCAGCTCGTTGGCATAGACGGCGTAAGCGACCACGGCCTCGCGCGCGCCCGCGGTCTCGACGCGCCAGGTGTTTTTGTTCACTTTGCGCCACGCGAGTTCCCGGCCCGCCGCGCCGCGCGCCGCGAAGTCCTGAACGTGGCGCGCGTACTCGCGCACGAGGTAGGAGCCGGGCGTCCAGACGGGCATCACGAGATCGAGCTGCGCCGGAAGGCCCGCGCCGCCCGTCGCGCGCAGGCGCATCTCGACGTGCAGGAGGTGCGTGTCGGGGCGCGGCATCGAGACCGCGAAGTCGATCTCCGGCGACGGCCCGGCGGCCGGTGCGGCGGCGCGCTGCCGCTGCTCCTGTGCGCCAGCGCCGACGAGCGCGGCGAGAAGCAGTGCGACTGTCAGTGCGAGCGGGCGCAAACGAGTGTGCTGCATCCTCAAGAGACTTCCTCTTCGGAGAAGGTTCCGCGGGGGAGTTTTTCGGATGCGGCAATCTTACTACGAAGGGCGCGCGGGCGGCCACGAGCCGCCCCGCCCGCGCGCGAAAACGATTTGATTTCGCGCGGGGTGTCGGGTAACTTTGTCGCCGGCCCTGTCTCCCAGGTACGCCGCAGTCCTTGCCGGGGCGGCGCACACACTTCAGCCATGCCGCCCGACCTCGCCCGCGGCGGCCCGGAAGCTTCGGCCAAATTTCAGTCAGACCGTTTAGAACAGCGTGAGCGTGGCATTCAGGCAGTCGAACGCGGCCTCGAAGAGGAGATCGAACGTGGTCGTCTCCCCTTGGGCCGAGTCGCCCCCGGCCGGGCCTTCGTTCTCGACGCTGCTGGGCGTTGGCGTGGGCTGCGCGGCCGGGCTGCCCGTGTGAATGATGCCGTCGCGGGCCGCCGCGCCGGCGGCGATCGCGAAGGTCAGGAGCAGGGATGCGAGCAGGCTCTGGAAGCGTTTCATCGTTTTCACCTCAGTTGACAGGGGTTTGGGGAAGGGTCGTCGAACGAGTGCCCGTGACGCGCGTGCGTGCGCATCATAGGAGACGGTCGGCGGCCTTGCAAGTTCGTCCGCAAACGGACGGAAGGGGTGTCCTCACATGAATTTAACCGAACGGAAACTGCGCGTTGACACAGGATCGTCGGCCGACCGCGGCGAAGACGCGCTCGATTGCTGCCGGCGCGCGAAGGCGCTCGAAGATCAGGGCCTTTACGCGGAGGCGGCCGAGGAGTTGTCGGATTTCTGGGCGGGGGTGGGTGGCCGCCCGCGCCTCGCCGCGCTTGATGAGCCGGCGGCGGCCGAAGTGCTGCTGCGCACCGGCGCGTTGACGGGCTGGCTCGGCAGCCGCGACCGGCGCGCGGGCGCGCAGGAGGCGGCCAAGGATCTGCTCAGCGAAAGTTACACGCGCTTCGAGCGCGCCGGCGACAGGCGAAAGTCGGCCGAGGCGCTCGTCGAGCTGGCCCACTGCTACTGGCGGCAGGGCGGGACTGACGAGGCGCGCGCCACGCTCGACGAGGCCGACTCGCGCCTGACGGACAAGGACACGGGGCTGCGCGCCCTCTCGGCCCTGCGGCGCGCGCTCGTCGAGGAGTCGGCCACGCGCACGAACGACGCGCTGCGGATTCTGACCGAGTCCGCGCCGCTCTTCGAGGCGGGCGCGGGCGACACGCTCCGCGGCCGCTATCACAACGAGCTGGCCGCCGTCCTCTGGTCGCTCGGCCGCACGGAGCGGCGGGCCGACTACCTCGACCGCGCCTTCATCGAGTACGAGGCCGCGGCCTTCTACTTCGAGCGCGCGAACCACACGCCCTACCGCGCGGCCGTCGAGAACAACCTCGGCTACCTCTTCCTCACCGTCTCGAAGCTCGACGAGGCGCACCGCCACCTCGACACCGCGCGACGCCTCTTCACGCGACTCGGCGACGGCGCGCGCGCCGCGCAGGTTGACGAGACGCGCGCACGCGCCATGCTGGCCGAGGGGCGCGTCGCGGAGGCCGAGGCGGTTGCGCGCGCGGCCGTCCGCGCCCTCGAAGGCTCGGACGAGCTGGCGCTGCTGGCCGACGCGCTGACGACGCGCGGCGCGGCGCTCGCGCGCCTCGGCCGGCGCGAAGAGGCGCGCAACGCACTCAACGCGGCGCGCGAGTCGGCCGAGCTGGCCGGCAACGACGAGGCGGCCGGCCTCGCCGAGCTGACGCTGCTCGAAGAGCTGTTCAACTCCCTCACGCCGCGCGAGGTGTGCGACGCCTACGCGCGGGCCGACCGGCTGCTGGCGCGCACGCAGTCGGAGGACGCGCTGTCGCGCCTGCGCGCGTGCGCCGCCGCCGCGGTCTCGGCCGCCGGGGCGCAGTCTTCGCCGGAGCGTCTGAACTCGGAGGCGAGCGGCTTCGTCTTCGCCTCGAAGCAGACCGAGTCGCTGGTGGCGACGGCGCTGGAGTTCGCGCGCGCGGGCGGCGCGGTGCTCGTCGCGGGCGAGCCGGGCGCGGG
>DATHBT010000363.1:0-5632 GCA_035295985.1 Pyrinomonadaceae bacterium | reverse complement strand
AGGCCCGCGCGCTGCGGCCACGCTCGCCGCCGCCCGCGCCGCCCTCGAAGACGTGCCCGCGCGCCCGGCCGCGAACCGCGCCGAACGCTAGGGCGCGCCCCAAAGCCTTCGCGCCTTTGCGCCTTTGCGTGAGATTTTCTTCCTCTTAAAGAAGAAGTCTCACGCAAAGGCGCAAAGGCGCGAAGTCAGCACGCGGACTCTCAACCGCGAAGGATGGAAAGTATGAAACGAACCTCGCTCGTCGCCGCGCTCTCGCTGTCCGCGCTGCTCGCCCCAGCCCTGTCTCTCGCACAGTCCCCCGCGGGCGGCGCGCAGACTCCTAAAGCCCGTCCCCGCCAGCCGAAGGCCGAGGCCGACCCGCTCGCCGAGATTCGGCGCACGACGGCCATCAGCCTGATCACGTCGCTCGCCGACGAGGCCCGCTCTTTCCGCGACGAGACGCTGCGCGCGCGCGTCCAGGCGCGCGCGGCCGACGCGCTCTGGGAGACCGATCAGGAGCGCGCCCGCTCGCTCTTCCGCCGCGCGTGGGACGCGGCCGACGCGGCCGACCGCGAGGCGCAGCGCCGCGGCGAGGAGGAGCGCCGCCGCCAGCGCGAGCAGGGCGGCCCCGCCGTCTGGATGAACCCGCCGAACCTGCGTTCGGAAGTCCTGCGCCTCGCCTCCCGCCGCGAGCGCGCGTTGGGCGAAGAGTTTCTCGCTAAGCTCGAAGAGGCGCGCAAGCAGCAGTTGGCCGACGCGTCCTTGCCGAAGGCCGGCGACGCGCCGCGAGCCGACACGCCGGAGAACGAGTTGATGGGCGACGAGAACTCGCACGCACAGCGGCTCTCGCTCGCGCGCCAACTGCTCGAAGGCGGCGACGTCGAGCGCGCGTTGCAGTTCGCCACGCCGGCTCTCCAACGCGTCTCGCGCGGCGCGATCCGCTTCCTGACGGATTTGCGCGGCAAGAACCCGGCCGAGGCCGACAAAATTTACGCCGCGCTCGTCGCGCGCGCCGCCTCCGACCCCGTGTCCGACGCCAACACCGTCTCGGCGCTCTCGTCCTACCTCTTCTCGCCGCAGTTCATAATCACCATCGACCGCGGCGGCTCCTACAGCATGGAGTCGGCCGGCACGAAGCCGCTCCCCGAAAACGTGCCCGAAGAGTTGCGCCGCGCCTTCTTCCAGATGGCCGCGTCCATCCTGATGCGGCCCCTCCCGCCCGCCGATCAGGATCGCACGACGTCCGGCCGCGTCGGCACCTACTTCATGATCGGCCGCCTGCTGCCGCTCTTCGAGCGGCACGCGCCCGCGGCCGTCGCGCCGCTGCGCGCGCAGATGGCCGCGCTCACGCCCGACGTGCCGCCGCGCCAGCGCAACGAGAACGAGCACCTGCTGACGGAGGGCCTTGTGCGCGACGACCAGCCGCGACGCGACGACGTGCAGGCCGCGCTCGACAAACTCTCCCGCGCCTCGACGCCCGCCGAGCGCGACCGCGCCCTCCAGGACGCGGCCTTCGCCGCACTCGCCCGCGGCGACGCGCGGGCGCGCGAGTTCGCCGAGCGCGTCGAAGACCGCGACGCGCGCGCGCAACTGCTCTCCTTCATCGACTACGACGCCGTCAGCCGCGCGCTCACGCAGAAGGACGCGGAGGCGGCATTTAAGCTCGCGCGCGACGGCGCGCTCACGCACGTCCAGCGCGTCTGGGCCTACACGGAAGCCGCCAAGCTGCTCGCCAAGGACGACCGCGGCCGGGCCGTCGAAATCCTGGACGAAGCGGCCGAGGAGGCGCGGCGCATAGACGCCGAGGACGCCGACCGCCCGCGCGCCATGCTCGCCGTCCTGACCCCGCTCTTCGAGCTGGACGCGGGCCGCGTCTGGTCGCACATGCCCGACCTCGTCAAGGCGGTCAACGCCGCCCCCGCCTACACGGGCGAGGACGGCCGCATCGTCATCAAGTTCCAGACGCGCGAGCGCGCCTCGATCCGCAGCGGCAACGTGGACGCCTTCAACCTGCAACCGATCTTCTCGGCCCTCGCGCGCGACGACATGAACCGCGCCGTCGATTTCGCCAAGAGCTTCACCGGCGAAGGCCCGCGCGCGTCCGCCACGCTCGCGGTCGCGGCGGCCGTGCTCAAAGAGCCTGCCAAGCCGCGCCCGTCGTCTTAGATTAAATCAGCGCAGCCAGAACTGTAGGGGCGGGGCGAGTCCGCGGCCCGCCGCGCGACAGCGCGAAGTGGGAAAGCCGTCATTCGACACGGAATGACGGCTTTACGTTTGAGCGGCCCGTCGGCCGCTGCGGGCAGCGGACTCGCCCCGCCCCTACAGTCGTTCCGCGCGCTGCTTCTTTTCCTGCGGCTATGAGCCGAAGTACGCCAGCATGGTCACGACTACGTGCATCGCGATTCCGACAACAACTCCGACGCTGAAATCCCTGCGGGATAAATCCTTCCGCCCGGCCGCGAGCATCCACGCGCCGAGCGGCAGCCAGAGCAGCGCGCCCGATACCACGCCCGGCGAGTAGGAGCGCGTCAAGGCGCTGGCCCCGATGTGGGCGAGGCCGTTAATCAGCACCGCCGCGCCGAAGCCCACGAGCAGCCAGCGCATCTGCCTGAACAGCAGCGTGAGCACGACGCCGAGCGTCATCCCCGCCAGCGCGTATGCGTTCAGCGCGAGGAACTGCTCGGCCGTTAACCTCGCGCCCATCACGCGCGAGAACCACGCCGGAAACCCCTCGCCGCCCCGCCACTCCTCGACGATGTGGACGCCGTAAGTGGCCGGGAACAGCCACCCCCAACGAACCCACTTCTCAACGGGGCGACGCATGAAAACGTGAGCCGAGGGAAGAAGCTGTTAGCTATTAGCTGTTAGCTGTTAGCAGAACCAAGAGCCGGAGACAGGGCGAAAGCCGAGAGCCGCGGTCTGTTCTCTTCTGGCTAATAGCTAACAGCTAACAGCTAACAGCTTCTCTTCACGAGTAAATATTCATCGGCCGCGTCAGCAGGGCGACCGGGTCTTCGACGTTGAGGGCCTCGCGGACGTAGAAGGCTTCGCCCGCGGCCGTGCCGATGAGCGAGCCGTAGTAGCGCATCCGGTACTCGATCTGGGCGAGGAAATCCTTGTCGCTGATGCGCGTCTCGGGCTCGCCCACGCCCTCGCGGTAGAACTGCGAGGCGTGCGCGCGGATGGCGCGCATCTTCTCTTCAAGAAAATCCGACACGTCCACGACGAACGACGGGGCGACGAGCCGCGAATAGACCGAGTGCGCGATCATCGGCATCGGGATTTGCGCCAGCCCCGCTTCCTCGTCGTAACGCCTCATGCTCGCGAGCCGCGCCGACTCGCGCACCAGCCGGCACGTCGCCGCGTGATCCGGGTGCGGGTCGTCCCAGTGCGACGTGAAGAGCACGCGCGGGCGCACGCGGCGCAGGACGCGCACGAGCGCGCGGCGCGCGTCGTCCGTCACCAGCACGTGCCCGTCGGGCTGCCCCAGGTTGAGTCGCGCGTCGAGGCCCATCACCCGCGCGGCCTCGCGGGCCTCTTCGGCGCGGCCTTCGGGCGTGCCGCGCGTGCCCATCTCGCCGCGCGTCATGTCGAGGACGCCCGTGCGGTAGCCGAGCGACTTGAGCTTCAAAAGCGTCCCGGCCGCCGTCAGCTCCGCGTCGTCCGGGTGCGAGAAGACGGCCAACACGTCCACCTGAGTGTTCTCTGCGCTCATAACTTTCGGATGAACATCCCCGCCGCAAACCTTTAACTGATCGCGCGCGCGCGGGTCAAGCTAACCGCCCCGGCGGCTGCGGCCCGCCGGGATAATCGTTGACGCGGCGGGCGCGCGCTTGCTAGCCTGCGAGTCGGCCCGGAGGTTTTCCAAAAAAAGAATGCGGCTCACAGTCCTCGGCTCGGGAACGTCCGTCCCGCACCCGCGCCGCGCATCCTCGTCCCACTGGCTTGAGACGGCGGGCGGGACGCTCCTGCTCGACTGCTCCGCGCCGGCCGCCCACCGCGCGGCGCAGGAGGGCTTCGACTGGGCCGCGCTCGACGCCGTCTGGATCAGCCACTTCCACCTCGACCACGTCGGCGGCCTCGCGCCCTTCCTCTTCGGCACGAAGTACGCGCCGCAGACGCAGGAGCGCAAGAAGCCGCTCACCATCTACGGCCCCGCGGGACTCGGCGAGCTGCTGCGCGCCTTCGACGCCGCCGACGACTACGGACTCCTCAAGCAGCCCTTCCCCGTCGAGACGAAAGACGTCTCGCCCGGAGATTCCTTCGACATCCTGCCCGGCGTGCGCGCGGAGACTTTTCCCACGCCGCACACGGACGAAAGTCTGGCAGTTAAGATCACGGACACTTCGGACAACTCGTCGCTCGTTTACACCTCGGACACCGGCTACGTTGCGGGGCTGGCCGACTTCGCCGCGAATGTTTCGCTCTTCCTGATGGAGTGCTCCTTCCGCGCCGAGAAGCCGGTCGAGACGCACCTCGTCCTGTCCGAGGCGATGCGCCTGGCCTCCCGCGCGCGCCCCGGCCGCGTCATGCTCTCCCACCTCTACCCCGAATGGGACGGCCACGACCTCGAAACGGAGGCCCGCGAATTATGGGACGGCGAAACCATCGAAGCGCGCGACGGGCTGAGAATAGCTGTTAGCTGTTAGCTGTCAGCTTTTGACTTTCAAGACAATTGAGCGCGGGACGGCCAACGGCGACTTTGAACAGCACAAAAAGCTAACTGCTAATAGCTAACCGCTAACGGCTCTTGAATGAAATCCCGACTCATCGTCAACCCCGTCTCGGGCACCGACTCCGGGCCCGACTACTTGCAGACGATCAACGAGCGTCTGCGCGCGGCGGTCGGCGAGATGGACATCGTGATGACGACGGGGCCGTGCGACGCGGCCGACGCCGCAGAGTCGGCCGCGCGCGACGGCGACTACGGCCACATCTTCGTCGCGGGCGGCGACGGCACGCTGAACGAGGCCGTCAACGGCGTCGCGCAAGTCGAGGGCGCGCTCCGTCGGATCACGTTCGGCGTCATCCCACTCGGCACGGGCAACGACTTCGCCGCCGCCTTGGGGCTGCCGGAAGACGTTGAGGAGTCGATCCAGATTCTGCTCGCGGGCCGCACGGTCGAGGCCGACGTTGGGGCGCTGAACGGGCGGCGCTTCGTCAACGTCTCCGCCGGCGGCTTCATCGCAGAGGTGTCGGACGCAGTCAACCCGCAGTTGAAGACCATCGCCGGCAAGCTCGCCTACCTCGTCGGCGGCGCGCAGGTGCTGTTCGAGTACGAGCCGGTCAAAGCGTCAATCACGGTCGAGGGCGGGGCGGGGCCGGACGCGGGGCCGGACGAGTTGGGACTTGAGCTGTTCGCCGTCTGCAACTCGCGCCTGGTCGGCGGCGGGCGGCTGATCGCGCCCCGCGCCGTCATCGACGACGGGCTGCTGGACGTGTGCCTCGTCGAGGCGATGCCGACGCTCGAATTTCTCGGCCTGCTCGCGCGCGTGAGCGAGGGCGGCCACGTCACAGACGACCGCGTCCACTACTTCCGCGCGCGCTCGGTCGAGTTGCGCTTCGACCGCCGCATTAAAGTCAACACAGACGGCGAAGTCTTGGAAACGGACTCGTGCCGCTACACTGTCGAGCCGCGCGCCGCGCGCTTCCT
>DATHBT010000362.1:0-9436 GCA_035295985.1 Pyrinomonadaceae bacterium | reverse complement strand
ACAACTTCTTCCTGCTTATCCCTCATCCCTCCGCCCTCATCCCTGTCTTACTTTGACTGTCCCCGCCGGATGTGAGATAGATTTACGCCAACGCTTTCACAACCCAATCGACGGGAGTTCGGGGGACAGGATGAGCCTGATCGAACACGTCCACGCGCGCGAGATACTGGATTCCAGGGGCAACCCGACGGTCGAGGCCGAGGTGATGCTCGTCGGCGGCGAGGTGGGCCGCGCCGCAGTCCCCTCCGGCGCTTCGACCGGCGAGCACGAGGCGGTCGAGCTGCGCGACGGCGACAAGAAGCGCTACCTCGGCAAAGGTGTCGAGAAGGCGGTCGCCAACGTCAACGAAGAGATCGCGCGCGAGATCGTCGGCCTCGACGCGCTCGATCAGGCCGAGGTTGACGCCGCGCTCATCGCGCTCGACGGCACGCCCAACAAGTCACGGCTCGGAGCGAACGCGCTGCTCGCCGTCTCACTCGCCACGGCCCGCGCGGCGGCGGCGCACCTCGAAATCCCGCTCTACCGCTACGTCGGCGGCGCGTTGGCGCGGACTCTGCCCGTGCCGATGATGAACATCCTCAACGGCGGTGCGCACGCAGACAACAACGTGGACTTCCAGGAGTTCATGGTCGTGCCCGTCGGCGCGGAAAGCTTCTCCGAGGCGCTGCGCGTCGGCGCTGAGATTTTCCACGCACTCAAGAACGTTCTAAAAAAACGCGGCCTCGTCACCGCCGTAGGCGACGAGGGCGGCTTCGCGCCGAGCCTCAAGTCGAACGAGGAGGCTATTGAAACGATCCTTGAGGCGATTAACGTGGCGGGCTACAGCGCGGGCCGCGAAATCCTGCTCGCGCTCGACCCGGCGGCGAGCGAGTTCTACGACGGGCGCAACTACGTCTTCAAAAAGTCGGACGGCCGCAAGCTTTCGAGCGAGGAGATGGTGGCCTACTGGACTGGCTGGGCCGGGCAGTACCCCATCGTCTCCATCGAGGACGGCATGGCCGAGGGCGACTGGGAGGGGTGGAAGCTGTTAACCGACGAGATCGGCCGCCGCGTCCAGCTCGTCGGCGACGACCTCTTCGTGACGAACGTGGAATTCCTGCGCCGCGGCATCGAGACGGGCGTCGCCAACTCCATCCTGATCAAGGTCAACCAGATCGGCACGCTCACCGAGACGCTCGACGCGATAGAGCTGGCGCGCACGCACGGCCGCACCGCCGTCATCTCGCACCGCTCAGGCGAGACCGAAGACACTTTCATCGCAGACCTCGCCGTCGCGACCAACGCCGGCCAGATCAAAACGGGGTCGCTCTCGCGCACCGACCGCGTAGCCAAGTACAACCAACTGCTCCGCATAGAGGAAGACCTGCGCGGCGCGGCCCGCTACCCCGGCCTGTCGGCCTTCTACCAGCTCGACCTCGCGAAGCAGGGCGCGACAACTGCGCACGCGGGCAAGGGCGGCGGCGCGTCGAAGAAGGCGCGGGCGGGCAAAAAGTAACCGAAGGGAATTTGTAGGGGCGGGGCTTGTCCCTGCCCGTTGGGCGCGCGAGCGCGAATTGAACATCCTGTCACCGAGCGGGCGGGGACAAGCCCCGCCCCTACAAACACGTTTTACCTTGAGAGGTTCGGATGGCTGACGAAAAAGAAGTCGAAAAGTCTTACGCGACGAAAGAGGTCGTCGCAAAGCTGCGCCGCCTGGCCGACGCGCTCGAAGCGGAGAAGACCTTCGAGATACAGGTCGCGGGCGAGCGCATTTATGTGCCGCCTTACGCGACCGTGGAGTTCGAGTACGAGCGCGCGGGCGACGAGGAAGAGTTGGAGATCGAGGTGAAGTGGAAGCGGCAGTGAGGCGGGGCGCGCATTTTTTTCGTGAAAGGGTTACGAAGGATCAGCCGTGACTGAGAAGCAAGGCCCGCTCGCGCTCATCATCCTCGACGGCTTCGGCTACAGCCCGCGCCGCGAAGGCAACGCCGTCGCGTTGGCCTCGATGCCCTTCTACAACGAGATTTTGGGGAAGTACCCGCACACGCTGATCGAGGCTTCGGGCGAGTGCGTGGGCTTGCCCGCCGGGGTGATGGGCAACTCGAACGTCGGCCACCTGTGCATGGGCGCGGGCCGCGTCGTCAGAACCGACATCGAGCGCATCAACCACGAGATCACGACGGGCCAGTTCGAGTCGAACCTCGCGCTCGAAGCGGCCGTCGAGAGCGCGCTGAAGTCCGACCGCGCGCTGCACCTGATGGGCTTAACTTCGGACGGGTTAGTCCACTCGTCGCAGGAGCACG
Source organism: Pyrinomonadaceae bacterium (assembly GCA_035295985.1). Lineage (GTDB taxonomy): Bacteria > Acidobacteriota > Blastocatellia > Pyrinomonadales > Pyrinomonadaceae > JAIVGV01. Next base: position 7,154 of record DATHBT010000362.1, on the reverse strand, counting down.
CCCACGCGCTGCTGCGCATGGCCGAGAAGCGCGGCCTGCGCCGCGTCTTCGTCCACTGCTTTCTGGACGGGCGCGACACGCCCCCCTCTTCTGCCGAAGGCTACGTGCGCGAGATGCGCGAGAAGTGCGCCGAGATCGGGGTGGGCGAAGTCGCCACAGTCTGCGGGCGCTACTACGCGATGGATCGCGACAAGCGATGGGAGCGCACGGAGCGCGCCTACCGCCTGCTCGTGGAGGGCGTCGGCGAGCAGGCCGTCGATCCGGTCGAGGCGATCCGGCGATCCTACGAGCGCGGGGTGACGGACGAGTTCGTCGAACCCGTCGTCTGCACGCGCGGCGACGGCTCGCCCGTGGCGACGATTGAGGACGGCGACTCTTGTATCTTCTTCAACTTCCGCGCCGACCGCGCGCGGCAACTCACGAGCGCGCTCGCCGTCCCCGGCTTCTCGGAGTTCCCGGTCGCGAACCGGCCGCACACGCACTTCGTCTGCTTCGCCGTTTACGACAAGACCTACCCGCTGCCCGTCGCCTTCCCGCCGACGCAGCCGACGAACATCCTCGCCGAAGTCTTCGCCGCCGCCGGCGTGCGCAACTACCGCATGGCCGAGACCGAGAAGTACGCGCACGTCACCTACTTCTTCAACGGCGGCACGGAGCGCGAGTTCGAGCACGAGCGGCGGCTCCTCGTCCCCTCGCCCAAAGTCGCGACCTACGACCTGCAACCGGAGATGTCGGCCTACAAGCTGACCGACAACATCCTGCGGGCGATTGAGGAGGGCGAATCGGACGCCTTCATCATCAACTACGCCAACCCCGACATGGTCGGCCACACGGGCGACCTCGCGAAGACGATTGAGGCCGTCCAGCACGTTGACAACTGCATCGGCTGGATTACGAAGGCGCTCCGCACCGCGCGCGGCCGGGCCATCATCACGGCCGACCACGGCAACTGCGAGCAGATGATCGACCCCGCGACGGGAGAGCCGCACACGGCGCACACCTCCAACCTCGTCCCCTTCGTCCTCATCGACGAAGCCTCGCGCGGCGTCGCTTTACGCGAGGGCGGCGCGCTCGAAGACGTGGCCCCCACCATGCTCGGCCTTCTCGGCATAGAGAAGCCGGCCGACATGACCGGCCGCGACCTGCGCGAGCAGTGACCGCCCGTGCGCGCGGCCCGAATAAATGTGCAACGCCGCCGCGCGGACTTTCCATCATACCCGGCGTCCGCGCCGCCCGCGCGCGGACGCAGTCTGACAAGACCTCGCTTCGGTTCTCCCCGTAGCCGCGTGCGCCCGCCGTCTCCCTCCGGCGGGCGCGCGGAACTTGTTTAATCCGGGCGGTTTTGGGTTATCATCTGTGCCGTTCCCCGCAAACTTAGAGCGCGCCGAGGCGGCCTGACCGAGACCGCGGTCTCAGGGGGCGCGCCTGTGCTTCCCGTTTTCAACCCGCCCGCCGGGCGCGCGGCGCGTCACGGGTCAGGCTTCTTAAAGGTCGAGGCAGCGAGCGAAACGAGAGGAGAACTTGCCTAATGGCTACCAGAGCAATCAGCGACGTTGACGCCGCGGATGCGGCCTTGCACGCCGGCAAGCACCCGAAAGGACTCTACGTCCTCTTCGCCACGGAGCTGTGGGAGCGCTTCAGCTTCTACTCGATGCTGGCGCTCTTCACACTCTACTTGCAGGACACGGCCGGCGGCTTCGGCTGGGCCAGGAACGACGCCACGCGCCTCTACGCGATCTACCTGGCCGCCGTCTATTTCAGCCCGCTCGTCGGCGGCATCATCGCCGACCGCAAGATCGGCTACCGCAAGGCGGTGATGATCGGCGGCTTCTTCTTCATGGCGGGCCACCTCCTGCTCTCCTTCCCCATCGTCTGGGTGATGTACGTCGCGCTGGCCTGCCTCGTCGTCGGCAACGGCTTCTTCAAGCCGAACGTCTCGGCGATGGTCGGCAAGCTCTACCCGGAAGGCAGCCACCTCAAGGATCGCGCCTACAACATCTTCTACATGGGCATCAACGTCGGGGCTTTTCTCGCGCCGCTCGTGATGGAGGTGGTCAAGCAGAAGGCGGGTTATCACCCGGCCTTCGCCGTCGCGGCGGGCGGGATGGTCGTCTCGGTCGCCACGCTCGCGCTCTTCAAGCGCCACGTCGAGCACGCCGACATCTTCCCCGTCGGGAGCGGCAGCGCCGTCCGTGGCAACGAGCCGAAGTCGTCGCTGGTGACGGAAGACCTGCCGCCCGTCGCGACCGAGGTCAGCGAGGACGAGCTGCGCCGCGGCGGCGCGGCTTCGCCGCAGACGCCGGGCGGGATGTACGCCGCCGACGCGGGCGGCGACGCCGCGCGGGCCGGCGCGATGGACGCCGTCTCCGACGCCCGGCGCATCACCGCCCTCATCGTCATCTTCGCCATCGTCGTCGTCTTCTGGATGGCCTTCCACCAGAACGGCGCGACGTGGACTTACTGGGCCAACGACAACACGGACTGGGGCGCGTCCGCGGTCGTGCCGTTCCTGATCGGCATCTTCACGCTCGGCCTCATCGACGGCTCGGACGTGTCGGGCGTCATCTCAAACGCGATCAACCCGTTCTTCGTGATCGTGCTCACCTTCCCGCTCATCTGGTTCTGGGGCTGGCTCGACCGCAAGGGCAAGGAGCCTGCGACGCCGACCAAGATGGCGATCGGCATGTTCCTCGTCGCCGCCGCCTACATGATCATGTACCAGGGCGCGGTGTCGGGCGGGAACACGGGGCGGGTCTCTCCGTGGTGGCTGATCACGGCCTACGGGGTCATCACGCTCGGCGAGCTGATGCTCTCGCCGATGGGACTCTCCCTCGTCTCGAAGGTCGCGCCCGTCAGGATGCGCGGGCTGATGATGGGCGGGTGGTTCGCCGCGACCTCAATCGGCAACTACCTGGTCGGCACTATCGGCGTGAAGTGGACGACGTGGACGCACTCGAAGTTCTTCTTCGTCGTCGCGATGATGTGCGCGGCTGTCGGCTTGCTGCTGTTTCTACTGATCCGGCCCTTGAAGAGGTCTATGCCCGGCGTCTAGCGCGCATTTCGGGCAAAAAGGGCGGCAGCCGAACCGTCGCGGATTCGGCTGCCGCTTAGCTTTTCGGTCGCGCCGCTCTTGAGTGTGACGGACGGTACTCACCACAGAGGCACGGAGAACGCAGAGGGGGCACAGAGGCTTGTCTTTCTCCGTGCGATCTCTGTGCCCTCTGTGCCTCTGTGGTGAGCGCCTATCGTCTAGACTCAACTCGACCGGAACAGATCAACTTGAGGCCGCCAGAACAAAACCGGCGGGCTTTGCGTTAAACTCTCGCCGATGGGTTTCGATCCGAAAAACATCCTCGTCATAGACTTCGGCCAGATGGGCGACGTGGTGCTCTCGCTGCCCGCGCTCGCCGCCGTCCGCGGACGATTCCCCCGCGCGCGCGTGACGGCCGCGGTGGGCAAGCCGGGCCGGCAGGTCGTCGAGCTGTCGGGGTCGGCCGACGACGTGCTCGTGGTTGATCGCGTCGCGTTGCGCGACGGCTTCGCGCCGCTCTCAATCGCGCGCGTCATGGGCGTCGTGCAGCAAGTCCGGCGGCGCAAGTTCGACTTCGTCATCGACCTGCACAGCCTGTCGGAGACGAATCTGCTCGCGTACCTTTCGGGCGCGCCGCTGAGGCTGCTTTCGCGCCGGCCCGGACGCTCGCTCGACTTCCTCTCGAACTTTCGTCCCGCGCCGCCCGCGGAAGACCTCTCGAAGCACGCCGTCGAGCGATACCTCGACGTGCTCCGGCCGCTCAAGGTCGGCGAGGTCTCGCGCGTGCCGCGCCTGCCGCTGAAAGACGAGGCCGAACGCGCCGTCGAACAGCTCTTCAGGAAGTTGAAGGTGGGCGCGGGCGCGCCCGTCGTCGGCATCTTCCCCGGCGCGGGCCATCCCAGCCGGCGCTGGCCGCTGGAAAAATTCGGCGAGCTGGCTAAGTGCCTAGCGGACAACGACGGCCTGCACACTGCCCTCTTCGTCGGCCCGGAAGAACTCTCGCAGTCGAAGCAGATTCGCGCGGCCTTCCCCAAGGGTTCGACCACGGCAATCGAGCGGCTCGACATCCCGCAGCTCGCCTCGGCGCTCGCGCGCACGAGCGTGCTCGTCTCGAACGACACAGGCCCCGTCCACATCGCGGCGGCGGTGGGCACGCCCGCGGTCGTGCTCGTCGGACGCGGCGGGCCGAACGGCTACGAACCCGTGGGGCGCGGCCACCGCTCGATCTTCCGCGCGCCCATCGAGTCGATCACGGTCGCGGAAGTTTACGAGGCCGCGCGCGCCGCGCTCGTCTCCGAGCGCACGGCCTCGCTCTTCGCGAGCTGACCGGCCGCGAGTCGCCGTCAAAATTCGATTTTTCCGCCATTTTTCGCCCAACCCCTCCCCAACCGGCCCGCGGCCAAAATTGTTGAACGAGAGTGTGGACAAGCAGTCTCGCCGTGTGTGATACTGATTTTGCCGTCCTCGCGTGACGGCGCACAGCTTCTGACCGCTAGCCGGGCCCGTACCATTCGACCCGGCCGGAGACGCGCAAACGACGCCCCGCGCAACAGTCTCCGCCTCTAACCACTCAACCGAAATCGTCCTCACCGCGAGCCGTCCGTCGGTCGTTCGTCTCATTCCGCGCCCGGCCCGGCCTCGTACTACGGCTTCGCCGCGCTCGGCGAACGCCCTAGGGAATGTTCCCCGCAAGACTTCTCTCTGGAAGGTGTCAGCCATGCCGAAGTATCTCAACGCCCTCACACTCGCGCTCCTCGTCGCCGCGGCCCTCTGCCTCCCGGCTCGCGCCCGGGCGCAGGCCGCGCCGTCCGCGCTCGCAGTCGCGAACGAAACCGACCGCCAGCGCGACGGGCTGCAAGGCCCCGTGCGGCGCGTCCGCACGGAGACGGCGAAGCTCGTTTACAAGGCCGGCAAGGTCGCGGAGGGCGAGCGCGCGACTCTGGAGACCGCGACCTACGACATGAAGGGCGTGAAGATCGACAACGCCTACTTCCTCGCCGCGGGCGGCGCGCTCACCGGCCGAGAGGTTTACAAGTACGACGAACGCGGCAACATCGTCGAGATGACTCTGCTCAACGCCGACGGCTCGGTGATGACGAAGGAGCGTTACGACTACGAGTTCGACGCGATGGGCAACTGGACGAAGATGCTCACCTCGGTCGCCCTCGTCGAGAACGGCGAGACGAAGTTCGAGCCGACGGAAGTGACCTACCGCTTCATCTCCTACTTCCTCCAGGAGTCGGTCGCGCAGAAACTCCAGACGGGTCAGCCGGCCCCCGCCGCCCCGCAAGCACCCGCGCCCGCGCCCCCGGCGGCTGCGCCCGCGGTCGTGAACGCGAGCGCGGCCACGAAGTTGAACCCGCCGGCCGCGTCCGCCGCCACGCAGCAGCAGCAGAAGGCCGCCGCGAAGCCGGCCCCGCCGCCGGCACTCGCGCTCGCCAGGACTCCCCTGAGCGGCGTCGCACTCGTCGCCCCGGCAGGGATGCCGGACGCGGCCTCCGCGCCGGCCGCGACCGCGGGGCCGCTCGTCAAGTCGGACGACGATCTGCCGCCGCCGCCTAAGAAAGCCCCGGTGCGCCCCGTCTCCGGCGGCGTGCTCAACGGCCGCGCGTTAAGTCTCCCGCCCCCCGCGTACCCGGAAGCGGCACGCCGGATGCAGACCACGGGCACGGTCACGGTCGAGGTCGTGATCGACGTGAACGGGCGCGTCATCTCCGCCAAGGCGACGGGCGGCCCCGTCATGCTGCGCGAGGCGGCCGAGCGCGCGGCCATGCAGGCGCGCTTCACGCCCGCGCTGCTCTCGGGCCAGCCCGTCAAGATGAGCGGCGTCATCAACTACAACTTCAAGCTCTAACGCGGGACGCGCCCCGCTCCAACCGCGCGCCAGAAACTTCCCGCGACGAAAGAAGACCAAAAGCGATGTCACTCACCGGGCAGCTCAACGATCTCTCACTAGGCGAACTGATCGAGTTCTTCTGCAACCAGCGCAAGACCGGCCGGCTCAAGGTGGACTATGCCCTCGCCCCCGGCGTCTTCTTCATGGACGCGGGCGAACTCGTGGACGCCAAGGTCGGCGCCTTGAACGGCGCGGAGGCCGTCTATTTCGCGCTGACGCTGCCGAGCGCGTCCTTCGACTTCACGGCCGGCGTGCGCTCCTCGCGCCGCACGATCAACGAGCGCTGGCCGAGCGTCGTCCTCGAAGGACTGCGCCGCATCGACGAGGGGTTGCCCGCCGCCTCGGCCGACGCCTTCCACGGCGACCTCTCGCTCGACGGCGCGACGCTCGAATACCTCGACTGCGTCGCCGACGCCAAGCCGCAGCCCGCGGGCGAGGAGCAGGCCCCTTCCGCGTCAGTCGCCGGAGAGATCGACGCGGCGTTCGAGCAGGCCGCCTCATCCGCTCCCCCCGACCGGCCCGCCCCCTCTAATCAAGATGCGCCCTCCGCCCAAGCCGCGCCGGCCGAACAGACACCGCCCGCAGCGCAGACGGAATCATCGGAGCGCGCCGCGCCCTTCTCGCTGACGGTCGAGGCCGCGGCCACTTCCGGCGGCGGCCGGCGCAATGCGGCGCTCGCGGCCGTCGCAGCAGTCCTCGTCGTCTGCGCCGTCGCGGCAGTCCCGATCAGCCGCCGCTTCTCCGCTAAGAACGCGCCGCCCCCCGCCGCCGAGTCGAAGGCCGCGGACGCCGAGACAGCCCCCACGCCCGCGCCCGCTGACGCCCTCCCCCCCGCGGCCGAAGACGCGAACGCCGTCACCCCGACGCCCGATTTCGCCGCCGAAGAGGCCGCGCGCCGCGAGCGCGAGGCGCGCGAACGCGAGGCGCGCGAGCGCGCACGCCGCCAGCGCGAGGAGGCCGCGCGCCGCGCCGAAGAGAACGCAGGCGAGAAGGCCACGACGCCCGCCCCGAAGCCCTCCGCCGCGGGGCCGAAGACCGTGCGCGTCCAGATCACCTACGACGAGGCGGGCCGCGTCACGCAAGCCGCCGCCGTCGGCACAAGCCCCGGCGCCGAAGCCTACGCCTCGACGGCCGTCCGCGTCGCCCGCGGGCGACGCTTCCCCGCCGGCAAGGCCGGCACGACCGTCGTCACGATACCGATTAACTAGCTGTCAGCTATTAGCTGTT
>DATHBT010000361.1:0-9178 GCA_035295985.1 Pyrinomonadaceae bacterium | reverse complement strand
TCCGCGCCGCGTCCCATCTCGTCCCAGCGGATGTGGCCGACGCGCGGCACGATGACCACGTCGGCCGCGCGCTGCTCGTGCGCGCTGATGGCGCGCTGCACGACCATGAACGTCTGGAAGAGGATGCCGAGCGCGGTGCGCGGCGGGCCGAGGAACTTCGCGCCCTCGAAGTTCACGTCCACGCCGACGAGGATGTCGGGCGGCGGCTGAAATTTTCTGAGCGCGCGCACCGGGAGGTTGGCGACGATGCCGCCGTCCACCAGTTGCCTGCCCTCCTCGTCCGCGACGGGGACGTACCAGCCGGGCACGGCGCAGCTCGCGCGGATGGCGAAGGCCAGGTCGCCCTCCTTGAGGACGACCGCCGCGCCCGTCCTCAAATCGGCGGCGACTGCCGCGAACGGGATCGCCAAGTCCTCGAAGCGCGCGGCGGGGAAGCGCGAGCGGATGAACTCCTCCAGACGCGCGTTCGACTGCACGCCGCGCTTCGAGAGCGTCACGCGCCCGAAGTCGCGCCAGCGCATCTGCAGCGCAAACTCCTCAAGCTCGTCCAGCTTGAACCCCGCCGCGTAAGCCCCGCCGACGAGCGAGCCGGCCGAAGTGCCCGCGATGCAATCGACGGGGATGCCGTGCTCCTCGAACACACGCAGCACGCCGACGTGCGCCGCCCCGCGCGCCGCGCCCCCTGAGAGCGCGAGGCCGACGCGCGGCCGATGGTTCGACGTTGAAACTTCCGGCGGCATGACGAAGAGCTGTTAGCTGTTAGCCTTAAGAATCAGAAGCTCAGCCTTACAGATCAAGATTCGACCCACGGCACTTTTTGGTTTGGCTAACAGCTAATAGCTAACAGCTAATAGCTAACAGTTAACAGCTAACGCCTGCTCTCCAACGACGGTTCGAGGAAGACGATCTCGGCGCGGGCGCGGGCCTCTTCGAGGAAGGCGTCGGTGTCGGACTCGATCTTGGCCTCGCGCAGCTCGGCCTCGACCGCCTTGGCGGCCTCGGCCAGTGTGGGGACGATGCGGCCGGGCTGCTGCCGCCGCCAGCGCGGGACGTACACGTCGCGGTAGTAGGCGGCAACCTCCTCCTGCGTGACGACGACGAAGGAGCGGAAGCGGAAGTCGAGGTAGCGCTCGATCTCGACGCGCTGGCGGACGATCTCGTAGAGCTGCTCGGCCGTCAGGCCGACGCGCGCGATCCGCCGGTAGAAAGCCTCCTGCGTGGGGAAGCGTTTGACCAGCTCACTGATGCGCGCCTTAACGTCCTCCTCCTTCGCCGTGATGGCCGGGAGCCGGCCGGCCTCCTGCGCGATGAGGCGCTGATCGACGAGCAGGTCGAGCGCGCGCTGCAAGTCCTGCGGGCGCGGGTTCTCAAGCGGCGTGTCGGGCTGGAGGGCCAACTGCCAGAGCAGGTCCGTGTAGGTGATCAGCTCGCGCCCGTTGATCGTCGCCACCATGCGGTCAACGACCTCCTGCCCGAAGGTAAGGCAAAAGGTAAAAGGTAGAAGGAAAAAGGCCAGGGCGAATCGCCGCAAGGCGAGGTGCGTGGCCGCGCGCCTCAGCCTCGCCGCCGCCCTTCCCCGCGTTGTCGTCTCGCCATGTCTCATCTCGTCGCCTGCCCTCTTCACTTTTCCTTTTTCCTTTTGCCTTCTTTAGAACGTTTGCCCGAAGCGGAAGTGGAGTTGGCTGCGCTTGAGGCGGTGGATGGCGGGCGGCCCCGACGCCTGCGGCACCTCGAACTCGGGCGGGTTGAGCAGGTAGCCGTAATCGACGCCGAGCGGGCCGATGGGCGTCTTGACTCTCAGGCCCAGCCCAATCGTGTGCGACCACTCGACGCGGAGGTTGCGCTGGTTGATGTCGGTGGCAGTCGCGCGGTCGTTGCGGCCGAAGATGTCGCCGACGCGGCGGAAGACGTTGCCGCCGTCGTAGAAGGGCACGATCTGGAAGTTGGTGCGGACGGGCACGCGCGCTTCGAGGTTGACGATTGCCAGGGCGTTCCCGCCGACGGGGACGGTGAAGGGGTTTAACCTGATCTGCTCGCCCTCCTGGTTGCGGAAGAGGCCCGGCGTGCAGCCGGCGAGGTTGCCGGCCGCGTCGCGCAGCTCCATGCCGGGGCAGACGGCGAGGCGGGGGCCGGCTTCCTCGAAGCCGAAGCCGCGCAGCGTGGCCGAGCCGCCGGAGAAGAAGCGCTCGCTGATGGGGAGCGTGCGGTCGATGTCGTCGATCACCCCGGTGCCGTCGCGGTCGCGCGGGTTGAAGAGGTTAGCCAGCCCCAGGTTGACGTTGGCGGCGATGACGGTCTGTTTGATCGCGCCGCCGACGCCCGACAGGCCGCCGAGCAGGCCGCCGCGCCCGCGCTCCAGTATCTGCGCGCGGCGGTCGGGCGGCGCGCCGAAGCGCCAGTAGCGGCGGTAGGTCGTGAGCAGCTTGGTGAACGAGAGGTTGCCGCCGAGCTGCCTGAGCGCGAGCGCGAAGTCGGCCGTCAGAAACTCGCCGCGCGTCGGGTCGAAGGTGCGGTCGCGCGTGTCGCGGGCGAGCGTCGCGCCGAAGCGGGAGAGGCGCACGGCGCGGTCGGGCCGGAGTATCGGCGCGACGAGGAGGCTCCCGAAGTTGAAGATGCGAACGTCCTCGTAGTTGTAGCGGACGAAGAGGACGGTGCGCGACGCCTCGTCGAGCGTGCGCTGCGACTCGACGTTGAGGGTGAAGCGGTTGATCGTCGGCTCGCCCGTGCGCTCGCAGTCGGACTCGACGGCCTCAGTGCACTCGACGAGGATGGGCCTGCCCTCCTCGTCGAGGCGCTGGACGATGCCGGACGTGCCGCGGTCGATGGTCGAGCGGAAGAAGCGTGTCACGCTCACGTCCCGCTGGTACTGCGCCGAGATGGTGAGCGGCGAGAACTTCGACTGGCCGTAGGCGCGGAACCGCGGGTCGTAGAATTCGAGCCGAAGCAACTGGGTCAGCCGGCTCGCGCGGGCGCGGATCGTCCCCTGCCGGAGCGAGCCCCAGAGGTTGTTGTGCTGAATCTCGAAGAGGCCGAGCGGGCCGCCGTCGGTCGAGTAGCCGCCGCCGTAGTCCATGCGGCGGGGTTTTAGCTCCTCGACGTCGATGATGACGTCGTGCTTGCGGAAGCCCGAACTGGTTTCGCCGTGCGGCTCGGTGCGGATGATGACCTGGCGGAAGGCGTTCGTGTTGTAGAGAATCCTCTCGCTCTCGCGCAGCTCGTCGAGGCGCAGCGGCTCGCCCTCTTTGAGCGGGATGGCCTCGCGGATCGCGTTCGTGTCGGTGATGACGTTGCCGTTGACGATGATCTCGTCGATGAAGACCTTGCCGCCCTCGCGCACGTCGTAAACGATCCGCACCTGCTCGTCGCCGCCCTGCGCGGGCAGCTCGACGACGCTCGCGTTCACCTCCGAGTCCACGTAGCCGTTGCGCGCGTAGTGCGCGCGGATGCGCTCGGCGTCGGCGCGCGCGAGCGCCCGCGCGTAGGGCGCGCCGACGACCGTGCACGGCTCGCCGCGCAAGGCCGCCGCCTTGCAAGGCTCGTCGAGCAGGCGCTTGGCTTCGTAAATCTGGTTGCCGCGCACCTCCACGCCCGCGACGCGCGTCAGGCGGCCGGGCGTGACCGCGAACGTGATGATGAGGTTGTCGCTGTCGATTGAGACGCCGCGGCGCACCTCGACCGCGGCGTTGCGGTAGCCGAGCTCCTGCATCCGCAGGCGGATGGTGCGGCGGTCGCGCTCCAGGGCGTCCTCGCTCGTGAAGCCGCGCCCGTAGCCGAGGAAGGGGATGAATTCGAGGATGTTGCGCTCCTGCGATCTCAAGTCCTGCGCCACGTCCTCGTGCGTGAGCGCGTCGGTTCCGACGATGTCGATGTCGGTCAGGCGGAAGCGGCGGCCCGGCTCGATCTCGTAGAGGATGTTGACTGTTCGGCCGCTCAGCTCTCCGGGGTTCAAGACCTGGCAGGAGGCGTCGGCCATGCCGGTCTGCGTGGGCGGTAGTTCCTCCGTGCCCGGCTGGGGGGTTTGCGCGGCGGGCGAGATGGGGGCGGGCGGCGGCTGCGTCTGAGCGGTCGGGGTCGCCGCGGCCGGGCGCGGCGCGGGCGGCGGCGCGTCAACGGAGCAGCGCGCCGTCACGTCGGCGAAGAAGTGGCCCTGCTCCTGCAGGCGGATTTGCAGGCGGCGGCGGCCCTCCTCGACGGCCGAGTAGTCGATCGTGGCTTCGCGGAGCACCGGCAGCAGCTCGCGCTGCCGTTTCTGGCTCAACTCGAAGCCCTCGACGCGGACGTTCACCTTCGGGCCGACCCCGCCCGCGGCGTTGACGGTCACGAGGTTGCCCACCGAGTCGAGCGTGAACCCGGACTCGATCTGCGGCGCGAGGTAGCCCTGCTCGATTGCCGCCTGCCGCAGCCGCGCGAGGTCTTCGTCGAACGCGGCCTGCGAGAAGGGCGCGCCCGGTTGGAGCCGTAGCTGCGGCCGGACGCGCGACAGGTCGAGGCCGGCGATGTTGACGTTGAACTCGGCGACGCGCGCCTGCTCGCCCGCGCTCACCGCGTAGGTGACGACCGCGCCCGTGCCCGCCGCGTCCAACTCCTCGGTGTGCGACACCTCGGCGCGGTAGAAGCCGCGGTCGCGCAGGTACGCCTGGATGAGATCGGCGTTCGTCTCCAGCGCCTGCCGCGACACCCGCGCGCCCGTTTCGAGCAGGTTCAATCGGGCGCGAATCTCGTCCTCGGTCACGCCCGCGCCCGGCGGGGCCGCGAGTTCGATCCGCACGGCCGAGACGCGCACCTGCGGGCGGACGACGAAGCGCAAACGCACGGTCGCGCCGGCGTCGCCGGGATCGACGGCCTCGACGCGCGCGTTCGCCACGCGGCCCGAGTCGAAGAGCGCCTGCAAAGATTCGCGCACGCGCACGGCCGAGAACTGCGTGTTCGGCGCGACCGCCAGCAGCGCCCGCAGGTCGGCCTCGATCCGCTCGTCGCGCGGCGCGCCTTCCAGGACGATCTCGACCGACGAGATCGTCCGCCCCTCGTACTTGGTCAGATCGGGGATCGACGCGGCACGCGCCGACACGCCGCACGCGACGGCTAAGAGCAGGGCGAGGATAAGGCGGCGGAAAAGCACTGTATAGCTGTTAGCTGTTAGCTGTTAGCTGTTAGCAAAGCCAAGAACCGAGATGGTGACGAAAACTGGCGCGGTCTTCCTCCGGCTAAAAGCTAATAGCTAACAGCTAACAGCTTCTTCAAAATCGCTTCCTGAAACGAATCTCGAAACTGAAGTTGTTGTTCTCGGCCCGCAGCGTGTTGACGGCCCCCTGCTGGTACTGCGCGACGAACGACAGGCGATCCGAGACGCGGTATTCGAGCGCGAGCACCTGGTTCTGATCGGTCGTCACGTTAGTCGAGTAGGTCAGGCTGAGGTTACGGTTGATCTGCCGTCCCACGGTCAGCCGCGCCGTCGGGCTTGCGCCGCCGCGGCCCGCGATGAGCGGGTCGATCTCGAAGCGGTTGAGGCCGAAGAGGCGGTCGGTCGCGCGCGAGATGGGCTGGCTGATGAGCGTCTCGGAGAGCAGGCTCGCGGCCGTGCCGAAGCCGGTCTGCGAGAGTGCCGACTGGCCCTCCTCGCCGGTCGCGAGGTTGCCGGTCGTAATCAGCGCGACCACGTCGGCCTGCGGCAGCCCAGGCTCGGAGCGCACCGTGGCGGAGGGCTGCGAGAGCGGCCCCGTTATCGCGACGAGGACGCGGTAGCCCCGTATCTCGCCTTCGGCCTGGATGTTGAGAAGGGGGTCGAGTTCCTGGCGCGGCGGCAGGTCGATGATCGCGCGCGTGACCTCGTAGCGCTGGCCGCGGATGAAGTTGATCGTGCCGCGCGTCAAGGTCACGCGCCCCGAAATGATCGGCTCCGCCGCCGGCCCGCGCAGTTGCAGCGAGACGGAGCCGACGGCGTCGGCCAGGTTGTTGCGCACCACGAGCGCGTCGCGCCCCTCGACCCTCAGGTCGAGCGTCACGTTCGAGCCGAAGCCGCCCTCGCCGCCGACGCCCTCGGTGATGCTGGCCTCGCGGCGGCGGTCGATGAGATCGGCGATCTCTATGTCCTGCGTGTACTCGGCGCGGCGCAGTTGGACGACGCCGCTGATGAGCTGCTTGTCGAGGTCGCCCTGGATGACGAGGTCGGCGTCGGCCGTCGAGCGGAAGTCTTCGGGGAACGGGACTGTGATCTGCTCGCCGCGGACACTGAAGCGGAACTGCGAGGGCGTGAAGCCGGCGAGGATCGCGCCGCCCGTGACGTTGATGCGCCCGCCGCCCATTGTCCCCGTGAGCGACTGAATCTCGGCGCGGTCGGCCGTGAAGCGGATCGCGCCGTTGATGTTCTGCAAGGTCAGCCGCTCGTCCTCGACGAGCGTGGAGACGGTGGCGTTCGCTACCGTGGCGAGGCCCGTCACGTCCGGGTCGGCGAACGTGCCGGCGACGCGCACCTCGACCTTCGCCACGCCCGCGAAGAAGTTGTTGCGCGACAGGCCGTTGAGCACCCGCAGGTTGAGATCGCCGTTGACCGTGAAGTTCTGCCGGCCGGCCGCGGCGAGCGCGGCCGTGCCGCCGAAGGTCAAATTCGTGCTCGGCCCCGTAAACTGCGTGCGGTCGAACGTCACCTCGGTGGGCGAGAAGATCACGATGAGCGGATCGACGGCCGCAAGTTGTATGTCCTCGACCTGTATGACGAACTGCGAGAAGCGCGCCGTCCCTTGCAGGCCCCCGACGGTGAAGCCCTCCTCGCCGTAGAGGTTGCCGACCGCCTCGACCGTCCCCGTCGCGCGCCCAGTCACCTTCACGTTCGCGTTCGGCAGGAGCGCCGCGAACAGGTTCGACAGATCGACGTTCGAGAGCGACGTGCGGATCGTGGTCGGCAGCTCCTCGCGGCTCAAATCGACTTCGGCCGCGATGACCTGCGGCTCGCCGAAGATGCCCGTGGTCAGTTGCAGGTTGAAGCGCTGGTTCTCCGTTCGGCCGACGAGGCGGAGCGTGCCGGCGCGCTGGCCGTTGACGACCACGTCGCGCCCCTCGCCGTCCACGGTGATGCGGTAGCTGCGCGGGTCGCGCGTGTCGCCTGCGGCCTGGGCGGCGAAGTCAACCCGGCCTTCGAGCCGCGGCAGGCGGCCCCCGCCGAAAAGCGCCTCGACCACGTCGAGCCGCACGTCGTCGCCCTTGACGGCGAGATCGAACGTCGTGTTCTTCGAGAGCTGCGGCGAGAGCACGCCGATGCCGAGCTGGCCCGTGGCGGTGACGCGGCCCGAACGGAAGCGCGCGTCGAGCGCGTCGAGCCGGATGGCCGAGCCGTCGAAGGTGGCGCGCGCGATGATCTCGTCGAGAGGCTCGCCGCCGATCTGGCCGGGGCCGGCGCGCAGGTCGGCGCTCCCGCTCATCGCGCCGGGCAGGCCCGTGACGCTGATCTTGCCAGACGTGGGGCCGACGCCCGCGAGCTGCGCGCCGAGATCAGGCCCGGTGTCGTCGTCGAGAAAAGCGCGGCGGCGCTGCGCGGCGGCGATGATCGCGCCGAGGTCGTAGCGTTCGAGCGCGGCGTTGAGCGTGACGTTGTTCTCTCCGACGCGCGGGACTGTCAGGTCGAACTGGGCGCGTCCGCCGTCGCGGGCGACTAACAGGCCGTCGGGGATGCGTGTCGCGTTCCCATCGGATTGGATCGTCGCGGTGAGCGTGCCCATGTCGCGGCCGTTGACGAGGAGCGAGGCGAGCGAGGCGCGGCCGTTGACGATTGGGTCTTCGAGCGGCCCGCGCACCGTGCCGTTGAATTCGAGCCGCCCGGCGAGCGCGACCCCACTGTCTTCGAGCGCGCTCTCAAGCGCCGGGATCAAATTCGTCGCGACGAGGACGCGCTGGAGTTCGGCGGCGTCAGCCGAAGTTAAGTTGACCTGTAGATCGGAGTCGCCCGCGAAGGAGAAGCGGCCCGACGCCGCCAGATCGCTCGCGCCGGCCCGCAGGTTCGCGCGCTCGATCTGGAAGAGGCCGCGGTCGGCGCGCAAGGAGAGTTCGCCGGTGACGGGCGTGCGCCCCGATACGTCCGAGCCGGTCTCGCCCGTGAACTGCGCGGTGAGCGTGCCCGACGCGCGCTCGAAGTTGGTTCCGGGGAAGGTCAGGTTGACGCTGCCGGTCGTCGCGCCGGCGACGGGGACGGCGCGCCCCGTGGCGAGCGCGAGCAGGCGGCCCACGTCCAGCCCCTCGAAGTCGGCCGTTACACGCGATGCCCCGCGCGCCGTGTTGATGACGGCGTTGCCGGCAGCGCGCCCGCCCATCGCCTCGGCCGAGAAGTTGTTCAGCCTGATCTCGTCGTTCGTCGCGACCACGCCCGCGCGCGCCACGCCCAAAGGCACTTCGCCGAGCACGCCGCCGCCGAGCGAGAGATCGGCGCTCGCGCGGTAACGGCCCGAAGGTTCGAGGACGAAGACGGGCCGCGCGAGGCGCACGTTCTCCGCCTGCCCGCTCCTGCCTTTGCCCGCGTCGAAGGCGACTGTGCCGAGGTTGATGTCGGCCGTAGAGCCTTCGACGCGGCCCGACTCGTGGATGGCGAGGCGCACGCCCGCGACGTTGATGGTCCCGACCTTCGCGCCCGCTATCGTGCCGCCGCCGACGCGCACGGAATCCGTGACGACGTTCGTCAGCCCGCCGCGCGCCTCGGCCCTCACGTTCGACGCGGTCACGCCGCCGAGGCGCGTGTCTTTAGCGACGACCGGCCCGGTGGTGACGCTCGCGGCCGAGCCGTTGAAGTTCTTCTCGTCGCGCGCCTGAACGCGCAGCCCGGCGATTTGCGCGCCCTCGATGCGCGCGCCCGAAGCGTTGATCGTGCCGGCTGAAGCGCGCGCGGCCGTGGCCGTCACCTCGCCGTCCTTCATCTCGGCGGCGGCGTCGCTCAGGATCAAATTAGCAATCGAGGTCTCGCCGCTGCGGGCGGCGGCGGCCCGCAGTTCGCCGAGGAAGCGGAAGTCAGTGCCCGTGCCCATCACGCCGCCGCGCACCTGCAACAAATTCAACTGGAAGTCGCCCGCCGTCAGAAGCTCCGCGACGGCGCGCCCCTGCGCGTCGTAACTCTCAGTCCCCTTGCCCGTCGCGCGGTCGATCTGAACGTTCAGATTTTTAAGCCGGATGTTGCCAGCGGCCAGCGCGTCGGACTCGG
>DATHBT010000360.1:0-6546 GCA_035295985.1 Pyrinomonadaceae bacterium | reverse complement strand
CAAAGGATCGGGCTGGTACGTGACCGACTACGCGGGCCGCAAATCCGAGGCGAAGACCGAAGGCGACGCGGCCGGCAAAGCCGAAGGCGCGACGGAAGCCAAAGAGGCGAAAGAGGCGAAGGCGGACGCGAAACCCGATCCCGCGCCGGCGGCGAAGAAAACCCCGAAGGCCAAGGCGTCATCCAAGGGCGCGGGTGCGGATTGAAATCTGAACTGAAAGCCCCTCCGACCCTTAGTCTCGCGCGTCTCTAGTAGCCATGCCCCTCCGTCGTCCTTTTAAACTCTCTCTCGCCGTCGCCTTTTCGCTGCTCGCCTGCGCGGCGTTCGTCGCGGGCCAGGCCGGGCGGCGCAACAGAGGCCCGGCGCGCGAGCGTGCCGCCTTCCTGAACGTCACGGCCGCGCGCGAGGACGGCAGCCCCGCGCCGCTCTCGGCCGCAGAGGTCGCGCTCTACGACGACGGCCTCGAACAGAATATTCAGAGCTTCACGCCCGACCCCGGCCCGGCACGCATCGTCCTGCTCGTCGATAACTCGCTCAGCCTGCGCACGGACGTGCCGAAGCTGGCGCAGGTGGCGCGCGAGTTCGTCTATGAGATTTACGAGGGCGACAAACTGCTCATCGTCGGCTACGACGAGAACGCGGAGATCATCTCGGACTGGACGGACGACTCGAAGGTCGTCGAGCAGTCGCTCGCGGGCCTGCGCAAGAAGGGGCAGCCGCGTCTGTTCGACGCGCTGACGGCCGTCATCGAGGAGGCGCTCCGCCCGCTCGCGGGCTCGACGCGCAAGCGCGCCGTCGTCGTCATCGGCGACGGGCTGGATCGCGGGAGCAAGACGAAGTTCAGGAAGGCGCTCGCCGAGCTTCAATCCTCCGACATCACGGTCTATGCGTTGCAGATTCCCGACCGGACGGGCGGCGCGTACCGGCGCGACCAGCCGAAGCCGTCGGAAGTCCTGCGCCAGTTGGCCGAGGGCACGGGCGGGCGGATACTGCCGCTCGAACAGCCGCGCGAGGCCGCCAAGTCGATCTGCGACGAGCTGCGCCGCAACCGCTACCTGCTCGCCTACACGCCCAACTCGATCTCCTACTTCGACACGCGCCGCCTGATGGTCGTCGGCCCGCCGGGCGTCGTGGTGCGCTCGAAGACCGCGCAGCCGCCCAACTGAATCGCCTTCCGAATTTAACTTAAGCGCGGCGTGCGGCGCTCACCACAGAGACACAGAGAGCACAGAGTGGGCACAGAGAAATCCTCTGTGTGATCTCCGTGTCCTCTGTGCCTCCGTGGTGAGCCAGTCTGAATCAATCTCAATTCCGAACCGACTAACTGCCTCGTGGCCGGGCACGCGGGACGACTTCGTGCCCGCGCGCACGATTTCCGTCAGCGGCCGGCGAAGGGTCTTTGGTCGGTCGTCACCGGCCGCGGCGGGCCGCAACCCTTTCGCAACTGATTGAAAACAGCAGCGTAGTGAATCAGTGCATCTAAACACCCGAAGGCGGCAATCGGGCGGCCGGAAGTTGCCGTTTAGTTGCGGAAAACTTTTAGGCGCGCGGCTTGCTGTAAATCAGGCGGGAGGGCCGATTTCGGTTCGTGTGAAAGGCGAGGATGGAAGAGCAGACTCAAAATTTGCGTGCCGGCGAGTCCGATCCGGAAAAGACGGTCGTCGCCGATCCGGAGAAGACGCTCGTCGCGCCGCGCTTCGACGCGCGCGAGGTCGTGACCGCGCAGCCGGTCGTGCCGCTCGCCGACGCGCCGCCAGCGCGGCGCGAGCAGCGGCAGGGCACGCTGCCGCTCCTGCTGATACTCGTCTCCGCGCTCGTCGGCGGACTCGTCAGCGTCTTCGCCTACAGGCTCTACCAGCAGAGCGTCCAGCAGTCGGCCGCGCGCGAGCAGCGGCAGCCGGCGGCCGTCGAGGCTCCCGCGCTGACTCCTGAGATTTCCGCCGGGGCGGCTGTCGTTGAGACGCCGGCTCCCGCGCCCGAAGTGATCGAAGAGCCTGAGCCGACGCCCGCGGCCGAGATCGCGGAGGTGCGCGGGGCCGCCGCCGCCGAAGAGGCGGACGAGCGCGAGGAGGCGAGGGAGGACAAGGCCGACCGCGAACTCGAAGCGACCCGCGAACGCGCGACCCGCGAAGAGCGCCCGGCGACTCGCAACACTTCTACGACGCGCAGCACCCCCGCGCCCGCCAGACGGCCGATCGCCCGCCGCGTCGAAGAGATCACCACGCCGACAGGCGACCTCAGAGTCCGCCGCGGCCGGCGCGACGACGGCGAGGCGAGCGACTACGAAGTGCCCACCCGCACACGCGCCGACCGCCGAGCCGCCCGACGCGACGGCGAGCGCAACATCGACCGCGTCCGCGCCATCTTCGAGGGGCCGCCGCCCGGTCGGTAAAGCAGAAGGCAGAAAGCGGAAGGCAGTCAAGACAGAGCACACGCAAGCTCTTCTCTTGACTGCCTTCCGCTTTCTGCCTTCTGCCTTCTTCGTCGCGTGGCCGTCCTGCGTTAAAGTGTGCGGGCGGTGGCGAAGCGTGAGCGGATCGATAAGCTGCTGGTCGAGCGCGGGCTGGCGCAGTCGCGCGCGCGCGCCGCTGCGCTCGTGATGGCGGGCGCGGTTCTCGTCTCGGAGCAACGTGTCGAGAAGCCTTCGGAGACGTTTCCGCCAGACGCGGAGATTCGCGTGCGCGGCGCAGAAGACCCGGCCGCGCGCTACGTCGGCCGCGGCGGGCTGAAACTCGAAGCGGCGCTCAGCGCCTTCGCGCTCGACGTGACCGACTCCGTCTGCATAGACGTCGGCGCTTCGACCGGCGGCTTCACAGACTGCCTGTTGCAGCACGGCGCGCGCCGCGTCTTCGCCGTGGACGTGGGCCACAACCAGTTGGACTACCGACTGCGCACAGACCCGCGCGTCGAATCGCGCGAGGGCGTCAACGCGCGGAACCTGCGGGCGGAAGATTTTTCGGAGCGTTTCGATCTCGCCGTGATGGACGTGTCCTTCATCTCCGCGACGAAGGTGCTGCCCGCCGTCGTGCCGCTCTTAAAACCCGGCGCGCGCGCGGTCGTCCTCGTCAAGCCGCAGTTCGAGGTGGGCAAGGGCGAGGTGGGCAAGGGCGGCATCGTCAAAGACCCCGCGCAGCACGCGCGCGTCGTCGAGGAGGTCAACAACGCGGCGCGCGAGCTGGGCCTCGTCGTCCGCGGCGTCGTCGAATCGCCCGTCCTCGGCGCGGAGGGCAACCGCGAATTCCTCGCGCTCTACGAACTGACGGTGTCGGCGGACGTGTGAAGAGGCTGTTGGCGGACTGATGAAGCGACTGACCGAGAGTGAGGCGCTGGCGCGGCTGCGGCGCGAGAAGGCCGCCTACCGGAGCCACGTCAAAACAGCTTACGAGCACGCCGCGCGCTCCTGTCGCCAGTGCCCGACGCCCGGCGTCTGCTGCACGGACGCGCACTTCGTCAACGTCCACATCACGCGCCTCGAAGCCGTCGCCATCCGCGACACCCTCGCGCGCACGCCCCGCCTGACGGACGAAGATCGCCGGGCCGTCTTCTCGCGCGCCCGCGCCGCCGTCTCGCGCTACAACTTACGGGCCGCGGGCGACACCTACGCGCAGACCTTCGCCTGCCCGCTCTTCGCGCCCGGCACGGGCTGCCTCGTCCACGCGCGCTCGAAGCCCGCGCCCTGCGTCCAGCACGCCTGCTACGACAACTGGGAGGACGTGCCGCCGGTTGGTTTGCAGTGGCGGGCGGAATCGCGCGTCGAGCGTCTGAACGAGCAGGCTTACGGCGCGGCCTGGGCCTGGCTCCCGCTCCCCCGCTGGCTCACGCTCGTTGACCCTTACGACGACAACAGCGGCGCTGAACTCTCAAGCCTCACGCGCCTGTGGTCCGCCCGCCGCCCCGCCGCGCCGAACAACTCCGCACACTACGCCGCGCGACAGCGCCGCAGCCTGCCCGTCATCGCGCGCTAAAAATTTTCGCGGCGACCGAGAGCGCCCTCCTGCTGCGGGGCGGCGTAGTACTTCGTCAGCGCCTCCCGGTAGGCGGTTATGCCGGCCGGGAGGGAGGCGTCGTCAACCTTCTTGCCGGCGAGCACCTCGCGGCCCTTCATGCCGTAGAGCGGCTTGTTGATGTTGTTGTCCGGGTTGAGGCCGAAGTTCTTCATGAAGCCCTTTTTGAATTCGATCCCCTTCAGCCTCCCGTTGTAGTAGGCGTAGGCCAGGATGTGCGCGCCCTCCACCTCCTTCCTCTGCTCATCCGTGATGCTCCCTACGGGGCCGGCGATGGCCTTCTTCTGGCCCTTGAACTCCACGCCGCCCTTCTCGAACGCGGCGACCGCGTCCTTTGTCATGAAGAGGAAGATAACGGCGTAGGTCTCCTTCGATGCGAACGGGTTGCCGAAGCCGGCGCCGCCGAACTGGTAGAAGGCGGGCGGCGTCCAGCCGCCCGCCGACCGCGCGCAGATCACGCCGAAGCCATGTGTGATCTGCGAGAACATCAGCGTTTCCCTGTCAACCTTCGGGAAGACGCCGACGGCCTCGGCCTTCTCCACCAGCTCCTTAGGCATCCCGCTGTCGGGGACGACGGCCAGTAGCTCCACTATCCGGGCGGCGTCGCCCGACCTCTCGATGGCCTTCGGGAACTTCTTCTGCGCCGCGGCGTGGCCGGACAGCATCAACATCAGCAGGGCGAGCAGGCCGGCAGCCGCGCGCGACGCGGTATGCACTCTCTTCATAGGAACTTTCTCCTTCGGCGGGAGGTGCCGTCCCGCGTGTGGGGGGCGCGGCGGTGTTTCGGGGAAACTACCGTATCCGTGGCGTGTCGCGTCAACCCCGCGGCCCATCGCTGCGAAGCGAGGCGACGCCTTCGAGGAGGCGCGAGATTTCTTCGTCGGTCGTGTAGATGGCGCAGCCGGCGCGCACCAATCCTTCGGGCAGGAGGTTCAGGCGTTCGATGACGGTGAGCGCGTAGAAGTCGCCGTGCGAGACGAAGACGCCGCGGGCGGCGAGGCGGCGGGCGACTTCCGATGACGGTACGCCCTCGACTGTGAAGGCGACGGTCGGCGTGCGCGGTCGGCCGGCCGGCGGGCCGTAGAGGCGGACGCCTTCGACGCGAGAGAGGCCGTGCCAGAGTTTTTCGGAGAGGGCGCAGCCGCGCGCGTGGAGTTCGGCGAAGGCGCGGGCGAGACGTTCGCGCCGTGTGCCCTCGGAACCGGCGAGCGAGGCGAGGAAATCGACGGCGGCGGCACAGCCTACGATCCCTTCGTGGTTGAGCGTGCCGCTCTCGGCCGTTTCGGGCGCGTAGTCGGGCGCGGGGCGCAGGCGCGGGAAGTCGAGCGACTGGAGGAGGTCGCGGCGGCCGTAGAGCAGGCCGACGTGCGGGCCGTTGAACTTGTAGGCCGAGCAGGCGAGGAAGTCGCAGCCGATTGCGCGCACGTCGGCGAGCGTGTGCGGGACGTAATGGACGGCGTCGATGAAAACGAGCGCGCCAGCCTCATGGGCTTGTTGTGTCGCCACGCACACGTCGTTGATCGTGCCGAGCGCGTTCGAGGCCGCGCCGAGGGCGACGAGCCGCGGGCCTTCCGCGAGCGCGCGCGAGAAATCGTCCCAGTCGAGCTGGCCCGTCTCAGGCGTCATGCGGACGGTGCGGACGCGGAGGTCGCGATCACGCGCCATCTCGCGCCACGGATCGACGTTGGCGTGGTGGTCGAGTTCGGTAACGACCACGGTGTCGCCCGCCTTGAAGCGGCGGCCGAGGGCGCGCGAGAGGTGGAGCGTGAGCGTCGTCATGTTCGCGCCGAAGGCGATCTCGGTGGGCGCGGCGTTTAAGAAGTCGGCGACTGTTTGGCGCGCGTCTTCGAGGGCGCGGTCGGTCTCAGCGCTCGTCGGGTACTCCCAGTGCGTGTTGGCGTTGTGGTGGTAGAGGTAATCGACCATCGCCTCGGCGACGGCGCGGGGGACTTGCGTGCCGCCGGGGCCGTCGAAGTATGCGACCGGCCGGCCGTCGTGCTCGCGGGCGAGCGCGGGGAAGTGCGACCTGATCTCGGCGACGCTGGCGACTTCGGTAGTTTGGGGTTTTGCTTCGCTCATTTTAGAGTTGTCCGTCGTCCGTGGTCAGTTGTCCGTTGTTCGAGATCGGGCGACTCGAACTTTAAGCCGCGGGTGGCAAGATCGCACGGCACGGGCAACGGGCAACGGACAACTGACCACGGACGGTTTTGCTGATGATAGCCCGCGCCGTCTCGCGTTTGAAGTCGCGCGCTAAACGACTTCGACTTCGGCGAGCAGCGGGAAGTGATCCGAAGCCTCGGCAAGGGGCGAGCCTCCGCGGACGACGCGGCAGTCTTTGAGCCGTTCGCCGTCCGCCACGGGCAGGAAGAAGTAGTCGAGGCGGACGTGCGGGTCCCAGGTGGGGAAGGTGTAGCCAGCCTCGCTGGGCGCGTCGGGGTAGAGGTGGCGGAAGGCGTCGCGGTAGCCGGCGTCGAGCATGATCTGGATCGTCTGGTAGCGGACGCGCCCGCCGCTCAGCCACACCAGCGGGCGCAGGCGCGGC
>DATHBT010000359.1:0-22698 GCA_035295985.1 Pyrinomonadaceae bacterium | reverse complement strand
CGGCGCGGGCGTGCTCCGCCTCGCGCTCGATCATGGCCGTCATGCGCTCGCGCAGGTTCACGGGCGCGACGAGCAGGCAGTTGTAGTCCGAGAAGCTCGAATAGCCGGTCAGGTAGTTGAAGACGTTCGTGGCGTCCTCGCCGATCTCCTCGTCGGCCGTGAAGAGCCCGATGTCCGTGTAGAGGCGCGAGGTCGTCGGGTTGTAGTTGCCCGTGGCGATGTGGACGTAGCGGCGCAGGGCGTCGCCCTCCTGGCGGACGATCAGGGCGAGCTTCGAGTGGGTTTTGAGTCCCAGCAGACCGTAAACGACGTGGACGCCGGCCTGCTCCAGTTTGCGCGCCCACTCGATGTTGTTCTCCTCGTCGAAGCGCGCCTTCAGCTCGACGAGCGCCGTCACCTGCTTGCCCGCCCCGCTCGCCTCCATCAGCGAGCGCACGACGGGCGAGTCCTTCCCCGTGCGGTAGAGGCACATCTTGATGGCGAGCACCGCCGGGTCTGTGGCCGCCGTCTGGATGAAGTCGGTGACGGCGTTGTAGGAGGTGAACGGGTGGTGCAGCAGCACGTCCTCGCGGCGGATCGCGTCGAAGACAGACGCGGCGCGCCGGAGCGTGCGGGGCACGCTCACCTGTAGCGGCCGGTCTTTCAGGTCGGGGCGGTCGAGCTGGTAGAGCTGCATCAGGTCTGGGACGTTCATCGGCCCGTCGATGACGTAAACGTCGTCCGAAGTCAGGCGCAGCGAGTTCGTCAGGTACTCGACCATCTCGGCCGGCATCGTGCGCGCGACTTCGAGGCGGACGGCCTGGCCGAAGCGGCGCGTTCTCAGGTGCTGCTTCATCGTGCTCAGCAGGTCGCCGGCCTCGTCCTCCCTGATCTCGAAGTCGGCGTCGCGCGTCACGCGGAAGAGGTTGGTGCGGCCGTGGCGCATGCCAGGGAACAGCGACCCCAGGTTGGCCGAGACGACGCTGCCGAGGAAGGTGAAGCGCGAGCCGCTTGCGCTGACGGGCACGAGGCGCGGGATCGTCGCCGGCAGCTCGATGCGCGCGAAGCGGCGGCCCCGCGCGACCGGGGCCGCCGCGTTGCCGTTGCCGCCGCCCGAAGGTTCGACCGTCAGGCCGAGGTTCAGGCTCAGGTTCGAGATGTAGGGGAAGGGGTGGCCGGGATCGACCGCCTGCGGCGTGAGGACGGGGAAGACTTTTTTGAGGAAGTAGTCGTCGGCCGCGCGCCGCTCGCGCTTGCTCAGCCCGGCGTAGGGGGCGATGACGATCCCCTCGGCGGCGAGCTTCGGCAGCACGTCCTCGCGCAGGCAGCGCATCTGCCCGGCGATCATCGGACGCAGCCTGACGCTGATCTCCTTCAACTGCTCGGCCGGCGTCAGGCCGTCGGGCGACGGCTCCGTGACCTCCTCCTCGACCTCCTCCTTGAGGCCGGAGACGCGCACCATGAAGAACTCGTCCAGGTTTGACGAGAAGATGGAGAGGAACTTCAGGCGTTCGAGCAGCGGGTGCGCGTCGTCGAGCGCCTCTTCGAGGACGCGGCGGTTGAATTCTAGCCAGCCCGTCTCGCGGTTGAAGAGCGGTCGCCGGTCGCCGGGCGGCGAAACCTGCATCTCTTCTTCGCGCGCGACGGCCGCCCGCTCCTGCTCCGCAGCTCGCCCGTGTCCCGTCGTCATGGAAGTATTGTACGTCAGGGCGCGGCGATAAGGATTCCCGGCCTCGCGCCGCGCCGATTTCTATCTCAAGTTTGGACGCGACTCGGGAGGCGGCCCGCGCCGCCCTGTCGGTGGATAAGTGCGGCGGCGATATCAGAGCCGAGTTCGCCGGCGACTGACATAAAGGACAAGCCTCGTCGGGGGTTTTGGTTGTCGCAACGCACTCAACTTATCACGGCGGCGCAGGCCGGGTGAAGGACGCCCAGGGCCCGCGTGCGTCCCGGCGCGAAGATTTAACAGGAAGTTAACCGGGGACGGGGCGAACGGGTGTGAATGGCCGCCCAAGGGGGTCGTCCGGGAAGAGCCTCAGACGCCCCTTTACATAATGCCCACTAATGGCCCCGCACAATTTTCGCACAGTCCTTTTCTGTTTGGCCGGTGAGTGCGCCTACTCGCGCGCCCGCTCAGCCTCCCGCTAACAACCTCACGCGGCCAAGTTAACTAACATTTAAGCCGCGCTTCACGCCGCCTTAACCCGCGCGCGCTAACTTCCCGCTCGAAAGTCCACACGCCCCGCGGTCGGCCAACGGCACAACCGGGGTTCGCTTCCGGGCGCGCGCCGCCGCGCCGGCGATGTCGCACCACTCAAGCCGCGGAGAGAAATTTCAACAGGAGATTTTTATGCCCGCTCACAGAACCTTCTTCCCCCTCGCCCTCTTGGCCGCGACACTTCTGCTGCTCGCGCCGCACGCGCGCGCGCAGTCCGGCGCGACGGGCAGCCTTTCGGGGACGACGCAGGACGCCGACGGCCGGCTGCTGCCCGGCGTCAGCGTCGTCGCGCGCAACGTCGATACGACGCAGACGCGCACGGTCATCAGCGACGGCGAGGGGCGCTGGGCGATGCCCTCGCTCGCGGTCGGCAGCTACGAGGTGACTTACGAGCTGGCCGGCTTCAAGCGCTTGGTGAGGCCGGGCGTGCGGGTCGAGGCCGCCGTGCCGCGCACGCTCGAAGACCGGCTCGAAGTCGGCGGCCTCGAAGGCGAGAGCGTGATGGTGACGGATCAGACCCCGCTCATCACGCCGGAGACGGCCACCACCTTCCGCCAGGTCGGCTCCGAGGAGCTGGTCGCCGTGCCGACCTCGACCCGCAGCTTCACGCAGTTGCTCTCCTCCGAGGCCGGCGTCAGCGCCGAGCTGTCGCCCGTCCTGACCAACGGCAACGGCAACCAGTCGCCCTCGGTCAACGGCACGCGCACGACTTCGACGAGCCTCTTCTTCAACGGCATCGACGCCACCAACGTCACCAGCAACGAAGGCTCGCTCAACGACAACATCGCGCCCGCGCCCGAGACGCTCTCCGAGGTCAAGCTCCAGACCTCGCTCTACGACGCCTCGACGGGCCGCTCGGGCGGTGGCAACTTCCAGCTCATCACCAAGAGCGGCTCGAACGACTTCAACGGCTCGGCCTACGTGTTCGCGCAGAACGAGCGGTTCAACGCCAACGACTTCTTCTACAACCGCGACGGCATTGAGCGCCCGCGCGCGCGCCGCCTCGAAGGCGGCTTCACCGTCGGCGGCCCCGTCGTGCGCGACCGCGTCTTCTTCTTCGGCGGCTACCAGCGCACCACGGCGAGCACGGGGTTCGTCCCGACGGCCAGCAGCCAGACCGTGCTCCCGGCCGCGCTGCGGCTCATCGCGGGCGCGCGCACGGCCGAGAACGTCGTCGCGGCCTTCAGCTCCCTGAATCCATGCGCGCGCAACAGCGTCGGCACGCCCGTCTCCGGCTTCTGCCTGACCCCGTCGCAGATTTCGCCCGTCGCCCTGAGCCTGCTGAACGTCATCAACCCGATCACGGGAGACTTCCTCATCCCGGCCCCGCGCTCCACCGCTTCCGCCTTCAGCGATCAGGCGCAGAGCACGACGAACACGACGCTCTTCGGCGGAAACCCACTCGTGCGCCAGCGCAACGTCGTGCCGGCCGAGTTCGAGCAGGATCAGTTCACCCTCAAGCTCGACGGCCGGCTCTCGGCCGCCAACAGCCTGAGCGGCACCTTCTTCTTCTCCAACTTCCCCGGCTTCGACCCCTTCAACGCGCCAAACAGCCAGGCGTCGCCCGCCGGCCTCGTGCGCGACGACCGCAACCGCACGCTCGCCGTCTCCGACATACACGTCTTCGGCCCCACGCTGATCAACGAGGCCCGCTTCGGCTACTTCACCCTCAACAACACGCGCCGCCTGCGCGACGACTTCGCCGCGATCACGAGCGAGTCGGTCGGCATCCCCAACCCCGCGCTCTTCTTCGACGACTCGGCGGCCACGCGCCGCCTCGGACAGTTCATCGGCCGCAACAACCTCGCCAACTTCTCCTTCGGCGGCCCGAACGACTCGTTCAACCGGCGCAAGCAGCAGACCTACAGCCTCTCCGACAACGTCACCCACATCCGTGGCGCGCACACCATCAAGTTCGGCGGCGAGTACAAGCGGTTCCGGTTCGACACGAACCTCCCCGAAGAGCAGGCGACCGAGTTCGAGAAGTTCGACAACTTCACGCAGTTCTTAGCCGGCCGCGCGACCGAGGCCGACACGCAGTTCGGCATCACCGACAAGACCTTCCGCTTCCGCGATCTCTCCGGCTACGTCGCCGACGACTGGAAGTTCGGCCGCAGGATGACCTTCAACCTCGGCCTCCGCTACGAGTTCTTCGGCCCGCCCGAAGAGGAGAGCGGCCGGTTCGGCAACTTCGACCCGGCGCTTCTGACCGACACGGAGAACCCGCTCTCCGGCTTCGTCGTCCCGGCCAACGCGCGCGAGACCGGCTTCGCCGCGCTCGACCAGGCGCTCGCCGTCACGGCCCGCGCCTCGAACAACTCGACGATCAACCCCGACCGCAACAACTTCGGGCCGCGCTTCGGCTTCGCCTACTCGCCGCTGGAATCTAACCGCATGGTCGTCCGCGGCGGCTACGGCGTCTTCTTCGACCGCCCGTCGTCGGCCTTCATCAACACGGTCTTCTCGAACTACCCGTTCCTGCGCGAGATCGAAGTCACCTCGCCCTCGCGCCAGATCAACATCGCGACCGCCTTCTCGCAACAGAACCCGGAGCTGGGCCTGAACAACTTCCTGCCCAACCGCATCCAGCTCGTCTCGACCGGCGGCGCGATCACCTACGTCATACGCGACAACACGGGTGTGACGCGCGACGCCAACGGCGGCCTGAACCCCGTCGATCTGGCGACGGGCCAGCCCTCGCTCGGCAACATCGCCGAGACGTTCGAGTTCCGCGCCGTTGACCGCAACCTGCGCACGCCCTACGTCCAGCAGTGGAACCTCGGCGTGCAGTACGAGCTGTCGAACAACCTGCTCGTCGAGGCGCGCTACGTCGGCACGAAGGGCACGAAGCTCCTTCAGGCGAAGGCGCTCAACCGCGTCTATGATCTGAACGACCCCTCCACACCCGACTACGTCTTCGCCCGCTTCAACCGGGCCTACGAGTCAGCCCAGCGCGGAAACCCCGCCGCACTGCGCGGGCCGCTCCGCACCACGGGATCGCAGCGCGAGCGCGGGGCCGGCATCGCCTTCGGCTTCGCCAACGCCGCGACCGGCAACCCCGTGGACTTCAACCTGAGCGACCCGAACGGCTCGATCATCGGCTTCGAGGCGCGCGGCCACGTCCTCGGCTTCAACGTCCCCGAGGCGCTCCTCCTACAGTCCGACGGCAGCTCCGTCTATCACGGCGCGCAATTAAACCTGACGCGGCGGCTCGCGCGCGGCCTGCAATTCAACGCCTCCTACACCTTCTCCAAATCCATCGACACCAGCTCGGCCGACCCCGGCTCGACGGCCGGCGGCGGCAAGCCCGACGTGCCCAACACCGGCTTCATCCTCCAGAACGACTCGAACGACGTGGCGGGCAACCGCGCCCTCTCCGACTTCGACCGCACGCACCGCTTCAGCCTGAGCTTCGTCTATAACCTGCCGGCCTTCGGCTCGAACTCGCGCCTCATTACCGGCTGGCAGCTCTCCGGCTTCGCGCAGGCGCAGTCGGGCACGCCCTTCTCGATCTTCGCGTCCGAGCCGGAAGTCGGCAACGTCTCGCAACTGTCGTCGCTGCGCCTCGGGTCGGGCGGCCTCTTCCGCCCCGGCTTCGGGCGGCCAAACCTCTGCGGCTCGCTCGAACAGCTCCGCCGGCAGGGCAGCGACCCGACCGAGGCCTACTTCAACCCCGACGCCCTCTGCTCGCCGCTCGGCTCGTACGGCAACCTCGGCCGCAACGTCCTGCGCGGCCCCGCCCAGAAGCGTTTCGACCTCGGCCTCGCCAAGACCACGGCGCTCACCGAGCGGGTCGGGCTTGAGCTGCGCTGGGACGTCTTCAACGTCTTCAACAACGTCAACTTCGCGAACCCCTCGAACGACCTTCAGGATCAGACCGACTTCGGCAAGATCACGAACACGGTCGGCGGCCCCCGCGTCATGCAGTTCGGCGCGAAGCTGAAGTTCTGAGGAAAGTAGCTGTTAGCCGTTAGCTGTTAGCTGTTAGCTGTTAGCTGTTAGCAAAACCGAAAACCGGAGTCTGCTGCTAAAGCTGCCGGCCTTCTTCCGGCTAACAGCTAACAGCTAACAGCTTCTCTTCACCATTATGAGTGCAGAACTCGGTCACGCGGGCGTGGAGGGGCGGGGCGCGGAGTTGGAGGGCGCGGACGTTTACGACGACGGGCGGCTGCGCGTCGAGCACGACAACTACTACGTCGCGCTCGCCGGGCGGCCCGTCCGGCTGCCGCGCAAGGAGTTCCTCCTGCTCTCGCGCCTCGCGCGAAACCCGGAGCGCGTCGTCCCCTCCGGCGAACTCTGGGGCCACGCCTGGCCCGCGGGCGCGGCCTTCAACCCCGAGAGCCTGCACGTCCACATCTACCGCCTGCGACGCCGCCTCGCGCCGCACGGCCTCCGCATCGAGTCGATGGTCAACGTCGGCTACCGCCTCGCCGCGGCGGCCGGCGTCGCGGGCTGAGGCCCGGCGGGGGCGGCGACGCCGAACGCGGCCGGACTCCCCTCCGGGGTTCAGCCGCGATTCATTTTGCATTCAGCCACCGCTTCGTCTATAACGTCTCTGCTCCGAGGCTCCACCCCAGCCCACGAAGGCAGGCGACACTAGACACAATGGCGCGCTTCAGCTTCATCCCGAAAGAGGATCGCTACTTCTCCTTCTTCGCGCAGATGACCTCCTACATCTACGACGCGGCCAACCTCCTCGTCGAGATGCTGAAAGGGAACGCGCAAGACTTCGAGGCCCGCGCCCGCGAGCTTAAGAACATCGAGCACGCCTGCGACGAGCTGACCCACTCGGTCTCGATGACCCTCAACAAGTCGTTCATCACCCCCTTCGACCGCGAGGACATCTACACGCTCTCGTCGGCCCTCGACGACGTGGTCGATCTCATCGACGACGCCGGCCGCGCGCTCGTCATGTACGACGTGCGCGAGGTGCGCCAGCACGCGCGCGACTTCGCCGACGTGATCCAGCGCATGAGTGTGCAGCTCCACGAGGTCGTCAAGACGCTGGAGCGGCCCTCGGGGATCACCACCCAGCTCGTCGAGATTCACCGCCTTGAGAACGAGGGCGACGACATCTTCCACACGGCCATCGCCGAGCTGTTCCGCGAAGGCTCCGACCCGCTCACCGTCCTCAAGTGGAAAGAGATCTACGAAACACTCGAGGCGGCCATCGACCGCTGCGAGAACGTCGCCAACATCATCGAGAGCGTCATCATCAAGCACGCCTAAGGGGGAAAGGATGAGGGATGAGGGATGAGGGATGAATAAAGCAGAGATTCTTATTCATCCCTCATCCCTCATCCCTCATCCCTCGTTCTATGGAGCCGACACTCGTCTTCGTCGTCATCATCATCCTGATCGCGCTCGTCTTCGACTACATCAACGGGTTCCACGACGCGGCCAACTCGATTGCGACCATCGTCTCGACGCGCGTGCTCTCGCCGGGCGCGGCCGTCGTGTGGGCGGCCTTCTTCAACTTCATCGCCTTCCTCGTGCTCGGCGAGGCCGTCGCCAAGACCATCGGCAAGGACATGGTGGACATCAAGTCCATCACCGAGGGCTGGCAGTTGTGGGTGCTGCTGTGCGGCCTCATCGGCGCGATCACGTGGAACCTGATCACCTGGTACTACGGCATCCCTTCGAGTTCGTCGCACGCGCTCGTTGGGGGCTACGCGGGGGCGGCCATCTCGGCGGCCGGCTTCGGCGTCATCATCCCCTCGGGCTGGACGAAGACGCTCATCTTCATCGTGCTCTCGCCGCTCGTCGGGGCGCTCCTCGGCCTCATCATCATGGTGTCGGTGATGTGGATCTTCCGCGCCTGGTCGCCGCACCACGTGGACAAGTTCTTCCGCAAGGGGCAGCTCGTCTCGGCGGCGCTCTTCAGCCTCGGCCACGGCGGCAACGACGCGCAGAAGACGATGGGCATCATCGCGGCCGTGCTCGTCGCCTGGAACCCGGCGTCGAACGCGACGACGGACATCCCGCTCTGGGTCGTCCTCGTCTGCCACGCGGCCATCGGGCTGGGGACGCTCTCGGGCGGGTGGAGGATCGTCCACACGATGGGGTCGCGCATCACGAAACTGAAGCCCGTCGGGGGCTTCAGCGCCGAGACCTCGGCCGCGCTCGCCATCATCGGCGTCACCTTCGGCGGCATCCCCGTCTCGACCACGCACACGATCACGGGGGCCATCGTCGGCGTCGGCGCGACGCGCCGGCTCTCGGCCGTCAAGTGGGGCGTGGCCGGGCGCATCGTCTGGGCGTGGGTTCTCACTATCCCGATCTCCGCCCTCATCGCCGCGCTCTCGTTCCTCTTCGTCAGACTCTTCGTCTGAAGACGCGCGGGCCGCGCACGGTTTTAACTCTCGCCTCTCTTCCCGGTTCATCAGGGCGACGCAGTCCGCTGAGACTGGCCCAAGCGCTCCCGCCTTCCCCGGACGTTAGAATAAGAGGGACGTGGTTGAAGCCCCTGGATGCTCGCTCACGGCGGCGGGGCGTAAAGCCGGAGCGTGCGGCGCGTCCGCCTCGCTTCATTCGACGGAGGTTCGTTTGCGGTCTCAGGATTACGCCGACCTGTACGCGCTGGAGGAGAGCCTCTGGTGGTTCGTCGGGATGCGCGAGGTGACGGCCGCGCTGCTCGACCCGGCCTGCCCGCCCGGTCGCGCCAGGGACGTGCTCGACGCGGGCTGCGGAACCGGCGGCATGCTCAACTGGCTCGAACGCTACGCGCGCGGCGGGCGCGCGGCGGGCGTCGATCTCTCGCACGACGCGCTCGCCTTCTGCCGCGAGCGCGGCCTGCGCGACGTGACGCAGGCGTCTGTGACGGCCCTGCCCTTCGCCGACGCCTCCTTCGACCTGGTGACGAGCTTCGACGTGCTGGTGCAACTGCCCGGCGAGGGTTCGGACGAGACGGCGATGCGCGAGATGTTCCGCGTGCTGCGGCCGGGCGGCGTCGCCTTCGTGCGCGCCGCAGCCTACGAGTGGATGCGCAGCGGCCACGACGAGGCGCTCGGCACGCAGCGGCGTTACACCCTCGATCAACTCGCCGAGAGGCTTGAGCGCGCCGGCTTCCGCGTAAGTCGCGCGACGTACGCCAACACCCTGCTCCTCCCGGCGGCGGCGCTTAGGCGACTGGTGCTCAAGCGCGTCGGCCTCGCCGACAGCGGCTCCGACGTAAAGCCCCTCCCGCCGGGCTACGAGTGGCTCAACCGCGCGCTCGCCTCGGCGCTCGCCGCCGAAGCGACTCTGCTCAGGCGGCCCGGCGCGAAATTGCCTGCCGGCCTTTCGGCCATTTGTATAGCGGAGAAGCCGCCCGGAGATTAAGGTGAAGGCAGAGTGGCGGAGGGCGAAGGAAAGGCTGCTCGGCTTCCCTTCGCCCTTACCGTTTCTACTTGTGCCGCGCCTCAAATTCGAGGACGGCGTCGGCCACGGCGCGCAGCTCTTCGTCGCGGAGCTGCGGGTAGAGGGGCAGCGAGAGGATTTCATCGATCAGACGTTCGGCCGCCGGGAGCGCGTGCTGGCCGCGGCGTCGGAAGAGGGGCAGGCGGTGGAGCGGCGCGGGGTAGTGGATCAAAGTCTCGACGCCGCGCGCCGCGAGGTGCGCGCGCAGGCGGTCGCGCTCCGCGTGGCGCACGACGTAGAGGTGGAAGACGTGCGACCCGGCGTCGGCGGGCGGCCCGGGGAGCACGAGCCGGCGCGCGGCCCGCGCAAGCAGCCGGCGGTACATGCCCGCGAGCTGACGACGTCGCCTGTTCCACGCGGCCAGCCGCCTGAGCTTAACGCGCAGGGCAGCCGCCTGCACCTCGTCGAGGCGCGAGTTGCGGCCCGCCACTTGGCCGGCGAGTGCCGCC
Source organism: Pyrinomonadaceae bacterium (assembly GCA_035295985.1). GTDB lineage: Bacteria > Acidobacteriota > Blastocatellia > Pyrinomonadales > Pyrinomonadaceae > JAIVGV01. The sequence continues at coordinate 12,654 of DATHBT010000359.1, read as the reverse complement.
GGGTGGCCGCCCTGTCTCAGCTCTTTGACGCGCTCGATCAGGCGCGAGTCGTCGGAGGTGACGGCCCCGCCGTCGCCGTAAGCGCCGAGGTTCTTCGTCGGGTAGAAGCTGAAAGCGGCGGCGTGGCCCCAGGCCCCCGCGGCGCGCCCTTTGAGCCGCGCCCCGTGCGCCTGTGCCGCGTCCTCTACGACTATCAGACCGCGGCGCGCGGCGAAGTCATTGATTGCCTCCATGTCGGCCATGCGCCCGTAGAGGTGCACGGGGACGACGGCGCGCGTGCGCGGCGTGAGCGCGCGCTCAAGGCCGCGCGGGTCGAGCGTGCAGGTTTCGGGGTCTATGTCGGCGAAGGCGGGGACGCCGCCGGCGTTCAGGACTGCGAGGGCGGTGTAGCCGGCGGTGAGCGGCGCGGTGATCACTTCGTCGCGCCGGCCGGGGCGCACCGCGCCGGAGGCGACGAGTGCCAGCGCGAGCGCGTCCGTGCCGTTCGCCACCCCGGCGCAGCCCCGCACGCCGCACCTGCGCGCCCACTCCCGCTCGAAGGCTTCGACCTCGCGGCCGAGGATGTACGCGCCGCCGGCCAGCACGCGCCCTACGGCCGCCGCCATCTCGCCCCCGACCTCCTCATGCTGCCTTTTGAGATCGAGAAAACTGATCGGCATCCGGCCTCCAGTAGTGCGCGCGGCGTCGGCGGTAGAACTCGACTGTCCGCTCCAGCCCCCCGCGAGCCGTGCCGCGCCACGTCACGGGGGCGGAAGCGGGGCCGCGGCGTACGTACAGATAGACGGGGGAAAATCTTTCCGGCGGGCTTTGCGACATGGGCAGCAATTGATAGTTCGGAAATTGGCTTTGCAGATCGTCCCTGTTCCAGATAATCAACGAGTAGCGCCCGGCTTTCAACTCCCTTTCAAAAATCTCGCCGAGTTCCGGCGACCACCCGCCGACGTATTCTCCGAAATCACCGAAATGAAGCTGGCACCCGTTCCGAACGACCAGTTCGGCGTACACGCTGACGCAAACACCGTCGGGCGGCGTCAGCGCCGCCGCCGTCTCGTAGATTTCGCGGTAATAGCTCAGAGCCTGCCAGCGGAAATACTCGCCCCGCGAGACGCGCGCCAGTTGGAATGCCCCGCCGCACGTCAACAGAACAACCATTACAGAAGCCGCCGGCTGTAGGCCATTCCGTTTGAAACTGTCGTAAATCAGGGCGAAACAGATCGCCATGACCAGGGAATTTTCGAGGTAGTAGTTGAAGCTCGCCCCCGCCCTGCCTGACGAAAGAAACGACCAGGCGAACGAGAGCAGAAAATAAAACACAACCAGCGCCTTCGGCGATCTCGAAACGTCGGACAGTCGTCCGCTGCTCGGCCCGCGAAGGGCCTCGCGCCTTCGGTAAGCAAGGATCAGCAGTGAGAGCACAAAAATCATGACCGTCGGTAATTTCAACATCTCGACGACCAGGTACAGCGACTGGGCCGGGCTGAAAGGCAGTCTCCTCGCGTGTATAAAATGCTGCCAGACGTAGCCGCCCGAAGACGTGTAGTTCAGGAAAAAGATTCCGACGCCGGCCAGAACTGCGAACGCCGAGACGAGCCAGACGGCCTCGCGCCATTTTCTTAATTGCAGAAGACGCAGGGCGCCGACGGCCACGACCAGTAAGAATGTTTGCTTGGTAAAGAAGGCGGCCGCCGACAACAGAACCGCGCCGGCCAGCCCCCGGAGGTTACTCCGGTCGTCCTTAAGATTGAAGACGAGGTACAGGGCGGCCAGCGAGAAGGCCAGCGCGATCAAATCGGGGCGCACTACCGCGACCCACCCCTCCGCGGGAAAGGCCGCCAGGCCCGCCAGGAGCGCGACCAGGGACGCTTCTTTGCTTCGCGTTATTATTTTCGTGATTTTCACAACCGCCCAGAGGCAGGCGGCAAAAGCCGCAACCGATAAAATTCTTCCCCACGACAACTGAAGGCCGAAAAGTTCTACGCCGATTGCCAGCAGGGCGTAAAAAACGATGCCGTAAGGCGTCATGCTGTAGGGCGGGGTGAGGGCGAAGGAGTACGGATTTTTGCCCGCCAGGAGGTGCTGCGCGGGCTGCCAGTTGAAGGCTTCGTAGTTGCCGGTGTCGAAGGGGTAAAGGAGGCGTGAGGTTATTACGGACAAGAGCAGGGCGCTTAAAATTCCCGTCCCGGCGTAGATGAGGGTTGACGAGTTTCTTTTAAAACGACCCGAAAGTTTTTCTGACATCTCATCCCTGAGCTTGCCGCGGGCCTTCCGTCTCTAAAGTGAATTTTTTCAGAATCCCGCCGCGCGCTCACGCCGTCTTCTGGGATCGGGAAAACGGATCGGCGTCCGGCTTCCAGTAGTGCGCGCGGTGCTGTTGGTAGAACTCGACCGTGCGCTCAAGCCCTTCGCGCAGCGGCGTGCGCGGGCGCCAGCCCAGCGCCGACTCGATCTTGGCGTAGCTCGAATGAGTGTTGCCCACGTCGATCAACTGCTGCTCCGGCGGGAACGGGACGCGCCGCACCGTCCCGCGCCCGGTGATCGAGATCAGCTCCTCGGCCAGCTCGGCGAGCGAGACGGGTTCGTCGGCGCCGAGGTTGTAGATCTCGCCCTCGGCCTCCTCGCTCGCGCCGGCGAGCAGCAGCGCCTCGACCACGTCGTCCACGTAGTTCATGTCGCGCCGCTGGCGGCCCTCGCCGAACAGCTCGATGACGCCGCCGTCCATGGCCTGCCGGATGAACCAGGCGATGAAGCCGTGACGGCTGTGGTGGAGGAGCTGGCGCGGCCCGTAGGTGTTCGTCAGCCGCAGGCAGACGGTGCGCGTGGCGTAGGCGCGGTGGTAGAGCAGGTGGTAGTGCTCGGCGGCGAGCTTGTTGATGCCGTTGATGTCGAGCGGCGCGACGCGGTGCTGCTCGTCGAGCGGCAGGTAGACGGGCCGGCCGTAAACCTGCCGCGTGCTGGTGAAGACGATCTTGACGTGCGGGTTGAAGTGGCGGCACGCCTCGAGCAGCGTGAGGTGCGCGGCGCAGTTCAGCTCCAGGTCGCGCAGCGGCTGCCGCATCGAGTCGAGGTGGCTGACGCTGCCCGCCAGGTTGAAGACGTAGTCCACGCCGCCGACCAGGTGGTTGACGGCCTTCGGGTCGCGCATGTCGGCCGTGTGGACTTCGATCTGGCCGAGGAGGTCGCGCAGGTTGTAGGGGTTGCCGCCCTGATCGGGCATCAGCGCGTCGAGCACGGCGACCTTGACGCCCATCTCGACGAGGCGGCGCACGAGGTTGCTGCCGATGAAACCGAGGCCGCCCGTGACGAGCGCCGAGCGCCCGTCGTACTCGCCGAACTGTCTGTGCCTGTTCATTTGGCCTTCGTGTAAGACGGTCTGGGAAGAGCCGCCCCCTTGCCCCGGCCGCTACGCCCCGCCCGGCGCGGCCGCCCTCAGCCGCAGCGACACGAGATCGAGCGCGGTGCGCCCGACGCGCCGGAGGGTGAAAAACTGCGACCGCCCGTGCGCGCGCGGGTAGTGGTGGACGGGCACTTCGGCGAAGACGCAGCCCGCGCGGTGCAGCTTGTGCACCAGCTCCACGCAGATGCTGCCGCTCGAAGAGACGAGTTCGATCCGCTCGACCGCGCGGCGGCGGATCAGGCGGAAATCGCAGTCAACGTCGCGAATTGGGATGCTGAATAGAAGTCGCACGAGGCGGTTGTAAGTCGCGCCGATAGCCTTACGCCGCCAATCGTCCGCCCGTTTTATCTTATAGCCGTTGACTACGTCAACCCCTTCGGTGAGCAGCGGGCGCAGCAGAGCGATCTCGCGCACGTCGTACTGACCGTCGCCGTCGGTGTAGAAGACGAGTTCCTTGGCGGCGCTGGCGAAGCCCGTCCGCAGCGCGCCGCCGTAGCCGCGGTTCGACTCGTGGTGGACGACTCTCACGCGCGGATCGGCGCGCGCCAGCGCGTCGAGCACCGCGCCGGTGCGGTCGGTGCTGCCGTCGTTGACGACGATCACCTCGAAGTCTTCTGCGAGCGACGGCAGGACGGCGAGCGCGTCGCCGACGAGCGAGCCGATGGTCGCCTCGTCGTTGTAGGCTGGGAAAAAGACGCTGATGCTCTCGGCCATGACGGCGACCCGGGACCCGCCCCGAACCTTTCCTTGAATCCGCCCTCTCCGGCCGCGCACGACCTCGCGCATGAGGCTCCCCCGTGCGCTGTGGTAGGATGATGGCCCGCCGCGGCCCGCCAAAGCGCCCGCCGGCCGTCAACGATGAAAAGCCCCAAGCGGATCGCGGCCCTCCTACTCGCAGGCTTCCTCGCCTTCGCCCCACCCGGCACGCTCATCTTCCTTCTGGCCCTCGTCGCGGGCTTCGCGGGCCGTCGGGCCGCCGCCGCCGCGGTGCTCTGCGCCGGCGCGGGCGCGGCCCTCGTGCTCCTGCGACGCAGGCGGCACCGCGCGCGGGAGCAGAAGACGGCGGGCGGGCGGATTAATACGGTCGAAGATGGCAGAGGGTAAGCGGGAAGGCAAGTTTAGAGTGAGAAGTTGAGAGGCGGGGCCGAAGCCCCGCCCGCAGTACCCGCCCCCTAGAGGAGCCCACCTGAGACTAAGGCGACGAGCACCGCCTAGTCTGACGCCCGCGCGGCCATAAAGTTTCATTCTTTTCCAGCCCCACATTAACCTTTCGGTTACAGCCGCCTGATCTCCTGCACCTCAGTTAACACAGATTTAAGGTCGAATTCAGGCCGCCGTAACAGCCGGGGCTTAACCTAGCGTGTTTTGCAGGCCCGGCATCGCCAGGAGAGTACCCGAATGAACCTTCAAAAGCTGAAGACCCGCGGCGGCGCGTTCGCCTCCGCCGCTTGCGCCCTCGCGCTCGCGCTCACGGCCGCCTGCGGCCCGCGCGGCGGCGGCGGCCCGTCGGGCGGCAGCTCGTCGGCGCGCGTGCAGGGCGCGGGCGCGTCGTTCCCCGCGCCGCTCTACCAGAAGTGGCTGAGCGAGTACAGGCGGGTCAATGCGTCGGCTTCAATCGACTACCAATCGACGGGGTCGGGCGCGGGCGTCAAGCAGTTCTCCGAAGGCACAATCGACTTCGGCGCGACCGATCAGGCGATGACCGACGAGGAGCTACAGAAGGTGCAGGGCGAGGTCGTCCACATCCCGACGGCGCTCGGCGCGGTCGTCGTCACCTACAACCTCTCCGGCGTCTCGCAGCCCCTGCGCTTCTCGCCCGACGTGCTGGCCGACATCTTCCTGGGCAGGATCACGCGCTGGAACGATCCGCGCGTCGCGGCCGACAACGCGGGCGTGCAGCTCCCGGACGCGCAGATCGGCGTCGTCCACCGCTCGGACGGCAGCGGAACGTCGGCCGTCTTCACCGATTACCTGTCGAAGGTCAGCCCCGAGTGGAAGCAGCGTGTCGGCGTGAACAAAGCGCCGACGTGGCCCGTGGGGCAGGGCGGCAAGGGCAACGAGGGCGTGACGGGGATGATCAAGCAGCAGCCGAACACCATCGGGTACGTCGAGCTGGCTTTCGCGCGGCAGGCACGGCTTCCCGTGGCGCTTCTGAAGAACGCGGCGGGCAACTTCGTCGAGCCTTCGCTCGACGCCGTCACGGCCGCGGCGGCCGAGTCGGTGGCGACAACGCCGGAGGACTTGCGCGTCTCGGTCACGAACGCGGCGGGCGCGCAGGCTTACCCCATCGCGAGTTACACCTACGTCCTGCTGCACAGGGAGCAGCGCGACGCCGCCAAGGGCAAGGCCGTCGTGGACTTCCTCTGGTGGGCGCTCCACGACGGCACGGAGCATGCGCGCGCGCTCGACTACGCCCCGCTCCCCCCGGAGATTCTCAAGCGCGTCGAGGCGAAGCTCAACTCGATCACGTCTGCCGGCAAGCCGCTCAGAGGCTAATTGCGGAATGCGGATTGCGGATTTAAGAGTTTGAAATCTGGAATCTCAGATTTGAAATCTTAAGTTCCTGCAAATCCGCAATCCGCATTCCGCATTCCGCATTCATGAAGAATCCGCAGCCGCAACTGCCGTCGCCCGCCTCGGCCTTCGGCGCGCGCTTCCGCCGCTGGGACTGGCGGCGCGCGCTCTCGCCGACGGGCGACACGGGCGACGCCGTCTTCCGCGCCCTGCTGTTCGCGAGCGCGCTGCTGCTGCTGCTCATCGTCGCCTCGATGATCGCGGCAATCGGGTCTAACGCGGGCGCGGCCGTCGAGAAGTTCGGGTTCGGGTTTCTGACGAGCCAGGCTTGGAACCCTTCGCGGGGCGAGTTCGGCGCGCTGCCCTTCATCTACGGCACGGTGATGTCGTCCGTGATCGCGCTCGTCATCAGCGTGCCGCTCTCGCTGGGCGTCGCGATCTTCCTCGTCGAGCAGGCGCCCCGGCAGTTCGCGCGCCCGCTCACCTTCCTCGTCGAACTCCTCGCCGCGATCCCGTCGGTCGTGTACGGCCTGTGGGGCATCTTCGTGCTCGCGCCCTTCCTGCGCGAGACGGTCGGGCCGCCGCTGCAAAGCTGCTGCGGACAGCTCCCGCTCTTCCGCGGCCAGTTGACTGGCGTGGGCCTTCTGACCGGCGGCGTCATCCTCGCGATCATGATCACGCCGATCATCTCGGCCGTCGTGCGCGACGTGCTGGCGGCCGTACCCGACACGCAGCGCGAGGCCGCGCTCGCGCTCGGCGCGACGAAGTGGGAGACGACGCGCGTCGTCTTAGCCAACGGCGGCCCCGGCATCGCCGGCGCGATCATCCTCGGCCTGGGGCGCGCCATCGGCGAGACGATGGCCGTCACGATGCTCATCGGCAACCGGCCCGAGATCAGCGCGTCGTTGTTTGAGCCTTCGTACACCATCGCCTCCGTGCTGGCGAACGAGCTGCGCGAGGCGACCGACGATCTGCACGTCAGCTCGCTCATCCTGCTGGGGCTGATCCTCTTCCTCGTCACCTTCGCCATCAACGCCGCCGCGCGCCTCCTGGTCTGGAGCGTCACGCGCGGGACGAGTGGCACAGCGAGGGCCGCGTGATGACAGCCGCGACTACGACGGCAACACCGCCCGCCGCGCGGCCCGCCCGCGCGGGCGGCCACGCGCGCCGCCGCGCCGTCAACCTCCTGATGACGACGCTGACCGCGCTCTGCGCCGCCGCGGCCGTCTCGCTGCTCGCGCTCATCCTCGGCTACATCGCCGTGCGCGGCTTCGGCTCGCTCAACCTGACGTTCCTGACAGACATCCCGCGCCCCGTCGGCGAGGGCGGCGGCATCGGTAACGCCATCCAGGGCACGCTCATCCTGCTGGCCTTCGGCTCGCTCGTCGGCCTGCCCGTAGGCATCGCCACGGGCGTCTACCTCGCCGAGTACGGCGCGGGCCGCTTCGCTGGCACGGTGCGCTTCGTCGCCGACACCCTGACGGGCGTCCCCTCCATCGTCGTCGGCATCTTCATCTATACGGTGCTCGTGCTCCCGTTCAAGCAGTTCTCGGCCGCAGCCGGCGCGGTCTCGCTCGCGCTCATCATGATCCCGATCGTCGCCCGCACGACTGAGGAGATGATCCGCCTCGTGCCCACCAGTTTGCGCGAGGGCGCGTTGGCTCTGGGCGCGCCGCAGTGGCGCGTGACGACCGGCGTCGTGCTCCCGGCCGCGGCTTCCGGCATCGCCACCGGCGCGATGCTCGCCGTCGCGCGCGTCTCCGGCGAGACCGCGCCGCTGCTGTTCACCGCGCTCAACTACAACGACTACAGCTACCGCCTGGACGAGCCAATCGCGTCGCTGACCGTCCAGATTTACAACTACTCGATCTCCCCTTACGATGAATGGCACGCGCAGGCCTGGGCCGCGACGCTCGTGCTCGTCGCGCTCATCCTCGCCATCAACGTCGCGGTCAGGTTCTTTACGCGGAAGAAGTTTTGAGGAAGCTGTTAGCTGTTAGCTGTTAGCTTTTAGCTTTCGGCTTTTGACGCTGCCGCAGCTTGAGGCGTTTTGTTCGGGTGTTCTTAAAGCTAACAGCTAACAGCTAATCGCTAACAGCTTTTTTATGTCTTCACCGATGACAGCACCGCCGGCCGTGACGGAGAGGCGCGGCGACGTGGCCGAGGCCGCGGCGGCGCGCGAGGGGGCCGCGCCCGCGAAGGTCTCCGTGCGCGACCTGAACTTCTTCTACGGCCGCTCGCAGGCGCTGCACAACATCTCTTTGGACGCGCCCGAGCGCGTCGTGATGGCCTTCATCGGCCCGTCGGGCTGCGGCAAATCGACCTTCCTGCGGACGCTCAACCGGATGAACGACACCATTCCGGGGACGCGCGCCGAGGGGCAGGTGCTGATCGACGGCGAGGACATCTACGCGCCGGGGCAGGACGTGGTGGCACTCCGCCGCAAGGTCGGGATGGTCTTCCAGAAGTCGAACCCCTTCCCGAAGTCGATCTTCGACAACGTCGCCTACGGCCTGCGTATCAACCGCATGACCGACTCGAAGTCGGAGTTGCAGGGCCGCGTCGAGGAGGCGCTCAAGGACGCCGCGCTGTGGAACGAGGTGAAGGATCGGCTGAAGTCGTCGGCCCTCGGCCTGTCGGGCGGGCAGCAGCAGCGGCTCTGCATCGCGCGCGCGCTCGCCGTCCGCCCCGAAGTCCTTCTGATGGACGAGCCGGCCTCGGCGCTCGATCCAATCGCGACGCAGAAGATCGAGGAGCTGATCGTGGAACTCAAGAAGCAGTACACGATCATCATCGTCACGCACAACATGCAGCAGGCGGCGCGCGTCTCCGACCGGACGGCCTTTTTCTGGCTCGGCAAGCTCGTCGAGGTCAACGCCACCGAGAAGATGTTCACCAACCCCGACGAGAAGCTGACCGAGGACTACATCACGGGGCGCTTCGGGTGAGAGAGCCGTTAGCTGTTAGCTGTTAGCTCTGACGCTCGCACACGACCGGCTTCGCCGAAATTTGATTGTTAACCGAACTGTAAAAAGCTAACAGCTAATAGCTAACGGCTAACAGCTATGGAATCACACCGACCCATCGACGATCACCTCGACCTGCTGCGCTCGCGGCTGCTCGCGCTAGGCGGCGAGGCCGAGACGGCCCTGCAGCGCGCGATGCATTCGCTCATGGCGCGCGACAGCGACGAGGCGCGCGCGGTGCTGCGCGACGACGACCGGGCCGACCAACTCGAAGTCGAGATCGACCGCCTCTGCGTGGACGTGCTGGCCCTGCGCCAGCCGGCCGCGCGCGACCTGCGCTTCGTCGTCGCCGTCGCCAAGATCACGCCCATACTTGAGCGCATCGCCGACCACGCCTGTAACATCGCGCGCGTCGCCGTCGATCTCAACGACGAGCCGGAGCTGAAGAACTTCGCGGAACTGCCGCGGATGGGCGAGATCGCCTCCGAGATGCTGCGCGCCGCCCTCGACGCCTTCACCGCGGGCGACGCCGCGGCCGCCCGCGCGACCATCGACCGCGACGACGAGATCAACGAAATCTACGAGGCCGTCTTCGCCGACCTGCTCAAGCTGATGACGGCCGATGCGGCGGCCACCGCGCGCGCCGCGCGCCTCATCTTCGTCGCCAAGCACCTGGAGCGCGTCGGCGACTACGTCACGGACATCTGCGAGTTGACCGTGTACATGACCGAGGCCGCCTTCATCAAGCACAGCAACTAAGGCGAAGTGATGAGTGATGAGTAATGAGTGATGAGCTAAAAAACTTCTCACTCATCACTCATCACCTGAGCTATGAAACCCGTACTGATCATCGAGGACGACCCCGACATCGCAGAGGGCGTGCGCTTCAACCTGGAGCGCGAGGGGATGGAGGCGCGAGTGGCGCTCTCCGGCGAGGCGGGGCTGGCCGCCGCGCTCGACCCGAAGGAATCGCCGGGGTTGATCATCCTCGACCTGATGCTGCCGGGGATGACGGGGCAGGAGCTGTGCCGGCGTCTGCGCCGCGAGCCGCGGACGCGCCGCACGCCCATCATCATGCTGACGGCCAGGGCGGGCGAGGCCGACCGCGTCGCCGGCCTCGACCTCGGCGCGGACGACTACATCACCAAGCCCTTCTCGGTCAAAGAGCTGATGGCTCGCGTGCGCGCCGTGCTGCGCAGGGCGGACGAGTCGGCCGCGCCGGGCTACGAGGACGGGCGGCTGCGCGTCGACTTCGCCGAGATGCGCGTCGCCTGCGACGGGCAGCAGGTTAAACTCACGCGCAAGGAGTTCGCGCTCCTGGAAACCCTGGCGCGCGCCGGCGGCCGGGTCGCCACGCGCCAGCAGCTACTCGACAACGTCTGGGGCTACGATCACTACGGCGACTCGCGCACGCTCGACGTGCACATCCGCCGCCTGCGCCAGAAGCTCGGCGCGTGCGGCGACTGCATCGAGACGGTCGTCGGCGTCGGCTACCGCTTCGTCGGCTGCGCGAAAGCAGCGACGGACGATGAACGATGAACTGAAGGGCCGTCAGTTGTCCGTGGTCAGTTGTCCGTGGCCTGGGCTGCGCCGGCCCTCACGCTTTGTCGCGGGCGTCGAGCCTGCGGAGCTTAAACAACTGACAACGGACACTGACCACGGACGAGTCCCCGGTTCATCGCTCATCATTCCTCCCTTATGTCTCTCCGCACGACGGCCGCGCTCGCGCTCGCCGCGGTGATCCTTGCCGCGGCGGCCGCGCTCTACGCGCGCGGGCCGGCGTGGGCGCTCGCGTGCGTGGCGTTCGCAGTCGCGGGCGCGTGCGTGGCGCTGCTGTTGACGCGCGCGCGGGGCGCGGGGCGCGGGGGTTCGGGCGCGGAGGCCTCGCGCGGCGACGCGGCGCGCGAGGCCGGGCCGGCCGGGGCGCACGAGGACGGCGGCGAGGACGGGACGGGCGTCCCGCCGGGCGAGTTGGTCGAGGCGATGATGGAGAGCCTGCGCGAGGGGCTGCTGGTCGTGGACGCGGGCGGGCGCGTGATCGTCCTGAACTCGGCGGCGCGCGAGCTGTTCGCCGTGAAGGACGAACGGGCGCGCGGGCGGCGCGGGCCGCGGCTGTTGGGCGAGATGACGCGAGACCCGGCCGTCGTCAACGCCTTCGCGGCGGCGGCCGAGCGCGGCGAGCGCGTCGCGGCGAAGGTCGAGACGGCCCAGGGCGGGCGCGTTTTCGACCTGCGCGTCGCGCCGCTCGGCGGTCGCAACCGTGGCGAAGCGCGGCGCGGCGCAATCGGCGTCTTCTTCGACATAACGCGGCTCGAACGACTGGAACGCGTGCGGCAGGAGTTTTTGTCGAACGTCTCGCACGAGCTGCGGACGCCGCTGACGGCCATCCGCGCCTTCGCCGAGACTCTGGACGCGGGGGCCATCGAAGAGCCGGAGAACAACCGCCGCTTCCTCTCGATCATCGACCGCAACGCCGCGCGGATGCACTCGCTCATCGACGACATACTGGAGCTGTCGGCCATCGAGGCCGGCACGGTCGCCGTCGAGCCGCGCGCCGTCAGCCTGCGCCCGCTCGTCGAGGATGTCTTCTCGGCGCTCGCCTCGCGCGCCGACGCGCGCGCCGTCACGCTCACGAACGACGTGCCGGACGGCGCGGCCGTGCGCGCCGACCCGCGCCGGCTCGAACAGATGCTGACGAACCTCCTGGATAACGCCGTCAAGTTCTCGCGCGAGGGCGGCGAGGTGCGCGTCCAACACGAGCGCGGCGCGGGGCGCGACCGCGTCTCCGTCACGGACACTGGCGAAGGGATCGCGCCCGAACACCTGCCCCGCATCTTCGAGCGTTTCTACCGCGTTGACCGAGCGCGCTCGCGCGAGCTGGGAGGCACGGGCCTCGGCCTCGCCATCGTCAAGCACCTCGCGCGAGCGCACGGCGGCGAGGCGACCGTGCGCTCGTCCGCCGGCCGAGGCTCGACTTTCACAATCGAGCTGCCGCGGCAGGAAAATGATGAACGATGAACGAAAGGCAAATGCTTTTCAGTTCATCTTTCGTCATTCCGCATTCATCATTCCTCTCCGCCTTGACGCTCCGCCGAGGGCGTTGTTACACTTTCGTGACGATTCAGGTTAGCTCCCGACGCGCCCGGCGTCCTCCGCGATCAAGGGGTCATCCTCAAAAAAACCCGTTGCGCTCCCCGCGCGATCAGGTCTTCGGAAGTTTCAGGAGGTGTGTGGTGGGCTTCAAAGTAGGCCAGAAAGTTGTTTACCCCAACCACGGGATCGGGATCATCGAACAGATCGAGCGCAAACAGATCGGGGCGGACGCCCTCCCCTTCTACACGCTCCGGCTCGCGGCCACGAATTCGGTCGTGCTCGTCCCCGTCGCCAACGCCGGCGAGGTCGGCCTGCGCTCGCCGATCTCTTCGGGCGAGTGCGAGATGCTTTTGAAGTCTCTGGGCGACGACTTTACTTCCGCGCCCTGCGACTGGAAGGATCGCTTCAAGGAGTTCACCGACCGGATGCGCACCGGCGACATCTTCGAGGTGGCCGCCGTCCTCAAGCACCTGACTTATCTGAGCCACCGCAAGTCGCTCTCGTTCCGCGAGCAGCGGATGCTGGAGCGCGCGCGCTACCTCGTCGTCTCGGAGCTGGCCGCCGTCTGCCGCAAGCCCGAGTGCAACGTGGCGGCGCTCGTCGATCAGGCCCTCGCGCGCGCCTGCGCCAAGCACGAGCGCCGATCTGCCCCGCGCACCCACACCGTCGGGGCCGCCGCTGGCCACT
>DATHBT010000358.1:0-16903 GCA_035295985.1 Pyrinomonadaceae bacterium | reverse complement strand
CCGGCCCCAGCTCCATCGGCGCGTAGAAGAGGATGGACGTCGTCGTCGCGCAGTCGAAGCCGTTGGGGATGGAGCCGACGAAGCCGCAGCCGAAGAACGTCCAGTTGCCCTTGCGGGCCTGCGAGCGCGCGGTGACGCGGGCGATGCCCTGCGCGTTCGTCAGGTTGAAGTAGGTGTGGTACATGACCACGTTCTCGGTGTCAGTGTAGGTCTGGTCGATGCGGGCGTAGCCGCCGTCGCCGAAGTCTGCGTTGCGCCAGCCGTCGAAGGGGCGCTGCGAGTTCTGGTTCGGCTCAAGGATTTCCGTGCCGTTGTCCTGCGTGCCGCCGAGGAGGAAGTGGCGCTCGACAGCGTGGCTCGCGATTGACTGGAACTGCGTGGCGACGAAGGTGCGGTTGTTCAGGCTCTGCCACGTCTGGCCGGCGTCGTTCGAGCGCCAGACGCCGCCGTCGTTGCCCGTGTAAACGATGTTCGGGTTCGAGGGCGCGAAGGCGAGGGCGTGGCTGTCGGCGTGCAGGCCGGCGCTCGATTCGGGGAACGTCGCGCCGCCGTTGGTCGAGCGGGCCATGTTGCGCGTGCACCCGCCGGGGACGTTGCCGCCGAGCAGGACGACATCCGGGTTGTCGGGCTTCACGTCCACGGCGATGTCGTAGATACACTGCGTGCCGCAGAAGCCGCTGCCGCCCGCGAGGCGCGCGCTCCACGTCTGCCCGCCGTCAACCGACTTGCGGACGGAGCCTTGCGTGGTGGCGGTGCAGCCGGGGGTCGCGCCCGTCTCGCCCGAGGCCAGATACATCGTCGTCACGCCGCCGACGCGGGCGACGCCGAACTCGCCGCGCACGTTGCTCGACACGGGGACGAGCGTCTGCGTGAACGTGCCCGTGGTGAGCGCGTTGGTCGAGCGGTAAGCGCCGCCGGCGTTCGGGGTCGCGCCGCCGACGCCGCGGACGAAGGCGACCATCGTGTTGCCGGTGGTGTCGGCCGGGTCGAAGGCGATGTCCATGACGCTCAGGCTGCCGGTCCCCGGCGTGTCGAGGCTGCTGGCGGCCGTCACCGTTAGCTTGGTGGCGGTCACGCCGGCGGCCGGGCCCGTAGCGTTGTTGAGGCGGATGAGGCCGGGCAGGCCGAGGTTCGGGCCGACGGCGTTGCCCGGCGACTGGCCGGGGTTGCCGATGGCGGCGCCGAAAACCGTCGAGACGAAGACGACCGAGGGATCGTTGGGCGCGACGAGGACTTCGCTGATGGCGAGCCGGTGGAAGACGCGGTAGGTGAACGTCGGATTCCCGGGGGCGGTGCTGGTGGCCGTGATCTGCGGGTTGATCGGCCCGGTCAGATCGGCCGTCGTCGAGGCGTTGTCGACGCGATAGACGCCGATGCCGATGAAGGAGTCGGCCGACAGGCCCGCCTCGCCCGTGCCGACGTAGAGGATTTCGGGGTCGGAGGGCGCGAGGGCGATGGCGCCGATGACCTGCGTGTCGGCCGCGTCGAAGAGCTGCGTCCAAGTCTGCCCGCCGTTCGTCGAGCGGTAGAGGCCGCCCTGCGCCGCGCCGACGTAAACGATGTCGGGGTTGGTCGGGTGGACGGCGATGGTCGGGACGCGCCCGCTGACCGGGGTCTCGAAGATGTTGGTCTGCCCGTTGGGCAGCGGGAACGGGCCGATGCTCGTCCACGCGCTGCTCAGTACGCTGGGCGAGAGCAGCCCCTTCGTAACCTTCTCCTTGAGCTGCGACTCCTGCGCGCGCATCTGATCGAGCGCGCGCCCGCGGGCCGTCGGGTCGAAGGGCCTGCCCGGCTCCATGCCCATCTTCATGTCAACCCACTCCTGCCGGCGGCGCAGGTACTCCGCGCCGTTGACGAGGCCGCGGGCGAAGGCCGGGCGGTCGGGATCGTTCTCGTTAGCCTCCTCCGGATCGTCCGTGATGTCCGGCGTCGGTTTGGCCTTGGGGGCGGGCTTGCGCCTGGGCTGCGTCCGCTCCCTGTCCGCCGCGCCTCCGGGCTGCGCCGTCCTGTCCTTCGGCTGCTTGGCGTCCTGCGCCGCCGCGCCGGACGAAAAAATCAGGGCGCCCAGCCCCAGGAGTGCGATCAGACAGGACAGCAGCGCCCAACGGGTATGACTCCTCATCTCAATTCTCCTTAAATGCAGTCCGCCTTCATAAGGGGGGTTTCGGCCGTGGCCTTCGCCCTTTCCCCGCCCGCTTCGGCGCGCGGCGCGCGAGAAAGGCGTGCCCGACTCATCCTTCTCGGTTGGCGGCACACGGCGGGGCGAGGGCGTGCCCGCGGGCGTGCCGTAAAGCTGCGGGCCGGCGCAGCAAAAGCCCGCCCTCAGCTTTCAACTGGTAGAGCTATCGGTCGATTCTTTTCAAAGGGCCAGGATTGCGCAGAACGCCGAAGGGAAACGCGCGGTAAGACTGTCTTGCGGGATTGCGCCCACTTCCGGCGTCGGCCGCCTTGCGCCGAGTCTGAAGACGGCCGATGCGTGCGAACAGGGGCTCCGTAAAGCTGGGAAGTGATGCAAAAATCTGCTCCCGAAACTCGGCCTCTGACGGAAAGTCACACGACGCTAACCCACCCCCTCCGCGCCTGTCAACTTTTATCTCGGCGAGCGATTCGTGTGAACCGCAGGGTGGCAATCGTAAACCGTGCTGGTGGACAGCTTTCGGAGTGGCGGACTAGTATGGGCGTGACGATCTCGCCCCCGTTAAAAGCACTCGGAAGGGATGAGGCCATGCGCCGCCTGTCGATCATCGCCCTCGCCGCCGGCATGATTTTCACGCAGCCGGCGACGACCGCCGCCGACCCGACGGCTGACGGGCCGAGCGCCCAGCACGCGCCGCGGCGTGCGGCGCGACGCCGCGGCGCCACGCCGCGCCGACCTCGACGCCCGGTGCGCGGCGACAGATCGAAAGTCCGTCGAGGAGGCGGCGCGGCCGAGTCCCGCCCCAAGCCGCCCGATCCGAGCGGCCAACCTATGGAAGAGCTAGTCCCGCCTGAACTGTACCTGCAAGGCGACCCGCGCGCGAAGCGCCCCCCCGCACGCCGCACGCGCGTGCGCAAAGAGATACCCGATGTCAGCAATCCCTCACCTCCCCGTCCCCCCTTCTTTTAAAGGGTTGTGTCGCGGCCCGAATTGAGCAGGTTCACTTGAAGGGGCGGGAGACGATCCGTCACTTCGCGGCGGAGATGCTAAAAGAGGGGCGGGGGGTTGAATCTTACTTCAACCCCCCGCCCCTCTACGCTTCCGTTTGTAGCTCGTCCTGACCCTTACCGGCGGCGGCGCACCGGCGCGTTGCCCGCCGGGGCTTTGGCCGGGACTTTGATCATCTGGTTCGCTGAGAGCGGCGCGTCGGCCGCGTAAGCGTTGAGGCGCGCGACCTCGCCGGCGTCAACGCCGTGGCGCGCGGCGATCTGCGCGATGGTCTCGCCGGCCCGCGCCGTCACCGTCACGAGCGAGCTGGCGGTCGCCGTCGAGTTGGGCCGGGAGCGCGTGTAGATCACCTGCTGCACGGAGCCGGAGGAGGGCACGACGATCTTCCCGCCGTTCGAGAGATCGACGCCGCCGTTCCAGAGCTGCAGCTGCGCGACGGTCGTGCCAGTCCGCGCCGCGACGGCCGCCAGCTCCTCGCCGGGCGCGACCGTGATCGCCTTCGCCATCTCGCGCCGGTCGGCCGGCACGCGCTTGAGGATGGCGACGAGCGTCTTCCCGCGGCCGGGCGGGACCCTCACGTTGTAGGACTCGCCGCGCGGCGTCACGTCGCGCTTGAGTTCCGGGTTGATGCTGCGGAGGTAGTCCACGCTCGTGTCGCAGGCCGAGGCGATCAGTTGCAGGCTCGTCGCCGAGGGCACGCTCACCACGTCGTAGGAGAGCGGCGCTTCGGGGCGGACGTGCGCGAAGCCGTACTTCGCGGGGTTCTTCGCGATCAGGATCGTCGCCAGAATGTTCGGGACGTAGTTGCGCGTCTCGCGGGCGATGTACGGGTAGATGGCCCAGAAGTCGGCCCTGCCGGCGCGCGCGATGCCGCGGTTGATGTTGCCGGGGCCAGTGTTGTACGCGCCCAGTGCCAACTCCCAGTTGCCGTTGAAATACCTGTTCAGGTGCTTGAGGTAGCGCGCGGAGGCCCGCGTCGCCTTCTCGAAGCTGTTGCGCTCGTCAACCCACGCGGTCTGGCGCAGGCCGTACTCCATCCCCGTCGAAGGGATGAACTGCCACAGCCCCGAAGCCGCCGCCCACGAATACGCGGTCGGACGCCACGCGCTCTCGACCTGACCCAGCCAGGCGATGTCTTCGGGCACGCCCTCCTCGCGGAAGATCCTCCGCGCCATCGTCATGTAGCGGCCCGAGCGGCGCAGGCCCGACTCCATCGTCGAACGGCCGCGGCCCTGGTAGTAGTTGATGTACTGCTGGATGAGCGTGTTCGAGTTGAAGCCGAAATCGATGCTGCTCTTGACCTCTTCGAGCGTCGCGATCTGCTCGGTCGTCACCTCCTTCTCAGGCTCGGTCAGCTCGAGCTTGGCGAGTTCGTCGAGCGGCGAAGGCTCGAACTTCTGATCGCGCAGGAAGCCGGGCGTCTGCGCCGGGACGGCGTCAACGGCGTTGGCGTTGACGACCTGGCCGCCGCCCGCGAGCGGCGCGGCGCTGGCGACCTGCGCGTGCTGCGCCGGGACTTCCATCCGGTAGACGCGCTCGACGAGTTGCAGGTAGAAGGTCTGTAGGCGCGGGCTGGCGCGAACGTCCATGCCGGACTCCAGCACGGCGTCAACGGCCTTGTCGAACTCGGCGCGCGCGGCGTCGTAGTTCCTGTCCTTGAGGTTGAGTTCGCCGAGCTTGAAGTGGTTCTCCGACTTGTCGATGACGGACTGCACTCGGCCGCTGTTGGCCTCGATCTCGCTGGGGGTCTTCGAGATCGAAGCGGAGTTCAGGCCTTGCGCGCTGACGGGCAGTGACGAAGAGAGGATGGCGAAGACGCCGAACAGGGAAAAAAGACGGGGGAAGCTCGTTTTCATCAATCGTTCAGTCTCCTTAAAAATCCGGGATGAAGCGAATCCACGATTGGCCGGCCCAGAGCGGTTCACGCCGGGCGACACGAGCGGTTCCACTAAGCGAGGGGTGACGACTTTGCCGTAATAAAGAGAGTCCGCCGAAAGGCTCAAGAAGGCAGCCGTCTGACCAGCCTGATACTTATCACACGGTTTTACGGGGTGTCAACCCTATCTTCTTGATATAAAAGGCGAAGCGGGTACGATTTCCATTCAAAAACCGCCCCGCTCGCCACAAATTCAGATGCCCCGACAGGGCCTTCGGTTGTGTCCCCGGCCGGACGTTTGGCAGTCTTCGTGGCCGCCGCACGTTCGCCAGCCGGCCCCGAAGCCGCGCGCGTCCCGTTCGGTCAATGTGACGTGGCCGGCGCGGGCTGCGTCAGCGGCTTCGGGCGCGTCGGCGTGCCCGGCGGCGCAACCCCCGCGCCGTCCTTCAGAGCCTCGCGGAAGACCTGCACCACGTTATCGACGAAGACGAACTTAATCTCGCCCATCAACTCTTTGGGCACCTCGTCCATGTCGCGCCGATTCAACTCCGGCAGAATGATCTTCGAGACGCGCGCGCGCCGCGCCGCCAGCACCTTCTCCTTGACGCCTCCGACGGGGAGCACGTTCCCCCGGAGCGTGATCTCGCCCGTCATCGCCACGTCCCTACGCACGGGCCGCTGCGAGAGCGAGGAGACCATCGCCGTCGCCAGGGTGATGCCGGCCGACGGGCCGTCCTTCGGGATCGCGCCTTCGGGGATGTGTATGTGCAGGTCGTAGGTGTTGAAGTCCTCCTCGGGGATGCCGAGCACCAGGGCGCGCGACTTGGCGAACGAGTAGGCGGCCTGGGCAGACTCCTTCATCACGTCGCCGAGCTGGCCCGTGAGCACGAGGTTGCCCTTCCCCTTCACCCGCAGCGCCTCGATGAAGAGCACGTCGCCGCCGACGGCCGTCCACGCGAGGCCGGTCGCCACGCCGATCTGATCCTTCTTCAACACCTCGTCGGGCGACACCTTCGGCACGCCGAGGAATTCGTGGAGGTTCTTCGGCGACACCTGCACGACCCCGGCCTCCCCCTCGGCGACGCGGCGCGCGACCTTGCGGCAGATCGCGCCGATCTCGCGCTCCAACTGGCGAAGGCCCGCCTCCTGCGTGTAGCGCATGATGATCATCGAGAGAGCGCCCTTCGAGATGCGGACGTGCTTGGCCGAGACGCCGTTCTCTTCGAGCTGCTTCGGGATGAGGTGGCGGCGCGCGATCTCCAGCTTCTCCTCCTCGGTGTAGCCCGCCAGCCGGATCACCTCCATGCGGTCTTTGAGCGCGGGCTGGATCGTGTCGAGCACGTTGGCCGTCGTCATGAACATCACGTTCGAGAGATCGAAGGTGACGCCGAGGTAGTTGTCGCGGAAACTGTTGTTCTGCTCCGGGTCCAAGACTTCGAGCAGGGCCGAACTGGGATCGCCCCGGAAGTCCGCGCCGACCTTGTCGATCTCGTCGAGCATGATGAGCGGGTTGTTCGTCCCCGCCTGCTGCAAAGCCTGTATGACGCGGCCCGGCATCGCGCCGACGTAAGTCCGGCGGTGGCCTCGAATCTCCGCCTCGTCGTGCAGACCGCCGAGACTCAGGCGGACGAACTTTCGATCAAGCGCGCGCGCGATTGATCGGCCGAGACTCGTCTTGCCGACGCCCGGCGGGCCGACGAGGCAGAGGATCGATCCCTTCGGCTTCTCCTTCAGCTTGCGGACGGCCAGCGCCTCGATGATCCGCTCCTTAACCTTTTCCAGCCCGTAGTGATCCTCGTCTAAAATCTGCTGCGCCTTTTTGAGATCGAGGTTGTCGGTCGAGGACTTCGACCACGGAAGATCCGTCATGATCTCCAACCAGTTCCTGAGCGTCGCCGTCTCGGCCGCGTCCGGGTGCATGCGCTCCAACTTCTTGAGCTGGCGCAGTGCCTCCTCCTCCGCGGCCTTCGGCATCCGCGACGCCTCGATTTTTTCCCGGAACTGAGCGACTTCCTCTGCGAGTTCGTTCCCTTCCCCGAGTTCGCCTTGGATCGCTTTCAACTGCTGGCGCAGGTAGAACTCGCGCTGCGAGCGGTCGATGTCGGCCCGCGCCTGCGTGTTGATCTCCTGCTGGACGGTCAGCACCTCGATCTCTTTGTTGAGCAGCTCGTTGACGCGCCGCAGCCGCGCCGTCGTGTCCTCGATGTCCAAGACCGACTGCGCGTCTTCGACCTTCAACTCAAGGTTCGACGCCGCGAGATCGGCCAGCCGCCCGGCCTCGTCGAGGTTTGCGACAATAGCCATCACCTCCGGCGAGATGTTCTTCCCCAGGTTCGCGGCCTTCTCCATCGAACCCCGCACGTTCCTGACCAGTGCCTCGACTTCGAGCGAGCGCTCCGGCGCGGCCTGCGCCTCCTGCAAGGTGGAGACTCTGGCGCGCAGGAACCCGCCCGCGTCCTCGACCGACTCGATGCGCGCGCGCGTCAGGCCCTGCACGAGGATGCGCGTCCGCCCGTCCGGGAGCTTGAGCATCCGCATGATGACGGCCGCCGTGCCCACCTGGTAGAGGTCTTCCGCCCCCGGCTCCTCCTTGTCCAAGTCCTTCTGCGAGACGAGCAGGATCATCCGATTCTCGCCGAGCGCCTCGTCCACAGCGCGGATCGACTTCTCGCGCGAGACGAACAGCGGCACGATCATGAACGGGTAGATCACTATGTCGCGCAGGGGCAGCACGGGCAGACTTTCGGGCACCTGCAACTGCTGCTCGTCGCCCCCGCCGGCCGCGGCCTGCGACTCCAACCCCTCGGCTATGTCTTCAATCGTCGGCATGTAACCCCCGTGACGCGAGGCTGTTAGCTGTTAGCAAATCCAGTAACCTAAACGAAGGCCGAAAAGCTGGCTCCTTACGGCTAACCGCTAACAGCTAATAGCTAACAGCTACTTGTCACCCGTCACCTCTCTAACCTCTATCCTGAACTCCGCGCCGCGCCGGTCTTCGAGTTTGGGCAGCGTGACCGTCAGCAGGCCGTCTTTGAGCGTGGCCCGCGCGCCGCGCGTGCGCACCGGGCGTCGCAGGGGGACGGTGCGGCAGAACTTGCCGTAAGCCCTCTCGGAACATAGATGCGTCACGCGCCCGCGCGGTGCGCGCCCCTTTTTCGCCCCCGCCACGCGCAGCGCATCCCTGGTCAACACCACCTCGACCTCGTCCGCTGCCACGCCCGGCAGCTCGACGCGCACGACGACCGCGCCGGCCGTCTCGCAAACGTCCGCGGGCGGCGACCACGCGCCCGGCGTCGCCCCCTCCTGCGCCTCGCCCATCGCCTCCGAGAGCACGGCGAACAGCCGGCCCACGCGCTCGCGCAGCCGCTCCAACTCGATCCGCTCTAAGACCCTGAGTGGACGCATAAGACACGGGGGGTGGGGGATAGAAATTAGGGGATGGGGAACAAAAACCCGCGTGCTGTTTTACCTAAGCCCCTAATCCCCACACCCTTGTCACGCTCGCTTACCGCCGGCCGCGCCGCCCTGCCGCGTGCGCACCAAGGTCTTGAGTTCGGCCATGAACTCGGTCACGTCCTCGAACTCCAGATAGACGGAGGCGAAGCGCACGTAGGCGACCTTGTCGAGTTCCTTGAGCCGCCGCATGATCATCTCGCCGATCTTCGACGTGGGACGCTCGCGCTCCGGCGACTCCTGCACGTACTTCTCGATGGAGTTGACGATGTTGTCGAGCTTGGTCGCGGGCACGGGCCGCTTCTCGCAGGCGCGCAGCAGCCCGGCCATCACCTTGTTGCGGTCGAACGGCTCGCGCTGCCCCGACTTCTTGACGACCATGTAGGGGATTTCGTCGATCCGCTCGTAGGAGGTGAAGCGCCGCTCGCACTTCAAACACTCGCGCCGCCGCCGGATCGACTCGCCCTCGCGCGACTCGCGCGAGTCAACCACCTTGTCTTCGATGAAGCCGCAGAAAGGACACTTCATAGGCGCTCCGAGTTCAGTGAATTTGGACAACCCGACCCCAGGCCCGCTCAAACCTTCCCGACACGAACCGAACTTTTACCCCCAGCCCGTTCTCGCTTAAACAGTGCGCGCGGCGGACGATCTCACTGCCGGGCGCGCTCCGTTTTACGGGGCGGCCGGCAACCGAGTCTCGTCGCGCGCGAGCCGCGACTGGGCGTCGCCCGAAATCGCGTCGCCCGGCTCATCCTTTTCGGCCGCGCTGCGGCGCAGGTTCGACAGCTTCACGTCGCTGCGCAGGAAGAAGTAGAGGCCGAGGAAGAGGGCCGGGCCGAAGACGACGAGGTGCAGGATGATCGAGACGGCCGTCGCCTTCGCCGCCGCGACGCCTAAGAAGGCGAGGCCGCGCGCCGTCGCCACGTGGAACGCGCCCGCCGCGCCGCCCGGCGTCGGCACGAGCGAGCCGACCAAGGCCCAGCCCAGCACGAAGACGGTCTCGGCCGGCCCAAACTCCAGACCGAAGGCGCGTAGCACGCAGAAGTTCGCGACGCCTATCAAGCCCCACAGCAGCGCCGTCAGGCCGACGGTCACGGCCAGCTCGCGCGCGTCCGTCAGAATGCTGAGCGCGCCCGCCAACTGTTCGAGCAGGTGCGTCACGACGCCCCCGGCGCGGCGCACCAGCCGCGGCCCGCGTTCGAACTTGCGCGCGAGCCAGTTGATCAGGGCGGGCGCGTGGCCGCGGAACCAGACTAACGAAGCGACGCCGACGGCCGCCGCCGCGAGCAGCACCAGCCCGGCGCGTCTCACCTGCGCGTAAGCCGCCGGGTCGCCGCCCGGCGCGCGGAACCAGATCAGGTTGAGCGCGAAGAGCAGGACGACCGCGACCACGTCGTAGATGCGCTCGACGCCGATGGTGACGAAAGACGCGGCCGGCTTGACGCGCCTCTCGGCGAGCGGCAGAAACGCGGGCCGCACCACCTCGCCCGCGCGCCCCACCAGGAACACCGCGCCGAAGCCGACGGTCGTCGCCGCGACCAACGGCTTCATGCCTACCGCCGCGAGCGGGGCGAGCAGAGCGCGCCAGCGCAGGGCGCGCACGAAGTAAGTGGCGCAGACGGCCAGAACCCCGCACGCGATGAGCCACAGGTTCGCGCCCGCTAACTCGGCGCTGACTTGTCCCCACTCGACGCCGAGCGCGAACCACCAGAGCAGCGCGCCGGTGAGCAGTAGCAAGACTGTGAACTTGAGAGTCTGGCGCAAAACCCTTCTTCCGGGGCCGCTGGAAAAGCGGAAGGCATTGTGACCCGGCCCGTCGCCTGTCGCAGTCCGCGCGGGCCGTCAACTCCATCGCGCCCGGACGCGCTACCACAATATATTGTAGGGCACTGAAAGGCTACAGCATTTGCGCAAGGGGCGCAAGAATCGCGAAATCGCGGGGAGCGGCGGCGATAAGCGCGATTTCCGGCGGGGCGCGCCCCGTGAGCCGCCGTTCCCCCGCCGCCCGTTCGGTTAGCGACGCGCACCTAACTTTTTCGCCCCCCGATCCGAGTTTTCGTTCGCGCTTCCGTCGCCGCGGACTTCCCCGTACGCCCTTAATTTTCTATAATTTCACGGGGAACTTTCCCCCTTGCCCCTTCGTAAGTTCGTGCGACAAGCAGCCCCCGCTCGCGGCCGCAGCAGGCCGCAAGTCAGAGAGCGAGGCGGGTGGCGGAAAGGGCCGCGAGGGGTGTTGGGAGCAGTCAGGACGTTGACTTCTACTGGCGACGGTGCGGAACTGGTCAGGAGGTGTCGCGCTGGCGACGGCGCGGCCTGGGAGGAGATCGTGTCGCTCTACTCCCGGCGCATCTACAACCTCGCCTACCGCTTCACCTCCCGCGCCGACGCGGCCGAAGATTTGACGCAGGAAGTCTTCGTCCGCGTCTATCGTTCTTTGGAACAGTACGACCCGCGGCAGGGCGACTTGCAGAACTGGCTGATGCGGCTCGCGCGCAACCTGATCATCGACGACTACCGCCGCCGCCAGCGCGCCCCGCAGGACACGCAGGGCGAAGACCTCGAAGCGCACACCTATCACCTGCGCGCTGCGGGCGGCTCGCCGCAGCGCGAGATGGAGCGGCGCGAACTTGGCGAGCAGGTGCAGGCCGGCATAGACAAGCTCCCGCCCGACCTGCGAACGTGCGTCATCCTGCGCGACATAGAGGAGCTGAGCTATCAGGAGATCGTCGATCTCCTGCGGATACCCGAAGGCACGGTTAAGTCGCGCATCAACCGCGGGCGGATCGAGCTGGCGAAGATTCTCAGGCGGATGAGAGTCGTCGCGATGACAGAGGCTTGAGTTTGAAAGTTTGAGGCGAAGTGAAGACCCGCGAGCGCCGCGGCGGAGGGGCGGCGGACGCTGCGAGCGGGCGGCGCTTTGAAACTTAAACGAAGGGTGAAACGAGAAGAAGCGATGTTGTGTGCAGAATTTGAAGATCGTCTGACGGACTACCTCGAAGGCGCGCTCGCCGCGGACGCCCAGCGCGGCTGCGCCGAGCACGCCTTGCGATGCCCCGTGTGCCACGATCTTCTCAACGAAGTGAAGAACGCCCTGCGCGCCTGCCAGACGGATGCGCCGCCCCCGCCGTCGCGCACGCTCGAAGCGCGCATCCTGATGAGGACGACGCCGGAGACGGCGATGACCTGCGAGGAGTTCGAGGAGCACCTGACGGACTACCTCGACGGCTTCCTCCCCGCGCCGCTCTTCCACCGCTGGGAGCGTCACGCCGTCCTCTGCGGGCGCTGCACGAACCTGCCCGGCGAGGTCGTCCGCTCCATCGGCGCGTGCTACTCCTACATCAGCGAAGAGCAGCCCGTCCCCTTCGGACTGCACGCGCGCATACTGGAAGCTACGCTCGGCACGGCCGAGGTTGGGCGCGTGCGGGCGCCGCTCGCTGCGCAGGTGCGCGAGTGGGTGCGCGGCTGGTTGGACGCCGTCGTCTCGCCGCAACTCGCCACGGTCGCGACGATGGTCCTGGTCGCAGTCCTCGTCGGCACGAGCACGCTCTCCGACGACGGGTCGATTGCCGGCATGTACCGCGCGAGCCTGCGGCTGGCCGCCAAGACCTACGAGAGCACCACCAGCCGCGGCGCGGCGATACTGCGCGGTGACTCGCAACAGCAGAACAACCAGACCCCGGCCGGCGCGCGCGAGTCGAACGGCAAGCCGCGCGCGTGAGCGTGAGGGGAGCTAATGCCCCGCGCGAGGCGAAGGGCGAGAGACGGACGACAGCCGAGGGGCGAGAATTTTAAGAGCGGGCAAGGGGGCGAAAGAGTTTGACGGTGGTCGAGGCGATACAGGGCAGGCCCGTGAGGTGTTCATACCACAGCGCGAACGCTTCGGTCGTGACGTGCAGCCGCTGCGCGCGCCCGCTCTGCCCCTCGTGCGATCACCGCATCCGCGGCTTCCCCTACTGCCAGGACTGCATCGTCGCCGGGGTCGAGCTTTTGCAGCAGCGGCCGGCACTCGTCGAAGCGCCGCAGTCGGTCAGGCGTAAAACGTCGCAGTGGGTGGCGCTGCTCCTCTCCTTCATCTTCCCCGGCCTCGGCGCGGCCTACAACGGGCAGACCTCGAAGGCCGTCGTCCACTTCACGATCTTCGCCGGCTGCCTGCAACTCTCCTCGGTGACGAACGCGCCGGCCTTCTTCGTCCTCGCCGCCGCGGGCACGTGGCTCTACGCCGCCGTTGACGCCTTCCGCACCGCGCAACTCATCCGCGCAGGACTCGCGCCCGACGCCGAGTCAGACCCGATCACGCGTCGCCTCTACGGCCACCCGGCCGCCTGGGCCGTGCTGCTCATCACGCTCGGCACGCTGTTCCTGCTGAACACGATGCTCGGCATACAGCTTCCGGTCAGGCAACTGCTCCCGGCCGCGCTCGTCCTGCTCGGCGCTTACATGCTCTTCGACTACCTGCGGCGCGGGCGCACCGCGCGCGAGTCGGAGTTCGAGCGGACGCCGCCCCCCTCGGCCGTGGGCGGCGGCGCGCTCGACATGACCACTTTCCGCGCGGGCGAGCTGGCCGCGCACCAGCCGTTCCCGCCGCGCGACAGGAACGACTGGCCGCCGCGCGCCTGAAGGGCGTCGCGGGGCGGGCTCTGCTATGATGTGCGCGGCCGGCCGTCGCATCAAAGGGCCGGGAGTTTTACGGGGGAGAAAGAAATTATGATGGGCATCCTTAAGGCCGGCGGCGGAATCGGCGCGATCATCGCGCTCATCCTGCTTTTGATCACGCTGGTCAAACAGCTCATCGCGCTCGTCAGCTTCCTGCTCGTCGTGCTCAAGGTGGCGGTCGTCGTGGCCTTCGTCGCCGTCTTCGCCGTCATCATCCTGGCGATGCTGCGCGCGCGCGGACGCCGTCGCCGCGCCGAAGAAATCTAAAGCCCGGCCGCGCCGGGGCGAGAATTTTGAGGGCCTGCGCCGTCCGACCGCGGACGGCGCAGGCCCTCGATGTTTACGGGCGGGTGAAGACGGAAAAGATTCACCGCGGAGACGCGGCGGGCGCGGAGGGGACGCGGAGAGAGCACGGCCGTCTGCTCGCCCGCGTCACGTCGCGCCGTAAGTTCGTGCTTTGCCGCCCGTACGTCGCCCCGCCCCCTTTCCCCGCCCCGTCCGGGCGTTTGCATCCCGCCGCCCCGTGTGGTAGTTTCCAGTCCCTTAAACGGGACAACCGGCGGGGAAGGGTTCTACAAGGTCTTCATACAGACCGCCGGGTGCCTTACTTCAAGCAGGTCCACAACTAAATCAGGCCCCCAAC
This sequence comes from Pyrinomonadaceae bacterium, assembly GCA_035295985.1. Taxonomy (GTDB): domain Bacteria; phylum Acidobacteriota; class Blastocatellia; order Pyrinomonadales; family Pyrinomonadaceae; genus JAIVGV01. The sequence continues at coordinate 3,133 of DATHBT010000358.1, read as the reverse complement.
CGTGGTTTCTTCGGCGCACGTCCGCCCCGAGGCGAGTGTGCCTTTGCGCGCTTTTTTCCGCGCCGCCCCGCTCACCGAGGCGCGGACTCTAGCGAAAGGAGGATTTCTCTCCCAGATGACTAGAGACGACCGTCTGTACGCATTCATCGTCGCCCACACCTCGCGCTCACGCTCGACCATCCGCCGCATCTGCATTCATAAACGCTGGCTCCGGGCCGCCATGGTTGCGGCGGCACTCCTCGTCTGCGCGGCCGGTTACGGGCTGTACGGCATCTACCGCGAGGCGGCGCACCAGAGAGTCGCCGCCGAGAACGAGCGGCTGCGCGTCGAAAACGAGAAGCAGCGCCGACAGCTCGAAAAACTGGCGGATCGCGTCGAGGCCATCGAGGATAAGTCGCGCCGGCTGGCCGAGATGTCGGGCGTGGCGGAGGGCGGCGGGCAGCCGTTGGTGCGCGGATCGGGCGGCCCCGGCGTCGAGATGGACGAGGCAGCGGTCGCGGTGGTCGAGGCGCGCGCGGCGCAGCTCGAAGAGGAGTTGCGCTCTTACGAGCGCGCGCTCGACGAGAAGGCCCGCATCCCGTCCGTCTGGCCCGTGGCGGGCTACACGACCGACGGCTTCGGCGGCCGGCGTAGCCCCTTCGGCGGAGGCTCCTACGAGCTGCACTCCGGTCAGGACATCAACGCCGAGCACGGCGACGAAGTGGTCGCCGCCGCCAACGGCAAGGTGGTTTTCGCCGACTGGCACGGCGGCTACGGCCAACTCGTCACAATCGATCACGGCGCGGGGCTGACGACGCGCTACGCGCACCTCTCGAAGATCGAAGTCCGCCCCGGAGAGCAGGTCGCGCGCGGCCAGCGCATCGGCGCGGTCGGCTCGACGGGCCGCTCGACGGGGCCGCACCTCCATTACGAGGTGCGCGTAGGCGACGAGCCGGTCAACCCGCGCGCTTACCTGCCGATAAGGCCGGAAGCCGCGCCCGCGCAGGGCGAGGCGAAGCGCGACTGAAAAATCTTTCCGCTTGACAGTCGCGGCGGGCCTCGTTTAGTATGCGCCGTCGTTCCCCGCGGGGCGGTGTTTAACCCCTGTCCCGTGACAGCTTTAGTAGTGCAGCAATGAGTTTTCCGTAGTCTCCCGTCAGGCCCGCAAGTGGTGAAGGACGCCTCCCGAGGTAAGTCGCCTTCCCCGTCTGCGGGCTTTTAGTTTGTCCTCGGCGTCGTCTTCCCGCTGATACGGCCCGGCTCAAGCAACAACCTGGCGCACCCCGACTGAGCTTTACGCGGCGGCGCTTTAACCGAATCGTTAGGAGGATTCGTCTGTCATGTCTAGAATTACCGGTAAGGTCAAGTGGTTCAACAACGCGAAGGGCTACGGCTTCATCGAGCAGCCCGGCTCTTCCGACATCTTCGTCCACTACAGCGCCATCCAGGGCGACGGCTTCAAGACCCTCGAAGAGGGCCAGGAGGTCGAGTTCGAAGTGACGCAAGGCCCCAAAGGCCCGCAGGCCGAGCACGTGACGAAGAGGTAGTCTCCCCCGGACTAGCTTTCGACTTGGAAAGCCACTGACCGCTTCCGGTCTCCCCTTGAGCCGGGAAGCGCAAGACCGAAGTAAGCAGTAAGCGGTGAGCGGTGAGCAGCAAAGACGCGCGTTGCGCCTCTGCTGCTCACCGCTCACCGCTTACTGCTTACTTTATTTTACCTCTCGGCCTTCGCCTTGAAACTGACGCGGCCGTCTTCCAGATAAACCGAGTAGCGGACGCTCTCGCACCCCAGCCGCTCTTTCAACGCCTCCGTGCGCGCCGCGATCATGCGGTGGAACTGTGCGAACGGGATGTCATCGGCCGACTCGCCGCAACTGCGCTTGGCCTCGACCAGAGCGGCGTAGAGGTTCTGGACGGTCGGGAGGTCGGCGCGCGCGTCGGAGCAGATGAACGTGGCCTGGTGCGAGCGCGCCGCGCGGCGCTCCTCGTCGGCGGCGGCGAATTTGGCGAGCGCGGCGGCGCGCGCCCCGCGCCCCTCCTCGCGATCCTGCACGTTGCGCCGCCACAGGTCGCGCAGCGAGACGTAGCGCGCGACGAGCGAGTTATAGCGGTAGCGTTGCGCGAAGGTCAGGTTGCGCTCGTCGGCGAGGCGCTTGACGGCCGTCTCGACGCGGTTCTTCGTGTCGTAGGGCGGACGCTTGGCCGCGCCGTTGAAGAAGATGTCGAACTCGACCTTGAGCTTGCGGATGTCGTCTTCGAGGCGGGCGAGCTGGTCGTCCACGGACGGCTGCGCGTCGCGCACGACGACCACCTTCCCCTGCCCCTCGCGGTGGCGCTGCTGCTCGCCCTCGCGGGCGCGCCTGGCAAACCTGTTCTCACGCGGCACGGCTGCTTCAAATCTCCTCACGGGCGCGCCCCGTCAGCGCGGGACGCCCCACTTCGACCATAAAGGTTCGCCTCCGCGGGTGTCAATAAAATTAGCTGTTAGCTGTCAGCGATTAGCTGTTAGCCGAACCGGGCTTTGAGTAGAATGCTTCTGAGACACGAGGCAGTTTGGCCGCTTGACCCCGAAGGTCGGCCGCCGGCCCATTTCCGGCTAACAGCTAGCGGCTAATCGCTAACAGCTTCTTATGCCTACGCCACAACTTTTGCGGGCGCTCCCGTCGGTCGATGCGCTGCTGCGGGCTGACGGGGCCGAGGCGCTGGCCGAGCGCGCGGGGCGCACGCGGCTGACGGAGCTGGCGCGCGCCGTGACGGAAGAGCTGCGCGCCGAGTTGCGCTCGACTGCTACTGACGTACTCGACGGAGGCGCGAACGGCGACGGCGCGGCTCTGAACTCCGAAGGGGGCGTCTCGCGGGAGTCGCTGCTGGCCGAGGCGTTGAGGCGTCTCGGTCTCGCAGTCGAGCGGGAGGGCGCGGCGGGCTTGCGGCGCGTGGTGAACGCGACCGGCGTCGTGCTGCACACGAACCTTGGGCGCGCGCCGCTCTCGGACGGGGCGCGGCGCGCGGTCGCGGAGGAGGCCGCCGGCTACTGCGCGCTCGAATACGATCTCGAGACGGGCGCGCGCGGCCGTCGAGGGGCGCGCGCCGAACGGTTGCTGGCGGAGTTGACAGGCGCGGAGGGCGCGCTCGTCGTCAACAACTGCGCCGCCGC
>DATHBT010000357.1:0-4350 GCA_035295985.1 Pyrinomonadaceae bacterium | reverse complement strand
GCACCGTGCCGGCAACGTCGGAGACGCGAAGCGGCGCTCCGCCGTTGCCGATGCGGGCGCGGAAGTCGGAGCGGGTCATCTCGCCCTGCACCGCGACGTTCGGGAGTTCCACGTAAACCTTGCCCTTGACGCCGTCGGTCTGAAGGTCTGCGTTCACGTCGCCGAGGAAGCGCAGCGTGACGCGGCCCGGCACGTTGCGCACGGTCGCGCCGGCACGGCCGAGGTTCGAGAGCGTCATCACGACGGAGCCGCTGACGTTCGACAGCTCGGCCCCGCCCGTCGCCTGCGCGACGCCGACGCGGCCCGCGACGTTCGTGAGCGTCACCGTCCCGTCGAGTTCGCCCACCCTCACGCTGTCGGTGACGTTCGTCATCGAGAGGTTCGTGCGGCGCGGCAGGGTCAGGCGGACGTGGTGGCGCGTCGAGCCGTAGGCGTCCAGGCGCTCGCGCTCGGCTTTGGACGCGCCGCGGATGGTCAGCCCGCCGCCCGCCTGCTCGACCGAGAGCTTGCGGGCCGGCTTCGTCGAAGAGTAAGTCCTGACGTGAAGCTCGGCCGCGCTGCCGTCGCCCGTGTCGATCTGGACGGGGCCGTGCACGTCCACGAGTTCGACGCGCGCGCCGGGCGAGAGTTGGAAAGTCTGCCGCGTCTCCTCGGCTTGGTTGTACTCGTCGCCGACCCAGACCTCGCCGTCGTTGACGATGACCTGCTGCCCGTCCACGCCGAAGGGCGGGAGCGGGGCGACGGCCGCTGCCGCCGCCACCGTCTCCTCGATCTGCGCGAGGTCAATGTTGATTTCGGGGACGACTGTGACCGTGGGCGGGATGCCGGGCGTGACCTCGACGCGCGGCGCGACCGTCACGCGCGGCCTCGGCTTCGGGGCCTCCTGCGCCGCCATGTGCATCGGGACGACGACGGGCAGGTAGCCCAGGAGGATCGCGGCGCGGAAAAGTTTGCGTCTCATCTCGAAAAATCCTCCCCGCGGTTTAGCGGCAGGTGACGGCGGCCGTGCTGGGCGCGAGCTTCGCCAGGCGGACGGTCTGGCCGAAAGAGTCGAGCGTGATGAAGGCGCGGCCGTTGCCGTGGTGCGACTCGACGCGGCGCGGGGCGGGTGCCGGGCCGCCCGCGCCCGTAGCCGAAGCGTTGCGGACGGCGAAGTCGCTCGTGGCCTCGCGGCTGTAGGACATCAGGTTGGCGGTGAAGCCGGGCGAGTTTTCGGGAATCGACATCACGACGCGCCCCTCCATCGACTTCAAACGGTAACGCGAGCCGTCCGAGATGGGGCCGGTGTAGCTGATCTCGGAGTTGGTGGTGTTGGCGTCCACGTCGCCGCCGATGTTGGCGAGCGCGATCTTGCCGTAGGCTGTGCTGGCGTCCACGCGCCCGCGCGCGCAGGCGATGTTGATGTTGCCGTTGTTGGTCATGGCGCGCACCTCCGAGGCGGCGTTGCGCACCGTGATGTCGCCGCTGTGCGCGACGACGTAAACCATCCCGTTGACGCCGTCCACGTTCACGTCGCCGCCGCGCGTGCGGACGGTGAGCGCGCCGACGTTGCTGGCCGTCACGTTGCTGCTGCCGCCGGAGACGCTGACCGGGCCGTCGATGTTCGTGACGGTCAGGTCGCCGGCGCGCACCTCGATGGTGTCGAGCTGCGCGAAGCGCGGAACCTTAACGTCGAGGTGAATCTCCTCGGCGCGGCTCGCGGTTGCCCCGCGGAGGACGTGCGTGCCGGCGCGCGGGGCGGGCGCGGGGCGGGGCGTCGGCTGCCCGGGCCGCGCGGCCTGCGCGGGCGGGGCGGCGGGCGCGCCGGGCTGCGCCGGGACGGTGACGGTCGGCGGCTGCACGATGATCGCGCCGCCCTCGGGCGTAGCGGTCGTGCCCTTCGCCTGACCCTTCGCCGCGTCCTGCATGGCCTTCTCCACGTCCTTGGCGTTCTTCTCGATCAGTTTCACTGCCTCTTTGGTCTGCGCCACCGCCGCCTCCCGGAGCTCGCGTATCTGCTCGGCGGTCATGGTGGTGCCGGGGGCGACGGGGACGGGCGTATAGACGCCGGGCTGGGGCTGGCGTGCGCGGCTGGCGACTGCGAGCGTCAGGCGGGAGGTGGCCTGCGGGTCGGCGGTCATCTCGACCTGCACGGCCTCCGGCCCCTTCGGCCCGGTCGCGGTGGCCTCGACCGTGTCGCGATCCCAGCCCGTGATGGTGATGCGGCCGTAGCGGTTGCTGACCGCCACCTTGCTCCCGCGCTCCAACTTGATCTGCACGCGGCCGGCCTGGTTGTTGATCGAGACCGTGCCGCCGCCCGCCTGCGAAGGCTGCTGCGCGGAGACGTTCGACCGGGGGACGGCCGTCGAGCCGAAGAGGACGAGGCCGAGGGCGAGCGACTTAAGAGTTCTGTTTTTCATGATCGGTAAAACCTTTAAGAGAGCTGTTGACTGTTAGCTATTAGCTATTAGCTATTAGCTGTTAGCAAAACAAAGAACCGAAACGGAGGCTGATGGCTGTTCTCTGCCGGCTAAAAGCTAACGGCTAACAGCTAACAGCTATTTTTCACTGGCCGAGGGCGGCCATCTCGCGCATGACTTCGACCTTCTTGGCGTAGGCCGAGAGCATGTACTGGACGGCGACGGGGTCGTTGCCGTGCTGCTTGGCGGACTTGCGCGTCTCGTTGATGGTGCGGTCGATGGAGGCCAGCGTCTCCTCGAAGCGCGCGCGCGTGTCGGGGTCGAGCCTCTCGCGGCGCGTCTTCACGTCGCGCTCCAGGATTTTGATCGCGGCGACGTAACGCTGCTCGGCCTCGCGCACCAGCCTGTCGGCAGCGGTTTCGACGCGCTGCGCGGGCGCGTTCGTCGAAGCCCTGTCGATGGTGACTCCCTGCTTCGGCCGCTGGCCGGCGGCAACTTCCAGCTTAGGCCCCTGCTTGGGCGGCGTGCCGGCGGCGTTCTGTAGCCTGTTCGGATCGGCCGGCGGCACGACGCTCTTAGGCTGCGGCGTAAGCTGCGGCGACGTGTTGAACGGCGCTGTCGCGGGCGGCGCGGACTGGCCGGGCGTCGGCGACTCGCTCGCGACCGCGTTCGGCGTCGCGGCCGGCGCGGGTGCGTTGCCTCGATCACCGGCCTGCGCCAACTGGGGCGGCTCGGTGTTGCCGCCGCCGACCGTCTTCATCACGACGGCCGTGGCGACGACCGCCAGGACGACCATCGCGGCCGTCATGGCCGGGCTGAACCGCGGGGCGACGAGGAGCGGCGCGAGCCAAGCGGACAGGCGCTGGAGGAAGCCCACCTTGCCCCCAGCCTCCCGCTGCTCGGCCCGCAGCCGCGCCTCGACGCCGGCCCAGAGCGCAGGTGTGACTTCCACCTCGCGCTCGTAGGAAGCGAAAAGCGTCTGCTCTGCGGCGAGCCCGTCGTAGATCGCGGTGCACGCGGCGCACGTCTGGAGGTGCGCGGCGATTGCGCCCGCGGCGCGCTCGTCCGTCTCGCCGTCGAAATACTCTTCCAAAAGCAGTCCGCAGTCCTGGCACTTCATTGCGTCACCCCTAAATACGGCCGGATGCGCCGTCGCATCTCGGCGCGGGCGCGGTGCAGGTCGGTCTTCACCTTCGGCAGCGAGAAGCCGGTGATCTCGACGATCTCCTCGTAGCTGCGCTGCTGGAAGACTTTCAGGGCGAAGACCGTCCGCTTGTCTTCGTCGAGCGCGCCCAGAGCGCGCCGCACCACGCCGTTCAATTCCTTATCGAGCAGGCCCTCGACGGGGGTGCGCCCCTCGTCCTGTAGCTCCATCACCTGCTCGTCGTCCAGCTCGACCTTCGACGCCCGGCGCTCGCCCGATCTCAGGTGCTCGCGCGCGACGTTCTTCGCGATGGAGAAGAGCCAGGTGGAGAACTTCGACTCTTCGCGCAGGCTGCCGAGGTGCCGGTAGGCGCGGACGAAGGTTTCCTGTGTCAAATCCTCCGCGAGCGCGCGGTCGCCGACCATGTCGTAAACGAACGAGATGACGGGGCGGCTGTAGCGCTCGAAGAGTTGGCGGAAGGCGTCGGGGTCGCCGCGCCTGGCTCTCTCAATCGGGGTCTCTAGGCTGCTCATCTGGGGGCTTGAATGCAGTCCGGCCCGGCCCGCCGCTACCCTCTCAGTCGCGTCCATTGCCAGCCCTTCCATCATTCCGGTGTGTTAGTGACGCCGCGGGGCGAAAGGTTTCAACGAAATGTTTTTCTGCGATTTTGGCCGAAAACGGCGGGTTGAACGGCCAATTCGAGGTCGGGGGCGGTGAAACTCGGCTCACCACAGAGACACAGAGAGCACGGAGGGAACACAGAGGGTTCGAGTGATTATCTCTGTGCAACCTCTGTGTCCTCTGTGC
>DATHBT010000356.1:0-9923 GCA_035295985.1 Pyrinomonadaceae bacterium | reverse complement strand
CCGGCCTCCTCGCGCGTCATGCTTTCGAGCCTGCCCGTCAGCACGAACTGCTTGCCCGCGAACTTCTCGTCCGCCGCCGCCTCGCCCGCGGCCAACTCCGTGCGGACGCTCAGCGCCTTCAGCCGCTCGCAGAGCTGGCGGTTGCCCTCGTCGTCGAACCACGCGCGGACGCTCTCGGCCACGGTCAGCCCGATCTCCGGCACGGCGTCCAGCTCTTCTATTGTCGCCGCACTCAAACGGTCGAGCGACCGGAAGGCGCGGGCGAGCAGCGCGGCCGTGCGCTCGCCGACGTGGCGGATGCCGAGCGCGAAGACTAACTGCGGCAGGTCGCGCTGCTTGCTCGCCTCGATCTGCGCGAGCAGGTTCGTCGCCGATTTCTCTGCCTTGCGTTCGAGGTTCGAGACAGTTTCGAGCGTGAGGTTGTAGAGGTCTGCCACGTCGCGCACGTGGCGGCCCTGCACGAGCTGTTCGGCGAGCGCGTCGCCGAGGCCCTCGATCCGCATCGCGCGGCGCGAGGTGAAGTGGAGCAGCCGGGCCTTGAGTTGCGCCGGGCAGTCGGCCGCCACGCAGCGCGTGACGACCTCGCCCTCGGGCCGCGAGACCACGCCGCCGCAGACCGGGCACTTCTTCGGCATCCGAAACTTCTTCTCTTCGCCCATCCGTCTTGATTCGACCACCTTCAAGACTTTCGGGATGATCTCGCCGCTCTTCTCAATCGTCACCCAGTCGCCTACCTTCACGCCGAGTCGCTTGATCTCGTCCTCGTTGTGCAGCGTCGCCCGCGCGACCGTCGTGCCGGCCAACAAAACTGGTTCGAGGATCGCGACGGGCGTGAGCGCGCCTGTGCGGCCGACCTGCACGATGATGTCCAGAACTTTCGTGGTCGCCTGGCGCGCCGGGTACTTGTAGGCGATGGCCCATCGCGGCGATTTCGCCGTCGCGCCGAACTCGTCCTGCAAGGCCGTCGAGTTGACTTTGACGACGACGCCGTCGATCTCGTATTCGAGCGAGTCGCGCAAAGCCTCCATGCGGTTGCAGAACTCGATGACCGCGTCGATGTCCGGGCATCGTTCGCGCTCGCTCACCTTGAAGCCCGACTCGGCGAGCCATTCGAGCGCGTCCCAGTGTGAGTCGAAGGCTTTGCGGCCATCCGCGGCGAGCAGATCGTAGGCGAAGAGATCGAGGCGGCGCGAGGCGACGACGCGCGGATCGAGCTGTCGGATCGTGCCTGCCGCCGCGTTGCGCGGGTTGGCGAAGCGCGGCTCCTCGGCCTCCTCGCGCTCGGCGTTGATGCGCTCGAACTCTTTTCTGGAAAGATACGCCTCGCCGCGCACCTCGAAATCGCGCAGCGCGTTCGAGAAGAGACTCGCCTCGGCCTTTGTTTCCCTGATCTTCAAAGGCACGCTGCGAATGGTGCGCGCGTTCTGCGTCACGTCCTCGCCGACGCGGCCGTCGCCGCGCGTGACGCCGCGCGCGAGCACGCCGTTCTCGTAGTGTAGTGAAATGGAGAGGCCGTCGATCTTAAGCTCCGCGACGTATTCGACCGCGCGGCCGTCGGCGAGTTTTCTACACCGCTCGTCGAAGGCCCGGAGGTCTTCGATGTTGTAGCTGTTGTCGAGCGAGAGCATCGGCCGACGGTGGACGTATTCGGGGAAGCCCTCGGCGGGCCGGCCGCCGACGCGCTGCGTCGGGCTGTCGGGCGTGACGAGTTCCGGGTGTTCCGTTTCGAGCTGTTGCAGGCGGGCCAGTAGCTGATCGTAGTCGGCGTCGGAGATTTCGGGGTTGTCGTAAACGTAGTACAGCTCCTCGTGGTGGCGTATCTCTTCGCGCAGTGACTCGATCTCGTCGGCCGCCGTCGCGCCCCGCTTTCCGGTTTGAGTCTTCGCCATCTCGTTTGCGTTAGCCGGCGTTCGGCGCGATCAGCTCCTGCGTCTTGTGCTCGCGCCTGTCGTCTTTCGCGATCTGCGAGAGGCGGTGGATCACGCGGCCGAAATACTTGACGCCTTGCACGAAGTCTTCGACGCGCACGTTCTCGTCCGGCCCGTGCGGGTTCGAGCCGGCGTAGCCGACGCCGAACGAGGCGACGGGCGTCGGCGGCTGCTGCACTCCGCAGATCGCGCCGACCGGCCCGCTCGCGGGGTCGATGGGATAGACCACGGGGGCGACGCCGTAAACCTCCTCCGCGCTCTCGACGGCCGCGCGCGCCACGGCCGACTTCGGCGAGGCCTTCGCGTAGGGCGCGCCGGCGATCTCGACGACCTCTATGTCCATGAAGCCGCGCGCTTCGAGGTGAGAGCGCAGCAGCCGGACGACGAGTTCGTGTGTGAGATCGGGCACGAGCCGGAAGTCGAGGCGGGCGCGGGCCATCCCCGGCAGCACGGTCTTCGGCCCCGCCTCCGTGTGGCCGGTCTGGATGCCGCAGATCGTGCAGGTCGGGCCGAAGATCAACTCCTTGGCGAGCGCGCGGCCCGTCATGCCGCGCACCCAGCCGCCGATTTTGAACTCGCTCCTCAGCCCCTTCTCGTCCAGCTCGACCGAGCGCAGGGCGCGCGCGTCGTCCTCCGTCATCGGCGCGACGTGCGACGCGAAGCCGTCCACGGTGATGACGCCGTTCGGCGAGACGATGGTCGCCAAAGCCTGCACGAGCCGCCACGCCGGGTTCGGCACGATGCCGCCCCACTTCGAGTGAAGGTCGGTGCGCGCGCCAACGGCCCGCAGCTCGATGAATGAGATGCCCTTGAAGCCGAGGCTGACGACGAGCCGCCCCTTCGTGTCGCGGTAGCCGTCGTCCCAGACGCAGCCGTCCGAGCGCAGCAATTCGCCCTGCTCCTGCGTGAACTTGTAGAGGCTGGGGCTGCCCAGCCCGTCCTCGCCCTCCACGACGAAGCGCAGGCAGACGGGCAGCTTCCCGAAAGTCTTCTGGTAAGCCTCGACCGCGGCGAGGCGCGCCACCAGATCGCCCTTGCCGTTCACCGCGCCGCGCCCGTAGAGCTTGCCGTCCTGGATGACGCCCGCGAACGGCCCCGCTGTCCACTCCGAGAGCTGGCCGACCGGCTGCACGTCGTAGTGGCCGTAAACGACGTAGCTCGCCGGCCCCGCGCCGAACTCGCCGAAGAGGATGGGGAAGCCGCTCCCGATCTTGAACGTCCTCGTGCCCGCCCCGACCTGCCGCATCAACTGCTCGACGCGCTCGGCCATCGCGCGCATCCCCGTCCCGCGCGCGGCGACGGACGGCATCCGGCAGAGCGCCTGGAGCCGCTCCACGAACGTGTTCGCGTGGCGGTCAACGTAGCGGTCAAAGCGGGTGAACGGCATGGAGAGAAGCGGAGAAGCGACTGAGTCTTCAGTCCTCAACCCAGTGTAACAACTTGCCGTAGGGGGAATGTTGGAGCGCGTTCCAGAGCTTGCGATCCGCGGTAACGAGTTGGCACCGCCTGTAGGCCGCAAGGCACCAGATACATGCTATCGTAAACGGTGCGGCCCGTCGCGATTGCGGTGTGCAGGGCGTTAGGCAGAAGGTCGAGCGATGAGACCAGGGTTACGGGCGCGCTCCGCATCTCCATGGCGATGCGCTCGGCCTCGCCCTCAGTGATCTCAGCGCGCCGAACCTTCTTCCAGAGAATGTTGCCGAACTCGGACGGCAGAAGATCAGGCGCGTATAGCGTGTTTCCCGGATCGAGAAACCGCTTCGCTTCGGCCTCGTGAATTTCCGGGATGAACCATTTCAGGGCGACGCTCGCGTCAACCACGAACGCCGTCATCGCCTGCGATCCTCCGCGAGCAGGGCGGCGCTGTCGCTGTGCTTCCTGCCCGAAAGCTCTCTACTGATAGCCTCGGCGCGCGCGCGAAATTCCTCCATGCGGCGGGCGTTCGCCTTCGCCGCCGCCTTACCTTTGGCGTCCTTCGCGGGCACAACGTCCGTCTTCTTAACAGCCATTCGGGTTCACCGTGTCGCCGAGTATATCACGCGCGATAAAACAGGTAACGAGGTCGAGTATCGCTACGCTCGAAGCCGGCGCAGACGAGGCCGCCGGCGAAGTGGCGTTGAAACTCCGAGCGGACGCGGGCCAGTTCTTCCCGCGCGCGGGCCGCGTCCTCGCGCATGAGGCCGCCCCAGTCGGGCGGTATCTCGACCGCCGCCGCCGGCTCGGAGTCGCCGTCGGGTCGCTCGCCGCGCGCGGCGCGTTCGACGCGGGCTGAGTTCAGTTCCCACTCGGCGAAGAGGCGGTCGCTGGCGAGGCCGTAGGCTTCGCCGTGCAGGCCGGCGACGGCGTGGTAGTCCGTGCCGTAGTAGTTGGCGGCGTAGGAGCGCACGACGACGCCAAGGCGGTTGAGATTGAAGTGGGCGTTGCGCGCGCGCATCGGATCGAATGTCCACTTGATGAAGTCGCGGCCCTCTCTGAGCGTGCGCTCGCGCTGCGCCCACTTGAGGCGCGCGCCGATGCCGCGGCTCTGGAACTTCTCCGCGACGGCGGCCATGTGCGAGTAGCCGCCGAGACGCCCCCGGTGGAGCGCGACCTGTTGCAGCGCGAAGCCGACCAGTTCATTCCCGGCGAACGCGCCGAGCGTGAAGCCGCCGGCCGTGTGGACGACGATCAGGTGGCGGCGCGGCGAGATTTCAAGGTCGGGCAGGCCGAACACCTCCCGCTGGAGGCGCACGCAGGCGTCAAACTCCTCGACGGTCGTGCACTCGCGGACGCTGATCTCCTCGCCGTGCGCCCGAGCGTCCGCCTCCCCCGTCTGCGCTGCCATCAAGTCTCTCTTCCGCGCGCCCGGCCGAGCGACAGAGCGCGGCACGTCCGAATTTTTAGAGCTGGTATCGGTTGCGTGTACGGGTCAGTACCGCCTGCTGTAGCGGGCGGGTCTATGGCGGCGGCAGCACCCGCCCGCTACCGCGGGCGGTACTGACATCTCTCCGCCCGCACGCTGCCCCGCAAAGCGATCTGACCGATCTGTTTAGACGACCGTCTTTGTGTACCAACTTTCGGGCACGCGCGCAACGCTGCGGCTGGCGGCGCGCTCGACGATGTCGGCGGCGAAGTTGACCACTTGCAGCCTCGCGCCCGCGAGGTAACGCCGGTCGATTGCGTCGCGAAGTTCCGAGACGAGCGGCCCGGTGTTGCCGAGCATCTTGAAGAGCACGAGCAGCTCCACGTCCGCGTGCTTGGCGAGCCAGCCGACCTTGCGGACGGTCGTCTGCCCGCACTCGCCCCAGAACAGGAACTGCCCGCGCCGGAAATCTTCCGGCCTCCGCCGCGCCACCAGATCGGGCTTATACCTTAGCCCAACCTTCGTCTCGATCTCCAACCCCGGAAAATCCCCGACGTACATCGCGAACCCGAGCGCCTTCATCAGCACGTGCTCGTAGGACTCGCCGGGCCGCTTCCACAGGCGCACGCGCCGGCCCGCCAGCTCGAAGTCGTAGAGCACAGCCTCACGCAGTTCCACCCGCGCCCCTCCGCGCGCCCCGCGAAAACTTCCAACGCCGGATTTAAGTCGATTGTAATGCGGACATGCTGTCGTGGTGAAGACGAGGGGGCGCTTGATCAATCAAACGCTGCGCGCGGGTTGTCGAAGTCAGTCCTCGGCCGGGCGCGTGGGGAGTTCGACGCGGAAGGTGAGACCGGCCTCGCCGCCGCGGGCGGCGAGCGAGCCGCCGAGTGCTTCGGCGAGCCGGTAGGCGATGGCGAGCCCCAGCTCGTTGACGCCCGCGCCGCGCTCGTTCGGCCGCGCCGCGTCCAACGACTCGAAGAGGCGCGCGGCTTCCTCGACCGCCTCGCCCTCGTCGGCGATCTCGATCCTCAGCCGCTCGCCCTCGCATGGCAGCGCGCGCACGCGCACCGTCCCGCCCTCGGGGCTGCGCTCGATGGCGTAGGCGAGCAGGTTGTAGAAGATCTGTCGGAGCTTGCCCTCGTCGGAGACGAGCGCGCCGCATTCCGGCGCGGTCTCGCAGTCGAGCGCGACGGCGCGCTTTCCGGCCTGCCGCTCGACGGCCTCGCACGACTCGCGCAAAGTCTCGCGCACCGAGAACTCGTGCAGGAAGAGATCGGCTTGGCCCGCTTCGAGCCGGGAGAGATCGACGAGCTGGGCGACCGTCCCGCGCAACTGCTGGCCCGACGCCAGAATCTTCTCGCAGAACTGGCGCTGCGTGTCCGTCAGCCCGCAGTGCTCCAGAAGAATTTCGGCGAAGCCGAGCATCGATGTGAGCGGCGTGCGCAGCTCGTGCGACATGCGCGCCAGAAACAGCGAGCGGTAGCGCGAGACGCGGCGTAGCTCGCTGTTGGCCGCTTCGAGCGCGGACGTGCGCTCGCGCAGCTCAGCCACCAGCCGCTCGATCTCGGCCCGCTGCTCGGCGAGCGCGGTTTCGCCCTCAGTCCCTTTATCCACTCCGCTGCTTGTGCTCATTCTCGGCCTCAGTACGCCAACGGGGCCGGGCGGCCCGCTCCCCACAGTCTGCGGGGAGAAGTTGAAGCGGGATTGTCAGCCCTTTGTTTGTCCTTCCTGTCGGGCGCAGCTTGCAAAAGTGTGAACGCAGGCGGTGGTCAGTGGCCGGTGGCCGGTTACACATGCTGCATCGGCTTTCGGGTTGCGTCGTAAGCCTCAAGCCGGCGAGGCTCAAACGACTGACCACCGACCACCGGCCACTGACCACCGCCTGCTGTGCTATCATTCGGGCTGGAGGGGCGGGCGTCCCTTCCTCGTCTGCCTGAATGAACGGCCAACTGAGCGAGCACCCGCTCGCCGAACTCATCCGCGAGGCGGCGGCGGCGAAACTGTCGGGCGCGCTGCGGCTCGAGCGCGAGCGCGTCAGGGCCGTGATTTACTTCCGCCGGGGCGAGGTCATCTACGCGCGCTCGAATTTGCGGGCGAACCGCCTGGTCGCCTCCGCGCAGCGTTCTGGCCTGTTCGCGGAGGCGCGGCTGGCCGAGGCCGTCACGGAGATGATGGACGACGCGGAGGCCGCCGCGGCGCTCGTCGCGGCCGGCGCGTCCGAGCGCGAGATGGCGCGGCTGCGCGCTTCGCAGTCGGCCGACGTGATGCGCCCCTTCCTCGTCTGGACGGACGGCGCGTGGAGTTTCGATCCGCGGGCGCAGCCGGCCGAAGAGCTGCGGACGACAGTCCCGCTCGACGGGCTGCTTCTCGAAGCGGCGCGGCGTCTGCCGCCGGGGTTCGCCGCGGCGCGCCTCGCGGACGACGGCGAACAGCTCACGCCCGCCGCCGCCGCGCCGAAGGGCGATTTGCAACTGCTCCCGGTCGAGGGCTTCCTCCTCTCGCGCGTGGACGGCCCCGTCACGGTCGGCGAACTCCTCGCCGTCAGCGGCCTGCCCGAAGGGCAGACGCGGCAGGCGGCCTACGCGCTCGCGCTCTGCGGCCTGCTCGCGCGCGGGCGCTGGCCCGCGGCCCTCACGGGCGACGCGGCGGAAGCGTCGGCGCAACCGGCGCTGTCGCCCGCGGACTTCGTGGACGAACGCGAGCCGGCGCGCACGGAGCCGGCGTCGGCCAAAGCTTCCGGCCCGCGCACGGGGCGGAAAGAGGGCGAGCCGGAGGCCGACCCGCGCGCCCTGATCGGCGAGCTGCTGACGCGCGTCCGCGACGCGAACTACTTCCAGATTCTCGGCGTCCCCCGCGCGGCGACGGCTCAGGAGATCAAGCGCGCCTACTACGGCCTCGCCAGACGCTTTCACCCCGACCGCTTCCGCCAGGTGGTCGGCGACTCCGAGCGCGTCGAGGTCGAGACGGCCTTCGCGCTCGTGACGAAGGCTTACGAGACTTTGTCAGACTCGTCCGAGCGCGCGGCCTACGAGAGCAAACTGCCGGTCGAGTCGGCCGGCCTCTCGTCGATTTTTCGTCCCGCGGCTAAGCCCGCGCCGCGCGCTACGGCGCCGGAGGCGGCGAAGACGCCGGCCGACCCCGCCGCCTCCTCCGGCTACCGCGCCGAGGAGAGTTTCCAGCAGGGGCTGGCCGCGCTCGAACGCGGCGACACGAACGGCGCGTGCCTCTTCTTCGGCGAGGCCGTCCGCCTCGCGCCGCAGCATGCGCGCTACCACGCCTTCTACGGCCGCGCGCTGATGCGCGAGCCGGCGACGCGCAGGCAGGCCGAGTCGGAGTTGCAGGCCGCCATCCGGCTCGACCCCGGCAACGCCTCCTACCGCGTCGCGCTCGCGGAGCTTTACAGCACGCTCCATCTCACGCGCCGCGCCGAGGGCGAGCTGACCCGCGCCCTCTCGATAGACCCTAACAACGCGGCCGCGCGCCAGATGCTCAGCCAGATGAAAGGACAGGGATGAGGGATGAGGGATGAGGGATGAATAAGAAACTGCTCAAACTACGTTGAGAGGTTCTTCTTTCATCCCTCATCCATCATCCCTCATCCCTCATGGCGAATGGTTTCCACCAGACAGCAGTCGAGCGAGAAGGAGCGTGCGGCGCGCGACGTGTTCGCGCGGCTGGCGGCCGAGGCCGACACGTTCGAGGCTTACGCGCACCCGCACGCCGCGCGCGTGGCGGCGATTGCCGAGGCGCTGGCCGCGCGCTTCGGCCTCGGGCGCGAAGACCGCGCCAACCTGCACATCGCCGCGCTCGCGCACGATCTGGGCGAGCTGGCGATGCGCCGCGACTACATCAGACGCGAAGGGCCGCTGACGGAAGAGGAGCGCCTCGACCTCGCGCGCCACCCCGTCATCGGCGAGCAGGAGGCGGCGCGCGCGGGGGCCGACCGCGGCTCGCAACTGCTCGTCCGCTGGCACCACGAGTGGTGGGACGGAACGGGCTACCCGGACGCCTTGCGCCGCGAGCAGATACCGCTACCGGCGCGGATTCTGCGCGCCGCCGACTCCTACGCCGCGCTGACCGACGACCGTCCCTCCCGCCGCGCACTCACCGAAGAGGCCGCCCGCAAACACCTCGTCGAGTGGGCCGGCCTGGAGTTCGACCCGCGCGTCGTCCGCGCCCTGCTGTCGCTCGCCGACGGGCCGGAGCTTCGCTCATACGCGCGCCGCGGCGAGGCCGGCGGCCGGGAAGACGGCGCGCGCGACTTAGAAGTTGAGCGGGCCGGAATTGATCGCGCCGAAACTGATCTCCCGTTAGACGAGCGCGCGCAGGCCGTCCGCGCCGAAGGCGCGGGCGCGGCGGTCGGCGGGCCGGCCGAGCCGGGAGTCGATGAGTGGGGCGCGCCGAAGTGATGACGAGTAACTATTCAGAACAGACGCCCGCCGGCTGGCTCGCCTTCGAGCTGAGCGTGCTGCGCCGTTTAAGCTTCCGCTCCGTGGTCAGCCCCCTCTGCGGCGAGCCGGACGCGGAGGTTTACCTCAAACGCTGGGGCGTGCGCGTCGCGGCCAACGATCCGGCGCGGTGGGCCTGGGTGCGCGCCGCCGCGCGCGTCGAGAACAACTCGGAGCGGCTCGCGCGCGAAGACCTCGACGTGCTGCTCGAAGACGTTTACGTGCCCGGCCACCGGCTCCGCAACCCGGCGCTCGCGCGCCACTTCGGCGAGGTTGACGCCTGGTGGTTCGACAACTTCCGCGCCAACGCCGACCGCCTGGCGTCCGACGCCAAGCGCGCCCTCGCCCTCGACCTCGGCATGATGGTGGGCGACTACGCGCTCTCGTTCGACGAGGAGACGCGCGATCTGCGCCAGCCCCTCTCGCGCGTCCTGCTGCGGCTCAGCGAGACGCGCCCCGCACCCTTCGACAACCGGCAGCGCAACGCCGCGGCCAACAAGGACGCCCGCCAGTTCCTCTCGGAGCAGAAGGCCGATCTGCTCTTCCTGCGGCTGCCGCCGCCCGCCCGCGCCTTCGCGCGCGACCCGCTGCCGGCCTGGCGCGAGGAGTTCGTGCGCGGCGGCGCGGACTTCTGGCCGGAGTTCGCCGGCTCGCGCGGCGGCTGGCTCGGCACGCGCGCCGAGACGCGCCAGCAGTTCTTAA
>DATHBT010000355.1:0-7419 GCA_035295985.1 Pyrinomonadaceae bacterium | reverse complement strand
TGCGCTCGCCGCGCAGGTACTCGACGACGCGCCGGTAGCCGTGCGCGCCGAGCGCCTGCGCGGCGTGCGGCACGCCGCGCGCGAGCAGCCGCCGGACTTCTTCGACCAGCCCTGCGCCGAAGTGGGCTTCTGTACGCGCGTCGATCCGGGAATAGAGTTCGTCGCGCGGCGGGTTGAGCACGAAGAGTCGCAAGCGGCGGGCGAGCGCGGGCGGCTCGGGCCGAAGTGCTTGCTGCTCGGAGAGCTTGCGGCCGGTCTGCAAACGTACTTCGAGGGCGCGCTGGACGCGGGGCCAGTCGCGCGCGTGGAGGCGCGCGGCCGAAGCCGGATCGAGTTTAAGGAGAATCCTGTGCAGGTGTTCCGGCCCGCGCGCGTCGCGCAGCGCGGTGAGGCGCGCGCGCAGGCGTTCGTCGGTCGGCCGGCTCTGGAAGAGCGGCTGGCGCAGGGCGCGCAGGTAGAAGCCCGTGCCGCCGACGAGGACGGCGAGACGGCCGCGCGACTCGATCTCCGTGATGACGCGCCCGGCGTCCGCGGCCCACGCGCCGGCCGTGTATGAGACTTCCGGCGGGACGAAGTCGAGCAGGTGGTGTGGGACGCCGCGCCGCTCTTCCGGGGTTGGCTTGGCCGTCGCGATCTCGATCTCTCGATAGACCTGCACGGAGTCGCAGTTGACTATCTCGCCGCCGAAGCGCAGCGCGATCTCGACGCCGAGCGCGGTCTTGCCCGAAGCGGTCGGGCCGGCGACGGCGATGATCGGCCGCGCCGGTTCGTCGCGCCCTTCGGTCACGGCCGTGTGAGAAGGCGGAAGATGAGGACTGCCCAGAGGACGGCGAGCAGGAAAATCGCTCCGAGGAGTTGCCGGCGGGAGAGTCGCATTACGCTTTCGGAGCAGGCTCGCTGATCAGGAAGTCTTTCAGCTCGGCGTCCGAGGGCCTGACGAGCGCGCGCCCGCCCCGTTCGAAGACGGGCACGAGGTTCTGGCGCGTGAGCCTGTACATCGAGCGCAGCGCGCCGAAGTCGCGCGCCACGTCGCGCTCGCGGTAGGCGATGCCGTGCGCGTCGAGCCACTCGCGCGCGCCCTCGCAGAGCGGGCAGTGCGGGACGACGTAGAGTGTCACGTCAGCCTGTCGGAAGTCCGTCATCGCGTTCGTCTCAGTAAGCCTTCGTCAGCTCGATGCCGGTGTAGTAGTGCTTCAGAATCCTGTCGTATGTCAGGCCGGCGCGCGCAAGGCCGTAGGCCCCGACCTGGCAGAGGCCGACGCCGTGGCCGAAGCCTCGGCCCGTGAAGACGAACGACGCGACGCGGCCCGACTCGTCGTAGCGGCGGTCGATGACGAAGAGCTGTTCGCGCAGGCCCAGCGCGGAGCGGATGCGCCCGCCGCGGACGTGCGCCGTGCCGCTCGCGCCGACGATTTCGAGATCGAGCGCGCGGCCCGACGCGCCGCGGGACGCGACTCTCAGGTCGAGAATCGCGCCGGCCTGCCGCGTGTAGCGCGCGAGCCGTTGCGACGCTTCGGCGGACGAGAGCGTGGCCGTCCAGTAGGTGAACGGCGAGAAACGTTCGGCCGACGCGCCGTTCGGGGCGGGCCGCGCTTCGAGGTAGTCGATTGCGCCGCGCGCGTCGGTGTGGAAGGCGACGTGCTCGCCGCCGACGAGTGGGAGCGCTCGCACCGGGTAGAGCGTTTCGCCGTAGGCGCGGAAGAGGTGCGCGTCTGCCGCAACGTCGAGCGTGCGCTCCGGGCCTTTCGCTCCGCGCACGGTCAGCTTGCCGGCGGGCGACTGGCGCGCGTTGGCTTTCTGGAGTTGCAGCAGGCCGCGGGCTTCGAGCAGGCCGGCGACGGCGCGCAGCGCGCGTGCGCGCGTGAGCTGCTGGCGCGGGCGGAGCGTCGCGTCGGGGTAGAGCGTGAGGTGACCGTCGCGCAGGAGCATCGCCACGTCGGCGCGGTTCGCGGCGGGCACTTCGTCGGCGTCGCGGAGGGCGAGCAGGTAATCGACGCTCGCCGCGTCGAGCAGGACGGCGGCGCGGCTCTCGCCGTCAATCGCGTGCGCGAGGGCGGTGGCGAATCCGGGCGCGCGAACCGTCGCGGCGGTGACGGCCACGGCGGGCGGCGGGCGGCGCGCGAGGCGCGAGACGAGTTCGAGGAGCGCGAGGGCGTCGGCCGTTTCGAGATCGTCCGAGAGCCAGTCGTCCGTGACGCGCACCGAGGAGCGAAGGCCGTGGACTAACAGCACGGCGGCGTCGCGCGGGCCGCGCTGCCGTTCGGCGTCCTTGATCTCAACCGGCTCGCGCGTGGTGCGGAGTGTCGAAATGGCCGCGGGCTGCGACAGAGTTTGAATGCGGGCGTGGATCGAGCAGGCGCGCGCGCGCAGGTAGGGGGCGGGCGCGCCGCCGAAGATTTTGTCGGCGTCTTCGGTGTGGCCGCCGCAGGTCGAAGTGTAGAGCGCGTTGATGGGCTGGCCCGCGTAGGTCGCGACGATGCCGCGCGTCTCGGCGACGGCGCGGTCTGTGAGCGTGTGCTCGGTCGATTTGCCGCCGTAAACCTGCGAGCGGATGGTGGGCAGCAGGTCGAAGCCGGAAGAGGCGAAACGGCCGCGGTTGCTGACGGCGTAGGTGCGCGCTGCGACGGCCTGCGCCTTGTGGGCTTCGATGGCCGGGTAGCCGCCGGGCGACAACTCGTTCGGCACGACGCCGCGCACGTAGTCTTCCAGGGGGACGACGTTGACGACCGTGAGCGACCCCGTAAGGTTGGTGAAGACTTCGAGCCGGCCGCGGTAGGGCCGTTCGTTGAAGCGCAGCGGGGCCGCTTGCTCGTCGGCCGAGGCGAAGAGGACGGGCGCGCGCGCGTTCAGAAGCTGCGTCGCGCCGGCCGCGTAAACGGCCAAGCCGCGCGTGGGCAGCGCAGCGCGCGACGTGAGCCTGACGCCGCTTGAGTTGGAAGCGTTTCGTCCCGTGTTCGTGCCGTTATCCGCAGACCTCGTCTGAGTGTTGCCGGCGTTCGCTTGGCGCGCGGGTGGCGCGGGCGAGTTCGTGTTCGCGGCCGACGCCGCCTTCGTGTTGCCCGGCGAGACGCCCGCCTCGGCCGCGCCGACGATTGAGAAGGTAGCGACGCCCGCCTCTTCGAGCCGCGCGCGCATCTCCTCGGCCTCCGCGCGCGGGGCGGGCCGGCCGACGCGGACGCGCCAGCCATTCGTGCGCGCGTCGCGCGAGACTTCGGCCGCCTCGCCGGTCAACTCGCGCGCGCCGCGTGCGACCGCCTGCGCCTCACCTTCGTCGGGCAGGGCCGCGAGCTCGACGCGGAAGAGGCTGGCGTCGAGCACCGCGGGGGGCGGGCCGAGCAGTCGCGGCTCGATGCGGACGCGCGAGGCGGCGACAGGGATAGGCGACGCGAGCAGTCCTCCTATCTCGTTCGAGGCGAGGAGCAGTTGGCCCGCAGTCGAGATGGTAACGGAGCGCGCGGACGTGGTCAGGCCGATGCGGACGGTCGGCTCGGATTCAAGACGGGCGAGCGGGGCGACGGTGAAGGCGGGGGCTGTGCTGTCGGGCGTCTCCTCCGGAATCGAATCCGACTGAGGCGCGGGCGTCGGCTCAAGTTGCGGAACGGTCTGTACGGTCGGGGCGGGGCGGGGCACTTCCTGTTGCGGGGAGGCGGGGACGCGCCGGGGGCGGGAGTCCTGCGTGACGGCCGCCGGGGGGAGCAGCAGCGCGCAGGCGGCCAGCAGGGAAACGACTTTCGTTTTCGGGGGCGCGGGCATCGTCTTCAGGCGCGAACGCGGAGGCGTAAAAAGTTCGACGGCCGGATGTCGCCACGTCAGATACTACTACAGGTTTCAGAAAAGCAGCGCGCGAAAGAGGCCGACGAGTCCGCCGACGATGACGACGAGCAGCACGTCTGCCTTCCACTTGTAGAGCGCGAAGAAGGCCGCGGCCGAGAGGGCGAGGGCGAAGAGATCGACGCCGCCGGCTAGGCCGCGGGGGAAGACGACCGCCGCGCCGAAGACGAGCGCGAGGTTGAGTATGACGCCGACGACCGAGGCCGTGATGCCCGTGAGCGCGGAGGCCAGACGGCGGTTGCCGCGCAGGCGTTCGAGGTAGGGCGCGCCGAGGAAGATGAAGATGAAGCAGGGCAGGAACGTCGTGTAGGTGGTGACGAGCGCGCCCGTGACGCCGCTCGCGGCGGGCGAGAGGTTTTCGGGGTGGTTCCAGGCGGCCATGAAGCCGACGAACTGCAAGACCATGATGAGCGGCCCCGGAGTGGTCTCCGCGAGCGCGAGGCCGTCAACCGCCTGCGCCTGCGTGATCCATCCGAACGAGCCGGCCGCGGCCTGCGTCACGTAGGCGAGCACGGCGTAGGCCCCGCCGAAGGTGACGAAGGCGGCCTGCGTGAAGAACAGGTACTCCTGGGCGTGAAGACTTCCGCGCCCGCGCAGCGCGACGACGAGCGCGAAGGGCAGCGCCCACATCAGCGCGCCGACGGCCAGAACTTTGAGCGCGCGGCTTCGAGACGGGAGCGTGTGCGGCGGGGGCGGGGCGTTGTCGTCGATCACCGTCGCCGCTTCGTCACGCGCCGTCTTATCGTCCCGGGTCTCGTCATCTTTTTGGGAAGCGGCGAAAACGTCGGGCCAGAGGCGGAAGCCCGCGAGGCCGACGAGGCCGGCCGCAAGGACTATCAGGGGGAAGGGTACGCGGAGGAAGTAGATCGCCACGAAGGCAAGCGCCGCGACGGCGAGGTGCGCGCGCCGCTTGATTGCGCGCCCGCCGATCTTCAACACCGCCTCGACGACGATGGCGACGACCACGGGCTTGAAGCCCGACAGCACGCCGGCCACCGCCGTCACGTTCCCGTAAGCCGCATAGACGTAAGAGAGCGCGAGCAGGATGAAGATCGAGGGGATGACGAAGAACGCGCCCGCGACGATGCCGCCCCACGTGCGGTGCAGCAGCCAGCCGATGTAGATGGCGAGCTGCTGCGCCTCGGGGCCGGGCAGCAGCATGCAGTAGTTCAAGGCGTGCAGGAATCGCTCCTCGCTCAGCCAACGCCGCCTCTCGACCAGCTCGCGGTGCATGATCGCGATCTGCCCGGCCGGCCCGCCGAAACTGATGAAGCCGAGTTTGACCCAGAAGCGGAACGCCTCCGTGAAAGAGACGCGATGAGGGGGCGAGGCGGCGACGCGGCGAGCGGGATCGGCGGGCGCGTCGTCGTGCGCGCGCGATGACATTGCGCTTGGGTTGTCGTCCTCTCGCCCGCGCATTCAAATCCCCGCGCCCCCGCGCCCCCGCGCCCCCGCATCCCCACCCTGTACCGTCTCCGCGTCAACGCCCTCGCGTGACTGCGCGCCGTCGAGCGCGGCGGCGGCGAGCGTGTGGAACTGGCGGCGGACTGAGTTGATGTTGACGAAGGGGAGCTTTCTGGTGTGCGTGCGGTTGGTGAGGAGGACGAAGACGCGCTCGCGCACGGGGTCGATCCAGCAGCTCGTGCCGGTGAAGCCGAGGTGGCCGAAGCCGTCGGGCGGGAGCGCGGTGCCGGCTGTGGATTCGGGCGTGGCGGCGAGCTGCCAGGCGAAGCTGCGCGCTTCGTTTACGCGTGCGGTCATGTTCGTCCGAAACAGTTCGCAGGTCGCTGGGCGCAACAGCGCGGTGCGGGCGGCGAGAAACTGTTCGGCGAGGCGCACCGTCTCGTGGCCCGTCGAGAAGAGGCCGGCATGGCCGGCTTCGCCGGCGAGGAAGTAGGCGTTGCCGTCGTGCACTTCGCCCCAGATGGGCTGTTCGCGCCACGCGACCGAGTCGGCCGCGGCAGCGTCGTCGCCCGCGCGGCACATCTCGCGCTCGTAGGAGTTGCCCGATAACTCGCAGGCGGCCACTTCGGTCTGGAGCGCGGCGGCGGAGTTGAAGAAGGTGCGGCTGAGTTCGAGCGGGGCGAAGATTTCGCGGCGCGCGAGTTCGGCGAGCGTTGTGCCTGCGCACCTTTCGATCAGCAGGCCGAGCGTGATGAAACCGAGATCGCTGTATATGACTTTCGAGCAGGGTTCGTATTCTCGCGGCAGCGCGGCGATTGTTTCGAGCGTGCGCTCGCGGCGGTCGCCCGTCAGCGCGCGCAGCGGACGCCACGCGGGAAGGCCCGACGTGTGCGTGAGAAGTTGCCGGACGGTGGCGGCGCGGTGCGCCCCCCGCCCGAACTCGCCCAGGTAGTCTGCGACCGGCGCGTCGAGTTCGATCTCTCCTCGCTCGACGCGGCGTGCGCAGAGCAGACCCGTGACGAGCGGCTTGGTGAGCGACGCGAGATCATAGATCGTCTCGGCAGTCGCCCGAACCTCGCGCGGCTCGCGGACTGCGTGGCCGAGGGCGTCGCAGAAGCGCACCCGCCCACGCTCGGCCACGTGATAGACGGCGGAAGGGAAGTCGCCCGCCTCGATGCGCGCGGCGAGCACGTCCGTGAGCGGAAGATGCTGCTGTTGGAGAATAGTCACCGGGAGTAAGGTGAGCAGTGAGCCGAGGGCGATAATCTGTCGTGGTTGGGCGGGACAGTTAAGCCTGCTCACTGCTCGCTGCTCACAAAAGGGTATCTGTCGGCGCGGCCAGTGTGCGTTTGAGCGCGTTGATGCCGGTGCGAACGTCGTGCTCGCGGATGCTCTCAAGAGCGCGCAGGGCGAGCGAGAGGGCGCGTCGTCCGTCCTCGCCCGTGACGGGCGGGGCGGTGCGCCCCTCCGCGGCGCGAAGGAATGCATCGATCTCGGCGCGCAGCGGCTCCGTGTCTCCGACTTCGAGCCGCCGGTGGCTGACGCCGGGACGGCCGCCCGCGCCCGCCGGCGCGAGGCCGCTCAGGCCGGCGTAGCGCGTTATGTAATCGACTGCGACGTAGTCGTGCGGCTGGAAGAATCGCATCTTGCGAATCTTCTCCGTGCCGACGCGCGAGGCCGTGATGTTGGCGACCGCGCCCGTCGCGAACTCTATCCGCGCGTTCGCCGCGTCAACCGTGTGCGTGAGGACGGGGATGCCGACGGCGCGCACGTCCGTCGCCTCCACCTCCGGCCCGACGAGCCACTGGACGATGTCGAGATCGTGGATCATCAGGTCGAGCACCACGTCGATGTCGAGCGAGCGGGCGGTGAACTCGCCGACGCGGTGAATCTCGAAATAGACGGGCGCGCGCACATGCGGCCGGAGCGCGACGAGCGCCGGGTTGAAGCGTTCGAGGTGCCCGACCATCAGCAAGGCCCCGCCGCGCGCCGCCGCGGCGATCATCCGGTCGGCCTCCTCGGTCGTCCGCGAGATAGGCTTCTCGACGAGCACGTGAACGCCACGCCCCAACAGCTCGCAGCCGATCTCGGCGTGTGACTCGGTCGGGACGGCGAGGCTGACGGCATCGACCTCTCCGACGAGCGTCCGCCAGTCGGTCGTCCAATCGACCGCGCGCTCGGAGG
>DATHBT010000354.1:0-37268 GCA_035295985.1 Pyrinomonadaceae bacterium | reverse complement strand
GGCGCTCGCGTCGTTGGTGTAGGCGGACACTTCGACACCATTGGCGCGCCAGTGCTCGGCGCAGGAGCGCGACTTTTCGGTGAGGGTTCGCAGCCACTTGTCCGCGCTCTCGAAAACGTCGGCCGGGACTGAGGTGAGCGGGCACTGCAAGTCGGGCGACGACAACCCCAAGCCGCGCTGATCCAGGAGAATAACGTCGGAGACTTCGCGCAGCCGGTCGAACAGCCGAAAATAGACCGGAACCCGCCCCATGCCGACGCCGGGCACGCCCGGCCCGCCCGCCAGAAAAATGATCGGCGAGCCGGGGCTTGCCGCCGTGCTTTTCAGGCGCACGAACGCGATCTGAATCAGGCGATCCGAACTCCCGCCGCGGTTCTCGCGCAGCCACAGCTTGCCGAGTTCCGCCGGGTGCTCCTTCCCGTCGAAGGTTCTGAATGAGTAAGGCTCGACGGCGAGTCGCCCGGCGCGCGCGCCCTGCGCGTTAACCGCCGCGCGGCAGGCGGAGAGGCAGAGTAAGCAAACCATCAGTAAATTGAGATGCCTCATAACAGGGTGTCCCTTGTCAGGTGGATTGGTAGGCAGGAGCCGCCCGTATAGACGTTGACGGGTGAGAATGTGTTAACGAATTTAGCCCCGCCGCCGGGCCGCGCGTGATTCGCTGTTCAGAAGAGCGACGGCTGGTTGTCGAGGTCGGCGGGGGAGACGGTGGGCTGGCCGAGGCGGCGCTTGAGTGCGTTGGCGCTGGCCGGGGCGTGGCCCTCGTAGAAGTTGCTGAAGTAGGCGTACACGCGGGGGGAGCGGGACGCGAGGCGGCGCAAAGCCCTGTCCCAGAGGCGCAAGCTTGCGTCCTGCGGGCGTTGCACCTCGTCGAAGCGGGTGAGGTCGCGCGCGCCCATGAAGCGGACGTAGGCGAAGTCGGCCGTCAGGTGTTCGACGCACTGCCAGAGGGCGCGGCGCGCGATCCACTGGCCCTCGACGAGGCAGAGCGAGACGTTGTGGCGGTTGAGCAGCTCCAACACGTCCTCGCGCAGCCAGCTCGCGTGGCGGAACTCGACCGCGAAGCGCATGTCCGTCGGGAGTAGGGGGAGGAAGCGCGCGAGCGTGCGCGTGTTCGCGGCGTCGGCCTCGAAGTGTGGCGGGAGCTGGACGAGCGTGGCGGCGAGCTTGTCCTGTAGCAGCCGCGCGTGGTCGCAAAACTCCGCGAGCAGGTCGGCCGCGCCCGCGCGGAGCGCGAACTCGTGCGTGATCGATTGCGGGAGCTTGAGCGAGAAGGTGAAGCGCGGCGGGGTGCGCTTGTGCCAGGCGTCAACGGTCGAGGCGGCGGGCACGGCGTAGAAGGTCGAATCGACTTCGACGGTCTCGAAGGCGCGCGCGTAGAGAGTGAGCATGTCGGCCGCGCGCGTGCCGCGCGGGTAGAAGACGGGGGACGCGCCTGCGGGCGGCGTCACCCAGTCGTCGTAGTTCCAGCCCTGGCAGCCGATCCGCACACGATCAGTTTGCGCGTCCATCCCGCTCATCCCTCATCCCTTCACGCTTCCGACTGAAAAACTATTTTCGCGCGGGAGGCGCGAAGGCGCAAAGGTGTACAGGAGCGAGGGCGTCGCACGCCGCCCCGTCGCGTCGGCCCGGGTTCACGCCGTCGGGTCGGTCACGGCCGCGCCGCTTCAGACTTCGCAGACGATGAGCTGGACGACGCCGAGCGCGTGCGACTCGACGCGCAGGACTTTCAGCCCCGCGCGCGCGGCCTCTTCGGCGGTGCGGCGGTTGAAGTGGTCTTCGAGGAAGGGGACGGTCAGGAGGCTGACGGCGTCGAAGACGTGGCCGAGCAGGCCCGGCGGGCGGACGTGCTCGACGAGCGCGACGCGCCCGCCCGCCCGCACGACGCGGCGCATCTCGGAGAGCGCGGCGTTGATCGACTTGACCGAGCAGAGGACGAGCGTGCAGAGCGCGGCGTCGAACGCCCCGTCGGCGAAGGGGAGTCGTTCGGCCGGCGACTGCACGAGCGCGACCCCCGCGGGCGGCCCCTTCAGGCGCGCGCGCCGCAGCATCTCGGCGCTCAACTCCGTGGCCGCGACCGCGGCGCCCGGCGGGTAGTACGAAAAATTCGCGCCCGTGCCCGCGCCGATCTCGACGAGGCGCGCGCCCGCCGGCAGCTCGCGCACGGCCTCTGCGCGCAGCCGCGCGACGAGGCGTCGTTCGAGCGGGCGCATCACGTGGTCGTAGTGCCCGGCCCAGCGGTCGTAGCTCGGGCGGTCGTGATTCGCGTCTCCCATGGTCTCGGTCGCGGCCGGCGGTCTCAGAAAAATGAACGATATACGAAAATTTGGATGACGGAATCGGACGGGCGACCGCCGGGCGTGGCTAACTTATCGATTTAAACGGCGCGCCGCGCGGGCATAATGCTTGCCTGCGCGTAGGCCGTCATCCGCTCCTCGAACGAACCGGTGGACATCAGGTCTTAATAGTTCGTCCCCCTTTAATTCCGTAACACTCTGATTTCGTACCCGACTCGGCCGCGCTACCGTTCGCGCTCTCTCTCCTCGTCCTGAACCAATTATCCGGCGTCACACAGGGCAGCCCCGCGAATAAGGCGGGCCGTCCGAAATAAGTCATAGAAGACAACTACAAGCTCAGAAGGAGTAAAGAGAATGAGAACGATGAAAGTTGTGCTCGCCCTCCTCGCCCTGACGTTGTGCGCGGCCGTAACCGCCGCGGCGCAGACCACCGGCTCGATTTCGGGCCAGGTGCAGGACGAGAAGGGCGCGGCCATCCCCGGCGCGGCCGTCACGGTCCGCAACATCGAGACCAACACCACGCGCACGGGGCAGACGGGGGAGGACGGCCGCTACCGCTTCCCGAACCTCCAGGTCGGCGGCTACGAGGTGACGGTCGAGGCACCCAACTTCTCCAAGTACGTCCAGACCGGCATCCAGCTCCAGCTCAACCAGGACGCCGTCGTGGACGCGACGATGAAGGCCGGCGGCGTGCAGGAGGTCGTCTCCGTGACGGAGAACGCCTCGGTGCTGAACACCACGAACGCCGAGGTCTCGACGCGCTTCGACAGCCGCCGCGTCTCGGAGCTGCCGCTCGCGACCAACCGCAACGTCTACAACGTCGCGCTCTCGGCGCCGGGCGTGAGCCAGCTCGGCTCGGGGCAGTCGCAGTTCACGCAGGGCGTCCAGTATTCGTCGAACGGCGGGCGCACGCGCTCGAACAACTTCATGATCGACGGGCAGGACATCAACGATCCGTCGGTCTCCGGGGGCCAGCAGGCCATCAACAACCCGGACATCGTGCAGGAGGTGCGCCTCATCACCAACCAGTTCCTCGCCGAGTACGGGCGCAACTCCGGCTCGGTGCTGAATATCGTGACGAAGTCGGGCACGAACGAGTACCACGGCACGCTGTTCATGTTCCACAACAACAACGTGCTGAACGCGTGCAACAACTTGAACAAGACCGCCGCGCCGGTTCGTTTCTGTGCGCCGAGCAATACCGCCACCTCGACCACGAAGCGCCCGTTCCGCATCGAGAACCAGATCGGCCTCACCATCGGCGGCCCGCTCCACCTGCCGCGCTTCGGCGAGGGGCCGGGCAAGGCCTACATCTCAGGGCGTGACCGCACCTTCTTCTTCGGCTCATACCAGCGCTGGAGCAACCGCCAGCTCGGCTCCGGCTTCACGCTCGTCGGCGCGCCGACCGCCGAAGGGCGCGCCAACCTGCTCGCGGGCGCGGGCAACCGCCCGCAGGTGCAGGCGCTCCTAAACTTCCTCCCCGTGGCGCAGACCGCCGGCGGCCCGACCCGTTCGTTCACCGCCGGCGGCCAGTCGTTCACCGTGCCGACGGGCAGCATTACGGGGTCGGCCTCCTCCTTCTTCGACGACCACCAGGCGTCGTTCCGCGTCGATCACCGCTTCAACGAGGCGAACATCTTCAACGCCCGCTACCTCTACGACGACGCCGACTCGGGCGGCACCGGGCAGGTGACGCCCCCGGGCAACACCTCGCGCACCAACTTCCGCTCGCAGGCCGTCAACCTCACGCTGACCAGCGTGATCACGCCCCGGCTCGTCAACGAGGTGCGTGCCGCCTTCTCGCGTTACGCGAGCGTGAGCGCCTCGGATAACCCCGCCTCGGAGACGATCCCGTCCATTGAGATCAGCGAGCTGGGCATGTCGGGCTTCAACGCCGCCACCAATCGCACCGGCATCGGGCTGGCGGTGAACCTGCCGCAGTCCCGCCGTAATAACACCTACCAGGTGCAGGATAACCTGGCCTGGACGCGCGGCTCGCACGCACTGAAGTTCGGCGCGGACATCCGCCGCGTGCAGGTCAGGAGCTTCTTCGTCCCGACCATCCGCGGCCGACTCTCCTACTCGACGTTGCAGAACTTCGTGGACGACGTGGCCGACACGGCGTCGCAGGTCAACCGGCCGCTGCCGGGCGGGCAGGAGATTCAGTACTACTACTGGTACGACCAGTACTACTACGCGCAGGACGAGTGGAGGATGAGGCCCAACTTCACGCTCACCTACGGGCTGCGCTACGAGCTGCCGGGCAACAACTTCGACGATCTCGTCCCCATCAACGACCGCATCGTCGCCGCCAACGGGGGCGACGAGCGGTTCCGCTTCACGCCCGTCCCCGACGCCGACACCAACAACTTCCAGCCGCGCATCGGCTTCAACTGGAACCCGCGCACCGAGGGCGGCGTCTTCGACTGGCTGACGGGCGGCGACAAGTTGGTCATCCGCGGCGGCTACGCGCGCACACACGACAGCAACTTCATCAACATCAACCTCAACATCGCGAGCGCCTTCCCGTTCGTCGCGGCCATCAACCTGCCGGCGGCCGGCGCCTTCTCCGCCATCCCGACCGCGCAGCCCGCCGGACTCAACCCGGCGAGCTTCGCGCGC
Source organism: Pyrinomonadaceae bacterium (assembly GCA_035295985.1). Lineage (GTDB taxonomy): Bacteria > Acidobacteriota > Blastocatellia > Pyrinomonadales > Pyrinomonadaceae > JAIVGV01. The sequence goes on along the minus strand of DATHBT010000354.1, from coordinate 32,352 downwards.
ACCATCGTCGCCGGCGACTTCCGCTCGCCCGTCTATGATCAGTTCAGCCTGGAGATGCAGCGCGAGCTGACGCGCGACCTCGTGCTCAAGGTCGGCTACGTCGGGACGAAGGGGCGCGACCTCTTCGCGAGCCTCGACGGCAACCCGCGCCAGCCGACGAACAACATCTTCATCTCCGACTCGCGCTTCACCAACGTCGCCTCGCCGGAGCGCACCGCCGCGCTCGCGCCGGGCAGCCCGAACAACCCGTGCCGCGTGACGATCGTCAGCGCGGCCAACTGCACGCTCGGCGTCGTCCGCCTGCGGGCCAACGTCGCCGAGAGCGACTACCACTCGATGCAGGTGAGCCTCGACAAACGCCTCTCGCGCGGCTTCTCAGGCGGCCTGCACTACACCTGGAGTTCGTTCATCGACACGGCCTCCGAGATCTTCAACCCGTCGGGCGGCGAGATCGCCACGCCGCAGGATCCGTTTAACATCGCGGCCGAGAAGGGGCGCTCGTCCTACGACCGCCCGCACCGTCTCTCCGGCAACTTCGTTTACGAGTTGCCATTCTTCCGCGAGCAGCGCGGCGTCGTCGGCCACATACTCGGCGGCTGGCAGGTCAACGGCTTCGTCACCTTCCAGAGCGGCGCGCCGTTCACGCCGCTCAACGGCTCTGACCCGACCGGCGCGCTCGACGGCAGCCTCGTCGGCAACGCCATCCGCGCCAACGTCATCGCGCCGCTGCCGACGACGAACGCCGAGGACCTGTTCAACCTGATCCGCGGGCAGGGGCAGCAGTTCTTCGCCCCCCTCCAGTGCACGGGGCCGACCGACACCAACGGCCGCTTCCTGCCCTCGGCCACCTGCCAGCGCTTCGGCAACGCGGGCCGCAACATCCTGCGCGCCGACGGCATCGGCAACCTCGACTTCGGGATCATCAAGAACACCAACCTCGCCGAGAACGTCCGGTTGCAGCTGCGCGCCGACATGTTCAACGCGACGAACACGCGCAACTTCGGCATCCCGACCGCGGCGGTCAACTCCGGCGCATTCCTCAACCAGTGGACGACCGACGGCGGCAACCGCCGCATCATCATCGGCGCCCGCCTGGTCTTCTAAACCCGCGCGCGCCACGGTCGCCGAGCCTGCCGCCGGGCGCGCGCCTAACCGGGGGCCGGAGCTTGAATGCTCCGGCCCCTCAAAATTTTCGCCTTCCGCGGCTATAATTTTCTCCGCCCTCGCCCGGCCCGATTGGGGGATATATGAAACGGTTGTCCCTGTGCCTCCTGCTGCTCCTCTCGTGCGTGTGCTCCGCCGCGCTCGCGCAGACACCCACCGCCGCCGCTTCGGCCGACGCGGCACAATCGCTGCCCGGCGTCGAGTTGATCAAGCACAGTTGGTCGAAGGATCGGATCGGCTGGGAGAGCGATCCTTTCGCCCCGACGGTCGAGAACATGAACGACGTGCGCCGGCGCATCGGCGACCAGCGCCGCGCCGAGCGGGCGCGCAGCATAGGCAACACGGCCGAGGCCGCGAAGGTCGAGCAGGAGATGCGCTCCGAGCAGGTGATCAGGGCGCGCCCCCCCAAGCCGCCCCGCTACGCCTTCACCTACAAGCTCTCCGTCCGCAACACGGGCCAGAAGCCGATCAAAGAGATCGACTGGGACTACGTCTTCTTCGACGCGGCGACCGGGGAGGAATTGGGCCGCCGCGAGTTCACCGGCGTCGAGAAGATCGCGCCGGGCAAGGGTAAGGAGCTGGTCTTCCTCGTCGGCACCCCGCCGACCAGCAGGATCAGCGCCCACTCGCTCGGCAAGAACGAGCGCACGGGACTGCGCGAGGAGGTCGTCATCGTGCGCGTCCTCTACGAAGACGGCACGGTTTGGCAGCGCCAATGATGGCGCTGCCGCGGCGGCGTCCGCCTCCCGGTGCGGCGCGCCGCCTCGGTCGGACGGACGAGCGCGGGCGCAAGGGAGATCAGGCGTGTGCGCTTTGACTTCGTCTTCGCCGACGAGCAGGGCGGCGCGGGGGTGCTGAGGCTCGGCCTGCGCTCCGGCAGGCGGCCGGGCGCGGGCGAGACCACGCTTCTCGTGAAGGAGGTTAAAGGCTCGGCCAAAAACCGCCGCGGCGACGGCGCGCGCCTGGGCGTCGAAATCAAAGAGGCAGTCTATGCGGACGGCCCCGTCTGGACGCCCCGCGGCTGGCTGCGGCGCGCGCCGGCTTGACGCCACGCACGCGCGGTGCTAGCTTGACGCCCTGCCGCGGGAGAGTCGGAAGGTTCTCGAACCGCCGCCTGTTCTTTACAGTCAATAGTCCATCGCTGATTCGGCCCGCCGCGCACGACTTGCGCCGCGGGGCCGACCGTCGCAGGTCTGGACGCGCGCCGCGCGCGTCCGACAAGGGAAGCCGGGTGCAAAGCCCGCACGGTTCCCGCCACTGTGTACCGGCGAATGTGTCGCCTGCCAACGAAATGGTCACTCGCGCCCTACGCGCGCGGGGAAGGCCGGTCGGAGCGACGCGCCCGAGCCGGGAGTCAGGAAACCTTGCCTGCAAGAGAAGCCGTTAGCGATTAGCAATTAGCTGTTAGCCGAACAAGGAAATCTTTTTCTGGCTAACAGCTAATAGCTAACAGCTAACGGCTATTTCCGACGGAGGCGACCGCTTACGCTCCGGGAAAGGGCGGGTGGCGTCCGTGCGTTCGATCAGACTTTACGGCGGCTGTCGCCGCGCTCTCTCGCGCCGAAGCGCCGCCGCTTCGGAAGTTTGATCCAACCGTAAACTGATGCGCCCTCGGTCTTGCCGCCCGGCAGGATCGAGGGCGTTTCATTTTTCGCGCGTGCTAGCTATTGGCGCGCGGCGGCGGCCGATCCGTTTTCGCTTCTGCCCGCCGCCGCGCGCCGCCTCCGCCCGTCGTGGTTTCGCGGGAGGGAGAGATGAATAAGATTTTTACGTGCGTGCCGCCCGCCTGCGCGGCTCTATTACTGCTGCTGTCAACGCTTGTGTGCCCGTGCCCGGCCGTGGCGCAGTCGGCCGACTCGCGCGCCGGGGGCGCGACGCTCGCGGGGCGCGTCACAGACCCGCGGGGCGCGGGCGTGCCCGGCGCGGTCGTCACGCTCCACGCGCGGGCGCCGCGCGTCGTGCGGCTGACCGCCGTCGCGGACGAGTCGGGCGCGTACCGCTTCGCGCGGCTCGCGCCGGGCGACTACCTTGTCGAGGCCGACGCCCGCGGCTTCGCCCCGGCCGCCGCGCGCGAGGTGCGCGTCTCGCAGAACGAAAACGCCACACTCGATCTCCGGCTCGAACTCGCGGGCGTGAGCGCGGAGGTCGTCATCACCGCCTCCGACACGGCGCAGCGGGTTGACGAAGTCTCGAAGGCCGTCACGGCCATCACCTGGCGCGAGGCCGAGGAGCGCGGCGAGTTCAGCGTGCCGGAGCTGCTGCGCACGGTGCCGGGCCTGCGCGTCGAGCGTTTCGGCGGCCCCGGCGCGTACACCACGATCAAGATGCGCGGGCTGCGGTACCAGGACACGGCCGTACTCATCGACGGCCTGCGCTTCCGCGACCCCTCGGCCCCGCAGGGCGACGCCTCCGGCTACCTGACAGACCTCGACGTGGTCAACGTCGAGCGCGTCGAAGTGCTGCGCGGCTCCGGCTCTTCGCTCTACGGCACGAACGCCGTCGGCGGCGTCGTCAACATCCTGACGGACGCGGGCGGCGGCCCCGTGCGCGGCCAGCTCCAGGCCGAAGGCGGAGGCTTAGGCTTCTTCCGCGGGCGCGCGCAGCTCGCGGGCGGAACGTCCGAGAACCGCGTCGTCTTCAGCGCGGGCGCGGCGCACCGCAACGTGACGCGCGGCGTTGACGGTACGGACGCCGCGCGCAACACCTCCGCGCAAGCGCGCATTCTCTTCAACCTGACGCCTCGCGCCGCGCTCACCGCGCGCGTCTTCGCGGCCGACTCCTTCGCGCAGCTCAACGAAAGCCCGCGCCCCGTCGCCTCCGCGCTCCCCGCGGGCGTGCTCGAAGCCGTAGCCGTCTCGCGCGAAGAGCTGCGCCGCTACGAGGCGGGCACGCCGGCCGAACAGTTGAACGCCGCCGGGGCCACCTTCATCTCCTCGGCCAACGACCCGGACAACTCGCGCGCCGCGCGCTTCTACGCTACCGCGCTCCAGTTCGCGCACCGGCCGAATTCCGTCCTCGGCTACACACTCTCCTACCACGCCGTCAGAACCGACGGCAGCTTCCGCGACGGCCCCGGCGGACCCGGCGACCGCTCGACCGAATTCTTCAACACGCCGCGCGCCGACTTCGACGGCCGCGCGCACACCTTCAACGCGCGCGCCGACCTCCGGCTCGGCGGCTCGAACCTCCTGACGGCCGGCTACGAGTTCGAGAGAGAGACTTTCATCAACCGGCAGTTCGCGCAGGACGCGGCGGACGACCTGGCGCTCGACGTGACCGAGCGCAGCCACGCCTTCTTCGTCCAGGATCAACTGAGCCTGCTCGGCGACCGGCTGCAACTCTCGGCCGCCTTCCGCGCGCAGAAGTTCCGACTCGGCGAGCCGCGCTTCGCGCCCACGGCCTCCGCCCCTTACGCGAACATCACCTTCGTCTCGCCGCCCACGGCCTACACCGGCGACGGATCGGTCGCCTACTTCTTCCGCTCGACCGAGACGAAGCTGCGCGCGCACGTCGGGAACGGCTACCGCGCGCCCTCGCTCTTCGAGCGCTTCGGCTCGTCGTTTACGGGCGCGTTCGGCTTCGCGCCCTTCGGCGATCCCCGGCTCGCGCCCGAACGCTCCGTCGCCTTTGACGCCGGCCTCGATCAGACATTCGCCGGGGGCCGTGCCCGCGCCTCCGCCACCTACTTCTACACGCGTTTGCAGGAGGTGATCGTCTTCGACTTCACGGGCCTCGTCGCCCAGCCCGATCCTTTCGGGCGCTTCGGCGGCCACGTGAACACGGGCGGCGGCCTCTCGCGCGGCGCGGAAGTGGAACTCGAAGCCGGGCCGACGCGCGCGTCGAATTTCCGCGCCTCCTACACCTACACGAACAGCGACGAGCGCCGCGCGCGCCTCGGCCAGGTGCGCGCCTTCGCGATACCCTCGCACCAGTTCTCGCTCGTCGCCACGCAACGCTTCGGCCGCCGCGCGCTCCTGAGCTTCGATCTGGCGGCGGCGTCCGACTACCTCGCGCAGGTCTTCGACCCGCTCACGTTCGCGAGCCGCGTCTATCGCTTCGGGGCGATGGCGCGCGCCGACGCGGGCGGGAGCTACACGCTGCCCCTCGGCGAGCGGCGCAGCCTGCGTTTCTTCGGCCTCATCGAAAACCTCTTCGGCCGCGACATCTACGAGAGCGGCTTCCGCACGCCGGGCCGGACGGGCCGCGCCGGCGCACAGCTCAATTTTTGATTGCGGATTGCGGAATGCGGAATGCGGATTGAAGAGACAAACAGTTATGACCCGCAGGCACAACTCCGCAATCCGCAGTCCGCATTCCGCAATGGACAGGCCCGTCGAGGGAGAAGATTTTTACCGCGAGGGCGCGTTCGTGGTCTTCACGGAAGCGTACCACCTGCGGCGCGGCCGGTGTTGCGAGAGCGGCTGCCGCCATTGCCCCTACGGCTTCGAGAAGGAGGGACGGGAGAGTGAGAACACCAGTAGCGCGGATGAAGAGACTACCTAGCACCGGTCTCTTACGCGGCTCGCGCGCGGCCCTACTGCTCGCGGCGGCGTGCGCGCTGCTCCTCGCCGCGTGCGCGGATCGCGTTTACGTCGGGCACGAATCGAACGCGAATGCCCCTCGCGCCGGTCTGCCGCAACGCATCATCTCGCTCAGCCCGAGCGCGACCGAGGTGCTCTACGGCGTCGGCGCGTTCGACCGCGTCGTGGCCGTGACGGACTACGACGAGTTCCCGCCCGAGGTCGCCCGTCTCCCGAAGGTCGGCGGCTGGAGCAACACGAACCTCGAACAGATCGCCACGCTCCGCCCCGACCTCGTCGTGATGACCGAGTCGCAGTCGCCCCTAATCAAGGATAAGCTCGACGCACTCGGCGTGCGCACGCTCACCGTCCCCAGCTACACAGTCGCCGACGCGCTCTCGTCGATCACGCAGATCGGCGCGGCCACGGGGCAGGACGAACAGGCGCGGAAGCTCCTGGCCGAGACGCAGGCGCGGCTCGACGAGGTGCGCGCGCGCACGAAAGATTTAAAACGCCCGCGCGTGCTCTGCATCGTTGACCGCGTGCCGGGCACTTTGCGCGGACTCTACACGGCGACAGAAGGCAGCTTCATCGACGAGCTGATCGAGATCGCGGGCGGCGACTCAATCGCCCCTCCCGCCAGGACCGGCTTCGGCCAGATCAACAAGGAGGCCATCGCCACGCTCGACCCCGAAATCATCATAGACATGGCGATGGGCGCGCGAGCCACCAACCTCGCCGAAGACCCGAAGCAGGTGTGGGCCGAACTCGGCCAGGTGCGGGCCGTGCGCGAGGGGCGCGTCCACGCCGTGAGCGACGCCTCGGTCATCCACCCGTCGCAGTTCGTAGCGGACGCCGCGCTCAAGTTCGCCGAACTGATCCACCCGGAAGTGTTCGCCGCGAAGAAATAATTTTGTAGGGGCAGGGCTTGTCCCTGCCCGCAGCGGCCGTCAGGACGCTGAACCGATCCGCTTACATTCAACGTTAAGGATAGGCGCACGCATTGTTCGCGCTCGCGCGCTCACCGGGCAGGGACAAGCCCTGCCCCTACAAACTTGTCGTTGGTGAGTAGTGATGGCGGAAGTTAATGATCAGCCGTTGATCGAGGCGCGCGGCCTGCGTTTCAGCTACGGCGCGGGGCTGCCCGAGGTTGTGCGCGGGGCGTCGCTCACCTTGCGGAAGGGCACGCTCGCGGCGCTCATCGGCGCGAACGGGTCGGGGAAGTCCTCGCTCGTGCGCCTGCTCTGCGGTTTGCGCGAGCCGACTCAAGGCGAGGTCTTGTTCGGAGGCCAACCGCTTTCGTCAATCGAGCCGCGCGCGCGCGCGCGCCGCATCGCCTACGTGCCGCAGACGACCTCGACCGTCTTCCCGCTGACCGCGCTCGAAGTGGTGCTGACGGGCCGCAGCCCCTACACCACGCGCTTCCGGTTCGAGTCGGCGCGCGACGTTGCGGTGGCCCGCGCCGCGCTCGAAGCGGTTGACGCGGCGCACCTGGCCGACCGCAGCGTGACCGAGCTTTCGGGCGGCGAGCGGCAGCTCGTCTCGCTCGCGCGCGCCGTCGCGCAGGAGCCTGAGTTCCTACTGCTCGACGAGCCTTCGTCCGCCCTCGATCTGAAGCACCGCGCCGCGCTCGTCCGCCACCTGCGCCGCCTGCGCGACGAGAAAGGGTTGACCGCGCTCGTCGTCACGCACGACCTGCAACTGATCGACCCGGCCTTCGACTACGTCTTCGCCATGCGCGACGGCGCGATCACGGCGGCGGGTGCGCCCGCGGAGGTCTTGCGCGACGAGGTGCTTGCCGAAGTCTATGCGGACTCGCACGTCCGCGCGCGCCGCGCCTTCGGCCGCACGTTCGTCTGGACGGAGTGAAGGGAAGTACGGATTTCGGATTGTGGATTGCGGATTCAGAATTCGGGCTGACGCATTACAATGTTACGAGTGCAGGCACAAGAGACGGAGAGCGCGGCCGGCAGTCCGCGATCCGCGATCCGAAATCCGCAATCCCGCGGGCTGTTGCGCGCGCTCGCGCTGCTCTCGGCGGTGCTCGTCGTGGTGACTTTCGTCGCGCTGCGCGTCGGCTTCGCGCCTATTGATCTGCGCGCGCTGTGGGAGGACGAGGCGGCGCGCACGCTCTTCTTCCGGCTGCGACTGCCGCGCGTGGTGCTGGCCGGGGCCGTGGGCGCGTCGCTCGCGGCCGTAGGGGCGGCGTTGCAGGCGCTCTTCCGCAACCCGCTGGCGGAGCCGCTCACACTCGGCGTCTCGGGCGGCGGCGCGTTAGGCGCGAGCCTCGCGATTGCGTTGGGTGCGGGCGCGCGCGTCGCGGGCGTCCCCATCGTTTTCGTCGCGGCGTTCGCGGGCGCGTTCGCGTCCGTCCTCGTCGTTTACAGGCTGGCGCGCACGGGCGCGGTCGTGATGCCGGGGGCGCTCCTGCTCGCGGGCGTCGTCCTGAACTTCATCGCCGCCTCGTTCGTCGTCCTCGTGCAGTACTTCACGGACTACTCGCGCGCACTGCAAATCCTGCGCTGGACGATTGGCAGCCTCGACGTGGTCGGCTTCGATCTACTGTGGCGGATGGCGCTCTTCCTAGTGCCCGGCTGGTTGGTGTTAGCGCTTTCGGCGCGCGACCTGCACCTGCTCTCGATTGACGAGGAGACGGCCGCCAGCCTCGGCGTCAACGTCCGCCGCAGCGAGCGGCTGGTCTATATCGCCGCGTCGCTCATCGTCGGCGTGACGGTCGCGGTCGGCGGCACCATCGGCTTCGTCGGCCTGATCGTGCCGCACGCCGTACGCCTCCTCTTCGGCGAGGACGTGCGCGTCGTGCTGCCCTGCTCGTTCCTGCTCGGCGCGGCCTTCCTGATGCTGGCCGACGCCGTCGCGCGCACCGCCCTCGGCACCGGCGAAATCCCCGTCGGCGCGATCACGGCCCTAGCGGGCGGCCCGGTGTTCCTGTGGCTGCTGCGGAGACAGCAGCGGCTGGCGACGATGTAGAGAAGCTGTTAGCTATTAGCTGTTAGCTGTTAGCCAGAAGAGATCGGTTTTCAGCTTTCGTTTCTACCGCGGTTTTGGTTTTGCTAACAGCTAACAGCTAATAGCTAATAGCTGCTCCGAAGGAGCTTCTTATGAGCATTGCGACGAAGGCGGGCGATAAAGGCGACACCGGGCTGATCGGCGGCGAGAGGGTGTCGAAGGCCGACGCGCGGGTGGAGGCTTACGGGACGGTTGACGAGCTGGGCGCGGCGATGGGGTTCGCGCGCTCGATCTGCGAGGACGCGGAGGTGCGCGAGCTGACGCGGGAGATTCAGCGTGAGCTGTTCGCGGTGAGCGGCGCGGTGGCGAACCCGCGCGCCGCGGAGCGTGAAGAGCCTTACGTGACGGACGCGATGGTCGAGCGGCTGACCGCGCACGTCCACCGCATCGAGGCGACCGAGGAGATTCTGTCCGACTGGTCGCTGCCCGGCGATCACGCCGCCGCCGCCGCATACGACGTGGCCCGCACGGTCTGCCGCCGCGCCGAGCGCGCGGTCGTCCGCCTCGCGGAATCGGGCGGGGAAGTCCCGGCCGAAGTCACGGCCTACCTCAACCGCCTCTCCGACCTGCTCTGGCTCTTCGGGAGACTTCTGGAACTACGGGCCGGCGTCAACTCGCGCCTGCGCGACGGCGGGCAAGAAGGCCCGAAGTGGTCGCGCGCGTGGTGAGACGGCTATTAGCCGTTAGCCGTTAGCTGTTAGCCATAGAAGGAACTCTTCTTCCCTTTAATAGCTGACAGCTATTCATCACTCATCACTTTCATTATCACTTCACGCTCACGCCCTCCGTCGAACTCGCACAGGAAAATCCCCTGCCAGCGGCCGAGCAGCAACTCGCCGTCGGCGAAGGGAATCGTCAGGCTCGCGCCCGTGAGCGATGCTTTGAGGTGGGCGTCGGAGTTCTCTTCGGCGTGGCGGAAGCCCGCGCCGTGCTGGGGGATGAGGGCGCGCAGGTGGTGGAGGATGTCGCGGGGCACGTCCGGGTCGGCGTTCTCGTTGACGGTGAGGCCCGCGGTCGTGTGGCGGACGAAGAGCGTCAGGACGCCCTCGCGCGCGCCCGACTCGCGCAGGAGGCGGCGCACCTCGTCCGTGAACTCGACCATCTCCTCGCGCCGGCTTGAGCGGACTTTGATCGTGAACATGGGGCGCGTTTAAGTGTGCGCGGCCTTGCGTCGGCGCGTCGTGCGGGCGGCGGGCCTCTCTTTGGGCAGCGGGAGGCGGACGCGGAAGGTCGCTCCGCGGCCCTCGCCCTCCGATTCGGCGCGGACGGTGCCGCCGTGCAGCTCGACAAGGTGGCGGACGATGGAGAGGCCGATGCCGAGTCCGCCGTGGGCGCGCGTCATGTGGCTCTCGGCCTGGCGGAAGCGGTCGAAGACGTGGGGCAGAAACTCCGGCCTGATCCCGGCGCCCGTGTCCGTCACCGTGATCTCCGCGTGGCCCTCCGCCGCCGCCGTCCGCACCGAGACGCGCCCGCCCTCAGGCGTGAACTTGACAGCGTTCGACAGCAGGTTCCAGACGACCTGCTGCAAACGGTCGGGGTCGGCAGACACCTTGCCGATTTTCGGATCGAGCTTGAGATCGAGGCTGATCGAGCGCGCGTCGGCCGCCGGGCGCACCACGTCGGCCGCGGCCTCGACGACCGAGCGCAGGTCTGTCGGGCGCACGTCGAGCCGTAGGCGGCCGGCGCTGATGCGCGAAACGTCCAGAAGATCGGCGATGAGTTGTGCCTGCGAGCGCGCGCTCTTCTCGATGACCTCGACGGCGTGGCGGCGCGCGGCCTCGTCGAGCATCCCCAGCGAGAGCATCTCGGCCCAGCCCATGATGGAGGTGAGCGGCGTCCTCAGCTCGTGCGAGAGCGTGGCGAGGAATTCGTCCTTCGCGCGGTTGGCCTCCTGCGCGATGCGGTAGAGGCGCTTCTGATCGTCTATGTCGGTGTTGGTGCCGAACCAGCGGACGATGCGCCCGGCGTCGTCGCGCATCGGGAGGGCGCGCCCGAGGTGCCAGCGGAACTCGCCGTCCGCGGCGCGGCGCAGGCGGAACTCCACCTCGTAGGTCTCGCCCGTGGCGAGCGAGTGGCGCCAGCGTTCGAGCGACTCTGACAGGTCGTCCGGGTGGACTACCTGCTGCCAGCCCCACCCCAAAAGTTTGTCCTCGGAAAGGCCGAAGTAGTCGAGCGTCTGGCGGTTGAGGTAGTCGAGCGCGCCGTCGGGCGTGGCCGTCCAGACCTGCTGCGGGATGGCCTCGGCGAGGAAGCGGTAGTGGCGCTCGCTCTCTTCGGCCGACGACCGCGCCCCGCGCTCGCGCGCCAGCAGCTCCTCGCGCCCGCGCTCGGCCGCCTCGCGCACGGCGGCCTCGCGTCGCAGCTCGCGGTTGGCCTCGTCGAGCGCGACCGTGCGGCGGCGCAGCTCAAGCAGGGCGGTCGCGTGGTGCGAGAGCACCCGCAGCGCGCCCAGTTGCTCTTCGGTGAGTTCGCGCGGGACGTGGTCGATGACGCAGAGCGTGCCGAGCGCGTGGCCGTCCTCGGTGAGCAGGGGTACGCCCGCGTAGAAGCGCACGTGCGGGCCGGTGTGGACGATGGGGTTCGAGACGAAGCGCGGGTCGGACGCGGCGTCCGGGATGACGAGCGCGCCGGGGCCGCAGATGGCGTGCGCGCAGAAGGCGACCTCGCGCGGCAGCTCTTCCAGCTCCAGCCCGACGCGCGCCTTAAACCACTGCCGATCCCTATCGACGAGGCTGATGAGGGCGACGGGCGTGCGGCAGAACTGCGCCGCCAGCCGCACGATGTCGTCGAATGCGGACTCCGAGCCGGTGTCGAGCACGCGGCACTCTTCGAGCGCCCTGAGCCGCGCGGCCTCGTCGTTTGGGACGGGAGCAGTCATAAAGCGGAAGGCAGAGTGCGGAAGGCGGTGGGCAGTCAGGAAACGGTGCGCGATTCGTCTTTATCTTGACTGCCTACCGCCTTCCGCACTCTGCCTACTTCCTTCCGGCTCTGACGAGCGCCCAGCCCGAAGGGAGCACGGCCGCGGCCAGCGCGATCTTCAACACGTCGCCCGCGATGAACATCGCGACGCCGCGCGTGAACGCCTCGGCCGGCGCGAAGAAGCGCAGCATTCCCATCCAGCCGCCCGCGAGGATGATCGCCGATCCGATAGCCATCGCCGCCGCCGCCGACAGGTAGCGGCGATCCCACCCGCGCTCCGCGAGCCAGCCGGTGACGAACGCGGCGACGGGGTAGGCCAGCAGGTAGCCGGCCGTCGGGCCAAAGAGCAGGTGGGCCGCGCCGCCGCGCCCCATCGAGAAGAACGGCAGCCCTGCCGCGCCTTCCAACAGGTACGCGAAGAGAGCCAGCGCGCCGAGCCGCGAGCCGAGCAGCGCGCCCGTCAGCAGCACCGCGAACGTCTGGAGCGTGACGGGCACGGGCGTCCACGGCAGCGGCACGACGACCTGCGCGGAGAGCGCGATCAACAGACTGAAGGCGACGACGAGCGCGGCGCGCTTCGCCCAGTCAACCGGCGCGAGCAACGCGCCGCTCAGAGTTTCGGCTTTAGCGTATGTGTTCACAGGAGACCTCGGAGAAGCTGTTAGCTTTTAGCTGTTAGCTTTTAGCAAAACCAAAAACAAAAACTTAGGCGAAGGTTGAAAGCTGACCCCTTCCGGCTAACAGCTAACAGCTAACCGCTAACAGCTAAATGAACAGCGGCGCGAGCACCAGCGTCACGGTCGCGAGCAGCTTGATGAGGACGTGCAAGGAAGGCCCTGCCGTGTCCTTGAAGGGGTCGCCGACCGTGTCGCCGACAACGGCCGCGCGGTGCGCCTCGCTGCGCTTGCCGCCGTACTCGCCGGTTTCGACGTATTTTTTGGCGTTGTCCCACGCGCCGCCGCTGTTGTTGAGAAAGAGCGCTAACAAGATACCGGCGATTGTCCCGATCATCAACAGGCCGGCGACCACCTCCGCGCCCGTCGCCAGGTGCGCGTAGCGCGGGTTGCCGACGAGCGAGGCCACGCTCGCGCGGCGGTCGTCAGCGGCGATCTGCGAGTAGAAGAGTCCGCGGAAGACTAGCCCGACGACGATGGGCAGCCCGACGGCGAGGACGCCCGGCAAAATCATCTGGCGCAACGCCGCGCGCGTGACGATGTCAACCGTCCGCCCGTAGTTGGGCTTCGACGTGCCGGCGAGGATGCCGGGGTCTGCCGCGAACTGCTCGCGCACGTCCCTTATGACGTGGTTCGCGGCCTTGCCCACGGCGCGGATCGCGAGCGACGAGAAGAGGAAGACGAGCATCGCCCCCAGGAGGCCGCCGATGAAGACCTCCGGCTTGGCGAGGTTGATGATGAACAGCTCCGCGCCCTTCCCGGCCTCGGCCGAACCCATCGCCCCCACGCCGAGGTTCAGGCCGTAGTTCTTCACCTCGTCCAGATACGCGGAGAAGAGCAGGAACGCGGCGAGCGCGGCTGACCCGACGGCGTAGCCTTTCGTGAGCGCCTTCGTCGTGTTGCCGACGGCGTCGAGCCGGTCGGTCTTGGCGCGAATCTCTTCGGGCTGCTGGGACATCTCGACGATGCCGCCCGCGTTGTCCGTGATCGGCCCGAAGGTGTCCATCGCGAGGATGTAGGCCGCCGTCCCCAGCATCCCCATCGCCGCCACGGCCGTGCCGAAGAGTCCGGCGTTGCGCAGGCCGGAAGCGGAGCCGAGGTAGTAAGAGCCGACGATGGCGGCGGCGATGACGAGGACGGGGTAGGCCGTCGATTCGAGGCCGACGGCGACGCCGCTGATGACGTTCGTCGCCGGGCCGGTCTGCGACGCGGCGGCGATCTCGCGCACGGGCCGGTAGCGATACTCCGTGTAGTACTGCGTGATGAAGACGAAAAGGATCGCCGTCACCAGCCCGATCAGACCGCACGCGTAGAAGTAGAGCCACGCGTCGGAGGCGGCGGCGCGGTTCGGGCCTTCTGGGCGCAGCAGCCAGTAGGTCGCGGCGAGGAATCCGACGGCCGCGAGCAGGGTCGTCACGTAGTAGCCGCGGTTCAACGCCTGCATCGGGTCGCCCTCCTCGCGCGTGCGGACGAACATGATGCCGACTATGGAGGCGACTAGGCCGAAGGCGCGCGCGACCAAAGGGAAGAGGATGATGCCGAGCAGTTGACGCTCGGTGAAGAACTCGGGGTTCGACGAGGCCAGGGCCGCCGCGAGGATCATCGCGCCGATGTTCTCGGCCGCCGTTGACTCGAACAGGTCGGCCCCGCGCCCCGCGCAGTCGCCCACGTTGTCGCCGACGAGGTCTGCGATCACGGCCGGGTTCCGCGGATCGTCCTCCGGTATCCCGGCCTCGACTTTGCCGACCAAGTCTGCCCCAACGTCCGCGGCCTTCGTGTAGATGCCGCCGCCGAGCTGCGCGAAGAGCGCGACGAACGACGCGCCGAAGGCGTAGCCCGCGATCAAAAGCGGAATCTTCGCCGCCGCGCGCGGCCCCTCGCCGGCCGCGCCCGACAGACGCACCAGCTCGAACAGGATCGCGATGCCGAGCAGGGACAGCGCGACGACGAAGAGGCCGGAGACCGCGCCGCCGCGCAAGGCCGTCTGCAACGCGCCGTTCAACGAGCGCGTTGCCGCGGAGGCCGTGCGAATGTTCGCACGGATCGCGACCCACATGCCGACGTAGCCTGCGGCGACCGAAGAGGCCGCGCCGAGCACGAACGAGAGCGTCGTCCAGAAGGCAAGCTCCAGCGGCGTGCCCGTGGGGTCGGCCGCGTTGTGCGCGCGAACGTACCCGTACACGACGAAGATGAGCGCGGCGAGCGCGAGCGCGAGGTAGATGATCGTCAGGTTCTGACGCCGGAGGAACGCCTCCGCGCCCTCGCGGATCGCGTCGGAGATGTTGCGCATCGCCTCCGTGCCCGTGTCGCGCCGCATCACGTTCTGGATCAGGAAGACCGCGAAGCCGAGCGCGGCCAGGCTGACGAGGAAGACGAAGAGCATCCGCAAGTCCACGGCGAAGAACCTCCCTTCCGGTCGCGAAAAAAATCAGCCGCCGCCCGCGGGGGCCGACGGCTGAAAAAGAACGATCCGCGCCTGTCAGGCCCGGCGGCGGTCGCGGCATCGCGCCGCCCGCCCCGCCGCTCACGCCGCGCGCGTCACCTGATGAACCAAGGCGCGAGCACGAGGCTGACGACCGACATCAGCTTGATCAGGATGTTGAGCGAAGGCCCCGAAGTGTCCTTGAAGGGGTCGCCCACCGTGTCGCCGACGACCGCGGCCTTGTGCGGGTCGGAACCCTTGCCGCCGTGGGCGCCGCCCTCGATGTACTTCTTGGCGTTGTCCCACGCGCCGCCCGCGTTCGCCATGAACAGCGCGAGCATCACGCCCGTCACGGTCGCGCCCGCGAGCAGCCCGCCGAGCGCCTGCACGCCAAGGAGCTTCCCGACGACTATCGGCACGGCGACGGCACTCGCGCCCGGAATGATCATCTCGCGCAGCGCAGCCTTCGTCGAGATGTCAACGCAGCGCGCCGAGTCGGGCTTGGCCGTGCCCTCCATCAGCCCCGGTATCTCGCGGAACTGGCGGCGCACCTCCTCGACCATGCCCGCCGCGGCGCGGCCGACCGCGGTCATCGTGCTCGCGCCGATGAAGAAGGGCATCACGCCGCCGATGAAGAGGCCGATAACGACGAGCGGGTTGACGAGATCGAGTCCCTCGTCGCGCAGGCCGACGGCCGACGCGTAAGCCGAGAAGAGCGCGAGCGCGGTGAGCGCGGCCGAGCCGATGGCGAAGCCCTTGCCGATGGCGGCGGTCGTGTTGCCGAGGGCGTCGAGGCCGTCGGTGATCTTTCTGACTTCGGGGCCGAGGTGCGACATCTCGGTGATGCCGCCGGCGTTGTCGGCGATGGGGCCGTAGGCGTCAACCGACATGGTGACGCCGACCGTGGCGAGCATGCCGACCGCGGCGATGGCGATGCCGTAGAGTCCGGCGGCGTAGTGGGCCCCGTAGATGGCGGCGCAGATGATCAGGATCGGGATCAGGCAGCTCTGCATGCCGACCGCCAGGCCCGTGATGATGTTCGTCGCCGCGCCGGTCTCCGAAGCGTCCGCGATGCGGCGGATCGGTTTCCCGGCCGTGTAGTACTCGGTGACGAGGCCGATCAGGATGCCGGCGGCCGTGCCCGCGAGGACGGCGTAGAACGGCCCCATCACGTTATACTCCGCGCCGCCGTCGGCCACGCGCTGGTTGATCGGCAGCATCCGCGTCAGGAAGTAGGCAAAGACGAGGAAGAGGCCGGCGGCGATGAAGGTCGTGCCGCGCAGGGCCGTCGCCGGGTTGCTGCGCTCAAGTATGCGCATGAAGCCGATGCCGATGACGGAGGCGACGAGGCCGGCGACCGTGTAGGCGATTGGGAGCGAGACGGCGTTAAAGTTGTTCACGATCAGCGGGCTGGTCGCCGCGATGGCGATGGTCGCGATCACCGCGCCGACGTAGGACTCGAAGATGTCCGCGCCCATGCCCGCCACGTCGCCGACGTTGTCGCCGACGTTGTCCGCAATCGTCGCGGGGTTCCGGGGATCGTCTTCCGGTATCCCGGCCTCGACCTTGCCGACCAAATCCGCTCCCACGTCCGCGGCCTTCGTGTAGATGCCGCCGCCGACGCGCGCGAACAGCGCGATGGAACTCGCGCCCATCGCGAAGCCGGAGATGATTTCGGAGAAGACGCGCCACTCGTTGTCCTGCGCGACGCCGGTCAACCTCATGACGCCCGGCACGAGCAGCGAGAAGATGAGGCCGATGCCCAAGAGGCCGAGGCTCGCGACCGACAGCCCCATCACCGCGCCGCCGTTGAAGGCGATGCGCAGGGCCTTGGCCTGACCCGAAGCGCGCGCCGCCTCGCTCGTGCGGACGTTGGCGCGCGTGGCGGCCTCCATGCCGGCCAGCCCCGCGAAGATCGAGCACAGCCCGCCGCCGATGTAGGCCAGCGCCGTGTAAGGCCCGATGGCCCAGTAGAGCAGCGCCGCGACGAGCGCGAGGAACGGGACGACGACCGTGTACTCGCGCTTGAGGAAGGCCATCGCGCCGGCGTGAATCTGTTCGGCGATGTCCTGCATCACGGGCGCGCCGGCTGGCTGGCGGCGAACGGAGAAATAGGTGAGCGCGGCGAGCGCGAGGCCGGCCATTCCCGTCCAGAGTGCGAAGTAGGCGATGTCTGTGAGCGCGAGCAAGAGCAGGCCGGCGGCGCCGGGCGCAGTTGATTCCACGGTTGAGAGATTCCTTCCTGTCGGTAGAGTAAGTCGGGGGACGTTCCCTTGCGCTCCCGGCGGCCGGGCGCGCGTGCGGGCAGACGAAGACCGCCGGAAGCGCGCTTCGTCGCCCACTAAACTTCAGCCGGGTCGCGCTGGAAAGCGGTAATTATTGCCGATTCGACCGCGAACTGTCCATCCGGCAGCGCACGCGGGTTATCCTGAATTTGTGTCGCCGCCGCCCGAATGAGGTCGCCCCCGGCCCGCGAACGCGCCGCGACGCGCGCACGGCCGTTGTGGCATCATGCCGGGCGAACCGAGCCGCGCGTCGCGGCCATCAAACCTGGACGCCTTACCTGCCAGTTAACAGCCGACTCCCGCGGCAGCCGCCGCCGAAAGGGGTTTTCTACGTGAACAGAAGGATCGCCGCCGCCGCGCTGCTCCTCGGCCTTGCGCCGCTCGCACCCGTCACTCACGCGCAGGAGGGCGGCGGCGCTGAAGCCGCGAGGATAACGCTCGTCAAAGCCGGCCGGCTGCTCGACGTGAGGACGGGCCGGTACCTGTCGAACTACGGCGTGCTCGTCGAGGGCGAGCGTATCAAGCTCGTCGGCCCGCTCGCGGAGGTGCAGGCGCGCGCGCCCAAAGGTGCGACCGTCGTCGATCTCGGCAACGCGACCGTGCTGCCCGGCCTCATCGACAGCCACTCGCACCTGCTGAGCGCGATGGAGGGGCGGCTCGACATCACGGAGAGCGTCATCGTCACGCTCGTGCAGCAGGGCGCTGTGCGGCGCGCGCTGCTCGGCGCGGCGATGGCGCGCGAGGATTTGGAGGCTGGCATCACGACCGTCCGAAACCTCGGCCACTCCGGCACGCACGGCGACGCCGCGCTGCGCGACGCAGTCAACGCCGGACTCCTGCCCGGCCCGCGCATCCTCGCCTCCGCGCGCAAGCTCACCCCGCCCGGCGGGCAGACGCTCGCCGGCATCGACCCGGCGATGGCCGAGGCGATCTTGGCGCAGGAGTTTCGCACCGTGAGCGGGGCGGAGGACGCGCGCCGCGCCGTGCGCGAGGTGCTGTTCGCGGGGGCGGACGTGATCAAGGTGGTCGCGGACGACGGCAACCGCGCGCTCAAGTTGGACGAGCTGCGCGCCATAGTCGAAGAGGCCCACTCGCGCGGCGTGAAGGTAGCGGCGCACGCCACGTCGGCGGCAGCCGTCCGCGCCGCGGTCGAGGCGGGCGTGGACTCGGTCGAGCACGCGACGGAGGCGACCGACGAGGTCTTGCTGATGATGCGCGAGCGCGGAACCTTCCTCGGCGCGACGGTCTGGACGCCGGAGTCAATCGCGCACATCTTCACCTCGGCGCGCGCCATGTCCGCGAAGGAGCGCGCGGACTTCGAGGCGTTCATGGCCCGCCTCGTCGAGCCTTCGTCCGACGTGTTGCGGCGCGCGATGAAGGCGGGCGTGAAGATCGCGCCCGGCTCCGACATGTGGTGGCGCTACCCCGGCCGCACGCGCGGGCAGGCGAGCCTGCTGATGCTCACGGCGCTCAGGCGCGCGGGGATGCCGGCCGCGGCGATCATCCGCGCCGTCACGGCCGACGCCGCCGAGCTGCTCGGCTGGCAGGATCGCGTCGGCACGGTCGAGGCCGGCAAGTTCGCAGACCTCGTCTCCATCTCCGGCGACCCGCTCGCGGACATCGCCGAGCTTGAGCGCGTGCGCTTCGTGATGAAGGGCGGCGCTGTGGTGAAGAACGAGTTCGCGGACTGCAAGAAGTAGTAATTCCTTAAACTGCTTCAGCCCTGAAAGGGCGTCAGACAATAGCCGGGGGCAAGCCGAAGCCGCGAGCCGCAGGCGAGCGGCGACGCGCCGCCCCCGGTCGCGCGGCAAACAAGTACCCGACCCTGAAAGGGTCGCAGCCTCAGCCCCACAGGTGTCGCTCGTCGTAGGCGACGCCGTACCTTTCCAGCAGCGCCCTCAACTCCGACTCGAAAGACCTCTCGCGGTGGTGCTCCTTCTGCCGCGCGATGTAGCTCTTCAACGGGGCGACGTTCGACTGCCCGATTGTGAACGCGCCGTAGCCGTCCTGCCAGGCGAAGCCGCCGAACTCCTGCCCCTTTGTTTTAATCCATTTCGACGTGCTCTTCTTCACCTCTGCGACGAGCGCGCTCAACGCCACGTTCTTCGACAGGGAGACGAGCAGGTGCATGTGATTGGCCGTGCCGCCCGCGGCGAGGCCGCGCGACTCGTGGTTCTTGAGGATCGCGCCTACATAGGCGAACAGGTCGGGTTCGATCTCCGGCGTGATGAGGTCGGCGCGGTTTTTCGTCGAGAAGACGACGTGGACGAGCAGGCTGACAAGCGTCTGCGCCATGTGAGGCCCCCCTGTGAGGCTGCGACCCTTTCAGGGTCGGGTTGATACGGGCTGCGGTTCCGGGGGCGGCGCTGCGGACGCTGGCGCGTCCTCGCTCTGCCCCCGGCTATTATCTGCATCCCCTTACGGGGATGGCGACCGCAGACTGCGGTAACTGCTACGCGCCCTCCGGGACGAGCGCGCCCGGCCCGCGCTCGCGCCGCAGCTTCAGGAGCGCCGTCGCGGCGAGGTAGAGGGCGAGCGCGACGAGGGCGGCGGAGGCGATGGCGTTGATGAACTTCACGTCGCGGACGACGCCGGCGTCGAAGACGGCGACGGCGGCGAGGTTGCCGATGACGAGTTTGACGAGCGCCCAGAGGGTGATGACGAGGACGAAGAGCATCGGGTAGAGCGTGAATCCGATGCGGCGGCGCGACTGGCGGAGCCAGACCGTGATGGCGAGCAGCGTGAGCGCAGCGAGCAACTGGTTCGACGCGCCGAAGAGCGTCCAGAAGAGCGACCAGGAGTTGGGCGGCGCGAAGACGACGAAATAGAAGGGGAGCGCCATCGTCAAAAGCGTCCCCACGACCGCCCCCGCCCGCCCGCGCCAGCCCAGAAGCTCCTGCACGATGTACCGGCCGAGCCGCGTGCACACGTCGAGCGTGTCGAAGACGAAGGTTGAGAAGGCCATCGCGCCGAAGGTGACGGCAAACGCCAGATGTTCGGGGCCGATGATGAGCGTCAGGAAGCGGCCGATGCCGTTGCCGTAGATCGTGCCCGGCGCCGTCCCCTTCGCGATAGCCGCGGGCGCGACGATCATGATCGTGACCAAGGCGATCAGCGCGACGAAGCCCTCGGCCAGCATCGCGCCGTAGCCGACCGGCTTGATGTGCGACTCGCGGTCGATCTGCTTCGAGGTCGTCCCCGAGCAGACCAGCCCGTGGAAGCCGGAGCACGCGCCGCACGCGATGGTGACGAAGAGGAAGGGGAACAGCGTCCCCGTCAAGCCGCCGACGTCCCAAGACTTAAACGCCGGCTGCTGGATCGTGAACTCCCCCGACAGCCCTCCGGCCAGCACGCCGTACACGCCGAGCGCGAGCGCCGCGTAGAGGATGAAGCCGCCCAGGTAGCCGCGCGGCTGGAGTAAGGCCCAGACGGGCACTACCGAAGCGACGCAGCAGTAGATGAGGATGAGGACGCCCCACGTCTTGTGATCGAGGAGCAGGGCGGTCGAGACCTTCGTGCCGAGCCACGAGAGCGCGAAGGCCGCGGGCACGAACACGACGGTCGAGAGCCAGAGCGGCGGCTTCAGGAAACGCTCGACGAGTCCGAGCAGGATGGAGAGCAGCAGGTACATCACGCTCGCCGCCGCGACCGCGCCGCCGGGGTTGAAGCCGCTCGCACCGGCCAACTCCTCCGACCCGCCGACGAACGTGCCGGCCGTGATGTCCGCGAACGCCACGATGACATAGACGAGCGCGATCCAGATGAACGCCATCATCGCTATCCCGGCGCGTCTGCCCAGGTGCTCGCGCGCGATATCCGCGACCGAGCGCGCGCCGTGTCGGACGGACGCGGCGAGGCTCGTAAAATCATGCACCGCGCCGATGAGCACGACGCCGAAGCCGATCCACAGCAGGCACGGCAGCCAGCCGAACGCCTGGCAGGCGAGGATCGGGCCGGCGATGGGGCCGGCCGCCGCGATGGCCGAGAAGTGTTGGCCGAAGAGGTAGAAGGGGCGGGTGGGCACGAAGTCAACGCCGTCGTTCACCTCGTTGGCCGGCGTGGCGCGCGCGTCGTCGAGCGCGAACTGGCGCGCGATCCAGCCGCCGTAGAGCCTGTAGGCGGCGGCGAGCACGACGAGGAAGCCGAGCGCGAGCAGTGTCAGACTCACCTGGTTCGAGCCTCCGTCAAATATGATCGGGACGCGGGTCGGGCGGGCGACGACTCGGCAAAACTGCCGCCGCCGGTTTGGCGGAGATTATAAAGGCCGTGACGGGTGAACCGTAAAGCGGGGCGGGAAAAGGCGTGAATAGCGAATTGTTAATCGTGAATAGATCAGAACGGCTTCCTTCTATTCACGATTCACCATTCGCTATTCACCTGCCTTCTCCCGTCGCCCGTCACGGTTTATCTGTCACGGCTACGAAGGCCGCCGCGTGGACGGCCGCGAAGCTTCCGGCGAACTCAAGCGCGCGCATCCCCGTCCCCTCCGAGGAAGAACCGCCGCCTGAGCGCGAAGCGCAGGGCGAAATAGAGCAGCAGGCCGACGGGGCCGAAGAAGAGGGTTAACAACAGGCACGGCACGACGAGCAGGTGGTGTACACCGACGCGCTGAGCGTCGCGCACCTGCCACGCGCCGATGAACAGATCGAAGGCGAGGTAGTGAATCCAGCCCGCGAGCAGGTTGTAAGGGTTCTGGAAAAGTTTGGAGACGCCGGCGAGCGAGTTGAAGTCGCCCTCCGATTGGCCGAAGTGCGTCGCGACGAGGAACAGATAGACGCAGGCCAGGGCGAGCGGGATGGCGACGCCCGCGACGAGCCGCGCCGTCCAGCGCCAGCGCGGCAGGAAGACGAGCAGCAGCCAGCCGGGCAAGACCAGCATCGTGCAGAGCGAGAAGAGTTGTTCGGGGGACATGGCGGGAAACTCCTTGGCGGGCCGAACGGCGTAGGGATTTTCGCGGCCTCAGAAAATGTGAAACGACCGCCGCTCTTTGCAAGTTGCCAGGAATCGCATGACGCCTCCGCAACTCGCCAGCAAAATTGCAGGGGCAGGGCTTGTCCCGCCGCCGAGCGGGTAAGCGCGAATTGAAGGGCGGGAAACGAGCGGGCAGCGACAAGCCCTGCCCCTGCATACGTTTCGCTCGTCGTGCGCGCGAGCGTGAACCGTCAGGACTCGTCAGGCCGGTTGCGCGGCACGCGGGTTGTTATGAGTGAAGGCGACGGCCCGCGGCAAGGCCGAACGAGACGCCGCGAAACGCCGGGGCCGCAAGGGAGGGCAACACCATGAACAGCCAGATCATCGTCTTCACGTACCTCGCGTACCTCTGCACCAGCGTCGCGCTGACCGTCTGGGTCGCGCACACGCTCCACAAGAACGGGCGCATCTTCCTCGTCGATGTGTTCAGCGGCAACGAAGATTTGGCCGACTCGGTCAACCACCTGCTCGTCGTCGGCTTCTACCTCGTCAACTTCGGCTACGTCAGCCTCGCGCTGCGCCTCGGCTACGACGTGACGACCCTGCGCGAAGGCATCGAGGCGCTCTCCTACAAGGTCGGCCTCGTGCTGGTCGTCCTCGGCGCGATGCACTTCACCAACCTCTACGTCTTCAGCCGCATCCGCCGCCGCCCGCGCTTCGCCGACGCCCCCTGGGCCGCCGGCCGCCAGCAGGAGCCGCGCGTCTGGGCGAAGGAGAGCTGACGCTCTCAGCTATGAGCTGTTAGCGATTAGCTGTTAGCCAGAGGGTCGGCGCTGAAAGCACCAGCAGCGTTGGCGACAAACAGAACGCGGGAAGCAGTTCGACGTAACTGCCTCCCGCGTTCTGTTCTGGCTAACAGCTAACAGCTATTTGAGTTCTTTCAGAATCTCGCGCGCCGAGTTCGCGCCCGGCGCGCCGGTGACGCCGCCGCCGGGGTGCGCGCCCGCGCCGCAGAGGTAGAGTCCGTTGATCGGCGTGCGGTACTGCGCCCAGCCGATCAGGGGGCGGAAGGTGTAGAACTGATCGAGCGACATCTCGCCGTGCAAGGGGTGGCCGCCCGCTAGATTGTACTCGCGTTCGAGTTCGTCGGGCGTGACGATCTGGCGCGCGAGGATCAGACCTTCGAGATCGGGCGCGTACTCGGCGAGGGTTTTGACGACCGCGTCGGCGAACTCTTCGCGGCGCGTCGCCCAGTCGCCCCGCCTCAAATAGCGCGGCGCGAACTGCGCGTAGATCGACATCACGTGCCGCCCTTCGGGCGCGAGCGACGGATCGGCGACGGTCGGGATTGTCACGTCGAGATATGGTGCGGGCGAGAAATCGCCGTACTTCGCGGCGTCGAAGGCGCGCTCAAGGTAGTCGATCTCCGGGCCGATGTGGATGCGCCCCGACAGCTTCGCAGCGCGCGCGTCGCCTTCGTCTTTCAGCGCAGCGAAGCTCGGAAGGCCGGCGAGCGCGAGGTTGATTTTCGCCGCCGCGCCCTTCGAGCGGTAGGCGCGGATTTTGGCGAGGAAGTCGGGTTCGAGTTCGATGGGATCGACTAGCCGCAAAAATGTCGTGCGGGGGTCTGCGTTCGAGACGACGGCGCGCGCCGCGATCTCTTCCCCCCCGTCGAGCACGACGCCGGCCGCCCGGCCGTCCTTCACGAGAACTCTCTCGACGCCCGCGCCGGTGCGAATCTCCGCGCCCGCCTCGCGCGCCGCGGAGGCCAGCGCCTCCGTGAGCGCGCCCATCCCGCCGCGCGGGAACGCGGCCGGCGCTACCGGGTGCCCGCCGAGCGCCGCCTGCACGAGCAGGCCCAGACTCGTGCCCGCGGACCAAGGCCCGGCGAACGCGCCGTAGATTCCGCGCGCGGCGACCGTCGCGCGCAGCAGCTCCGTCTCGAACCACTCGGCCGCGAGATCGGCCACCGCCATCGGCCCCCAGCGCAGCAGACGGTAGGCGTCGCGCTTGCCTAAGCGTCGGAAATCTTTTCCGACCTTGCCGAGTTGCCACAACTCACCCGCCGTCGGCTTTTCAATCGAAGGCGGCGTCGCATCGAGCACCGGCGCGAGCACGCGGCCGATTCTTCGGAAGCTCTCGCAGAACTCCGGGTAACTGCCCGCGTCTTTCGCGGAAAGATTTTGAAGCTCGCGCGCCGTGCGCGCCGCGTCGTCGTAGATCGTGAGCGACGGGCCGTCCGGCGCGGGGGCGAAGACGCGAACGTCTGTGTTAACGAACGCTAGGCCGTGGCGTTCGAGCGCGAGGTCGCGCGCGACTCGCGGCGACAGCGGCCCCGCCGCGTGCGCGAGCGTCGAGCAGCGGAAGCCCGGATGAAACTCCTCCGTGACGGCCGCGCCGCCGACCACCCCGCGCCGTTCGAGGACGAGCGGCGACGCGCCAGCGCGCGCCAGATAGCACGCCGCCACCAGCCCGTTGTGGCCCGCCCCGACAATGACGACTCTTTCGTTAGACATAAAAACTTGTCCGTGGTCAGTTGTCAGTTGTCCTTTGTACGTGCCTGACAAGCCGCCGCGCTCAGTCGCAGGCGTCGAGCCGGCGAAGCCCGAACAACTGACAACTGACCACGGACAACGGACAGCTTTACTTGATTCTTCCGCGCTTCATGTCTAGCAATATCTTCTCCGCGCCGTTCCGGCCGGAAGCGCCCATGATGCCGCCGCCGGGGTGCGTGGCCGAGCCGCACATGTAGAGGTTCTTGACGGGGGTGCGGTACTGCGCCCAGCCCGGCGCGGGGCGCAGGAAGAAGAGTTGTTCGAGCGTCAGCTCGCCCTGAAAGATGTTGCCCTCCGTGAGGCCGAACTCGCGCTCGATGTCCAAGGGCGTCAAGACCTGCCGGTGGAGGATGATGTCCCGTATGTTCGGCGCGTGCTCGGCGATGGTGTCGATGACCGTGTCGCCGAACTCCTCGCGCCGCTCGTCCCAAGTCCCTTCCTTCAGGTTGTACGGCGCGTACTGC
The DNA here is from genome assembly GCA_035295985.1 of Pyrinomonadaceae bacterium. Lineage (GTDB taxonomy): Bacteria > Acidobacteriota > Blastocatellia > Pyrinomonadales > Pyrinomonadaceae > JAIVGV01. The sequence continues at coordinate 7,411 of DATHBT010000354.1, read as the reverse complement.
ACGAAGCACGACACGACGTGCTTGCCCGGCGGCGCGACCGACGGATCGGTGAGGGAGGGGATCACCATGTCGATGTACGGCCGGCGCGAGAAGCGGCCGTACTTGGCATCGTCGTAGGCGCGCTCCATGTACTCGACGCTCGGCGAGATCGAGATCGCGCCGCGCAGGTGCGCGCCCGCGCCGGGCATCGCTTTGAAGTCGGGCAGCGCGTCGAGCGCGAGGTTGACCTTGCCCGAAGAGCCGCGGAACTTGTAGCGGCGGATGTCCTCGACGAAGTCTTCGGGCAAGTGCTCCTCGCCGACCATCCGCATGAAGGTGAGACGCGGATCGACTGAGGACGAGACAACGTCCGCCTGAATCTCTTCGCCGCTTTGCAGACGGACGCCCGCCGCGCGCCCGTCTTTCAGGATGATCTTCTCAACCGGCGCTTCGGTGCGAATCTCCGCGCCGGCCTCGCGCGCGGCGTCGGCGATAGCGTTCGAGATCGCGCCCGTGCCGCCGCGCGCGAGGCCCCACGAGCGGAACGCGCCGTCGATCTCGCCCATGTAGTGGTGCAACAGCACGTAGGCCGTGCCGGGCGAGCGCACGCCCAGAAAGGTGCCGATGATGCCGGAGGCCGACATCGTCGCCTTGAGCACGTCGGTCTCGAACCAGCGGTCGAGGAAATCGACCGCGCTCATCGTCATCAACTGAACCTGGTTGTACTTATCCTCCGGCGGCAGTCTTTGAAAGCGTCGGCCGAGGAAGAGCAGATCCATCAGCCCCTTCGGGTTGAGGCTCGTCGGGTCGGGCGGCGTCATCGCCATGATCGGCTTGACGAAGCGGCCCATCTCGACCATCGCGCGGCCGTACTCGTCGTAAGCCTCAGCATCGAGTTTGGAGTGGCGCGCGATCTCGCGCCGCGTCCTGGCGTGATCGTTCGTGCGCCACAGGTAATCGCCGCCCGGCATCGGCGTGAACGTCCCGTCGAGCGGCAGAATCTCCAGCCCGTGCCGCGGCAGGTCAAGCTCACGAATAATCTCGGGCCGGAGCAGCGAGACGACGTAGGACGCGACCGAGAACTTGAAGCCAGGAAACACCTCCTCCGTCACGGCCGCGCCGCCCAGCACGTAACGGCGTTCGAGCACCAGCACGCGCTTCCCAGCGCGCGCCAGGTACGCCGCGTTGACGAGGCCGTTGTGCCCGCCGCCGATGACGATCACGTCGTACTTTTGAGCCATGCGCTGTGCGAATGATTAATGCTTGATGAAGATTCGCTAGGATACTTATAATCGCTCGCCCTGACAATCGCTCGCCAGAGAATCATTTATGCCAATTGGTACGGCCTTTCACGAGAGAACGTTCGCGCTCTGCGAGAGTCTGAGCTACCGCGAGTGGTCGGGCTACTACGCCGTCAGCTCTTACGAGCCGCACCACGAGCACGAGTACAACGCCATCCGCAACGCCTCGGCGCTCATCGACATCTCGCCGCTCTTCAAGTACCAGCTGACGGGCGCGGACGCGACGCGGCTCGTGGATCGCGTCGTCACGCGCGACATGAGGAAGGTCTCCGTGGGTCAGGTCATCTATACGCCTTGGTGCGACGAGCGCGGCAAGGTCATCGACGACGGCACAGTCTCGCGCCTCGCCGAGAACACGTACCGCTGGACGGCCGCAGACCCTTCCTTGCGCTGGTTCACGCAGAACGCGGCGGGGATGGACGTGGAGATCGAAGACATCTCCGAGCAGGTGTCGGCGCTCGCGCTGCAAGGGCCGACTTCGGGGCGGCTGCTGAAGGGTCTCGTCAAAGGCGCGGACATAGAGAACCTGAAATACTTCCGCGTCACGTCGGGCGAGATCGCGAATGTTCCCGTGGACGTTTCGCGCACGGGCTACACGGGCGACCTCGGCTACGAAATCTGGATTCCGTCCGAAGCCGCGATCAGTGTGTGGGACGCGCTTGTTGAGGCGGGCCGCGCGTTCGACATCCACCCGGCCGGGATGCTGGCGCTCGACGTGGCGCGGGTCGAGGCCGGGTTGCTGCTCATCGACGTGGACTTTCACGGCAGCAAGAAGGCGCTGGCCGAGTCGCAGAAGTATTCGCCGTTCGAGATGGGGCTGGGGCGGCTCGTCCATCTGGACAAGGCGAAGTTCGTCGGGCAGGCGGCGCTCGCAGAGGAGAAGCGGCGCGGGCACGCGCGGGAGATCGTCGGGCTGGAGGTTGACTGGCCGGGTGTGGAGCGTCTGTACGAACGGGTGGGGCTGCCGCCGACGATGCCGGCCGCGGCTTCGCGCGTGGCCGTGCCCGTTTACGCGGGCGGGAGGCAGGCGGGCAAGGCGACGGCGACGACCTGGTCGCCGACGCTCAAGAAACTGATCGCGCTCGCGACCGTGCAGCGCGAGCACGCGCGTGTGGGGGCGCGCGTCGAGATCGAGGTGACGGTCGAGGCCGCCCGCCACCGCGTCGGGGCGACGGTCGTCAAGACGCCCTTCTTCAACCCGAAGCGGAAGACGGCGACGCCCGTCGTCTGAAATGCGGATCGCCGGACGAGAGGTTTGACCCGCTCCGCAGGCCAGAGGGTTGATGAACCACTGACTATAAGGCAACTGTACGCCGGAGACCGTAGTGCGTATGCAGCCGTCAGGCACCCCGAAGCGAGCCGCCGACCGCGTGGAGTTCGTGGACGCGCTGCGCGGCTTCGCGCTACTCGGCGTCTTCGCGGCGAACCTGTTCATCTTCTCGGGTCACGTGTATATGACCGACGAGCAGCAGGCGGCGCTGCCGACGGCCGGTGTGGATCACGTCGTCCACCTCCTCGAACTCGTCTTCGTCGAGAACAAGTTCATGGGGCTGTTCTCCCTGCTGTTCGGGGTGAGCTTCTGGCTCTTCCTGGATCGCGCCATGGCGCGTGGGGCCGACGCCACACGCTTGTTTTACCGGCGCATAGGATGGCTCTTCATCATCGGCGCGGCGCACGCCTGGCTTTTCTGGCTTTGGGACATCTTACGGTTCTACGCGCTGTGGGGGCTGCTCCTGCCCCTGTTCCTGCGTGTGTCGAACAGGGTGCTGTTGAGGGTCGCCCTGTTCTTTGCCGTTCTGGTGCCGGCTTTGATCGGCGGGTTCCGGTCACTGCTGATGGAGCCGGCGCCGGGGCGCACGGCGCTCAACGCCCTCGCGCTGGAGACGTTCTCTTCCGGAACCTACGCGGAGGTGTTGCGCGTCAACTGGCTTTACGACTGGGACATCACGCTTTCAGTCGGCCAGATCGCCTATCAGGTGGCCCTCTTCGGACGGCTCCTTCTGGGGCTTTACGCCGCGCGCCTGTCGCTGCACGTCGATCTCGAACGTCATTCCAAACTTTTCCGCACGCTGCTGATCGGTGGTGCGATCATCGGAGTCGCTTGCAACATTCTTATCGCCGGGCGTTACCTCGACTCCCCGGCGGCCGGCGGCTTCTTCCTACCATTCGGCAGGAGGTTCATCGCTCAGACCGGGTATCTGGCGCTAACCTTAGCTTACGCGTCGGCGCTGGCGCTCCTGTTCCGGGCCTCGTGGTGGAGGCGTTATCTGCTCATGTTCGCCCCCGTCGGACGGATGGCGCTCACGTGTTATCTATTGCAGACATTGTTCGGCCTCTGGCTCTTCTACGGCTTCATGCCGGGGCCGGGCTTGATGGGTAAGATCGGCCCCGTGTGGCTCGTCCTGGTGTGGCTGGGCGGGTATGCGGTTCAGGTGTGGTTCGCCTCCCTGTGGCTGCGCCGTTTCCGGTACGGGCCGGCGGAGTGGCTCTGGCGCTCACTCACCTACTGGAAACTTCAACCGCTCAGGCTGGCCGCCCGCCCGGCCGTCTGACGACCGCGCGAGTCCAGCCGCGCCGTTCGCTGCTGCTACGCGCAAGTCCTGACTGCTCCTTCGGCCGTGTGCGCGGCGGGCGGCATTCGCTCTTCCATCAACGCGAAAACCGCAGTCTTTGAGGGCCGTGGCTGACTCACTCCGAGAGATCGTCGAATCCTACGACGCGACTGCTCCGCTCGAAAGGGCTTGGACTATCCCGGCGGCGTGGTACGTCGATCCGCGCGTGTATGAGCTTGAGCGGGCGGCCGTGTTCGCCGGGTCATGGCAGTTGGCGGGCCGCGCCGACCAGTTGAGAGAGCCGGGGCGGTTCGCGACGTGCGACGTGGCGGGCGAACCCGTCGTCGTCGTGCGTGGGAACGACGGCCGGTTGCGCGCGTTCTTCAACGTGTGCCGGCACCACGCGGCGGAGGTGATGACGGAGGCCGAGGGGTGTGCCAAGCAGTTGCGCTGCCCGTACCACGGGTGGACGTACACGCTCGAAGGCGAGCTGCGCGGTACGCCCGACTTCGGCGGCGTGTGCGACTTCGAGCGCGCCGCGAACGGGTTGCTGCCGGTCGAATGTGAGACGTGGGAGAACTGGGTCTTCGTACGCGTGGGCGTGGGCGGGCCGTCGCTCGCGGAGTTTCTGGGCGAGGAACTTACGGGGCAGTTGCGCGCGCTCGAACTGCAAAGTCTCCGCTGGGTGGAGCGGCGGCGCTACTCGTTCGAGTGCAACTGGAAGGTCTTCGTCGATAACTACCTCGACGGCGGCTACCACATCCCGCATCTGCACAAGGGGCTGGACAGCGTGCTCGATTATTCGGAGTACAAAATCGAGAACGGCCCGAAATACTGTTTGCAGTCGAGTCCGGTGGTGAGCGAGGGGGCAGAGGAACAGACCGGCGCGGTGCGCCGAGGCGCGCGCGCCCTCTACTACTGGGTCTATCCGAATTTCATGATCAACTGGTACGAGGGCATGATGGACACGAACCTCGTCGTGCCACGGGGCGTGGATAGGACGGAAGTCGTCTTCGACTTCTACTTCGCGGACGTGTCCGAAGGCGCGCGAGAGCGCAACCGCGCGAGCATCCGCGTCGGGCAGCGCATCCAGGACGAGGACACTGCGATCTGCAAGTCAGTCCAGCGCGGTCTCGCGTCGCGCGCCTACCGGGCGGGCCGACTCTCCGTGCGACGCGAGGCCGGCGAGCACCTGTTCCACCGGCTGCTGTACGCGGACTTGAAGGCGGGGCTGGGATGAAATAGCTGTTAGCTGTTAGCTATTAGCTGTTAGCCAGAAGAAAAGTCGGGAGCAGTCCGGTCAAAGGCTGCTCCCGCTTTCGGTTTTGCTAACGGCTAATAGCTGACAGCTAATCGCTAACGGCTTTCTTACCGAGCAGGCTGTGCTTGTAGCCGTAGAGGAAATAGACGACGAGGCCGACGGCGAGCCAGATGCCGAAGCGCAGCCAGTTCGTAATGTCCAGCTCGCTCATCAGGTAGGAGCAGCTCATCAGGCCGAGGACGGGGATGAGCGAGAGTCTTTTGACGAAGCAGAGGACGGTCATCACGCACGCGAGCAGGAGGTAGCCGACGAGCGGAATCTTGTGCCGGAAGACTTCCCACGCGCCGTCCGCCGGGTTTTCCGGATCGACCGTGCTGAAGAGCCACGCGAAAGCGCCGGGCTTGAAGTAGATGATGCCGCCGACGATCACCGCGAACAGCGCGGGCGCGATGTAGCGCGAGCTGATGTAGGGGACGTAGGTCGTCTTGCCCTCGCCGCCGCCTTCGCCCTGGCCGCGCGTCGTCGCGCCGAGCAGGACGCCGCCGCACACGAGCACGAAGGCGAAGAGCGTGCCGATGCTCGACAGCTCCGTCACCTCCGTCAGGTTCATGAAGAGCGACGGGACGGCGACGACGATCCCGGTGATGATCGTCGAGAACCACGGCGTCTTGAAGCGCGGGTGGATGCTCGAAAAGATCGGCGGGAGCAGGCCGTCGCGCGACATCGCCATCCAGATGCGCGGCTGCCCCAACTGGAAGACGAGCAGCACCGTGGCGATTGCGATCACGGCGCTGATGGCGACGACGCCGGCGACCCACGGGATGTTCGCGCCTTCGGGGCCGAAGACGAACGCGAGCGGGTCGCCCACGGCCAGCTTCGTGTAGCTGACCATCCCTGTGAGCACGAGCGCGAGGGCGATGTAAACGACCGTGCAGATGAGGAGCGAGTAGATCATCGCGCGCGGCAGGTCGCGGCGCGGGTTCTTGCACTCCTCGGCCGTCGTCGAGAGCGCGTCGAAGCCGATGTAGGCGAAGAAGACGGCCGCGACGCCCGACATGACCCCGCCGAAGCCGTTCGGCGCGAAGGGCGACCAGTTGTCCGGCTGGACGTAGAACGCGCCGAGGACGATGACGAGCAGGATGACCGCCATCTTGAGCGCGACCATCACGTTCGAGGCGCGCTTCGACTCGCGTATGCCGACGTAAACGAGCGTCGTGATGAAGAAGACGATAAGCAGCGCCGGGATGTCGGCGATGACGCGTATGCCGCCGATCTGCGGCGCGGTGTTCCAGGCGTTGTAGGCTTCTACCGCCGCGGCCGGCACGTCGGGCGAGGCCCTGATCGCCTCCATCGCCTGCCCGTTTGCCAGCATCGAGTCGATGGCGGTGCTGCCGCGCGAGGCGGTCAGGTAGTCCATCGTCAGGTACGACGGGATTTCGATGCCGTAGCCGGCGAGCATCCCCGTGAAGTAGTCGCTCCAGGAGATCGCGACGGCGATGTTGCCGATGGCGTACTCCATGATCAAGTCCCAGCCGATGATCCACGCGATCAGCTCGCCGAAGGAGGCGTAGGCGTAGGTGTAGGCCGAGCCGGCGATGGGAATCTTCGACGCGAACTCGGCGTAGCAGAGCGCCGAGAAGCCGCAGGCGAAGCCGGTGAAGATGAAGAGGAACATGACGGCCGGGCCGCCCGCGTTGGCGGCGTTGCCGATCATGGCGAAGATGCCCGCGCCGATGATGGCGGCGATGCCGAGCGACGTGAGGTCGAGTACGCCGAGCGTGCGCCTGAGGTGCGGGTGTGTGGGTTCGAGTTCGCCGTGGTCGCCGTAGCCGAGTTCGGCGTCGCGCTGAATCTGCGTGACCGTCTTCGTGCGGAACAGGTTGTTGAAGCTCATCTTCTTCCTGGGCCGTCCGTGCGTCTTTGAGATTGGGTCTGGCAGAGCCGGGGACTTCGGGGCGGAGTCTAACACAAATGGCGGTTGTCCGTGGTCAGTTGTCGCTGAAACTGTCCGCTGTCCGTAGTCCGTTGTCAGTTGTTTGAGACTGTGCGGCTTGAACCTCAACAGCGGGTCGCTCGCCCGCAAAGCACGGACAACAGACAACTGACCACGGACAACTGACCACCGCCGTTCTGTGCTAGACTCCGGCGCGACCGGGGCAGGAGGGGAGCCGTTTTATGTCGGGAAGGGCGGGGGCGCGCGGCGGGCGCGCCGTCCACCAGAATCTGGACACCGCTTACGTGAACCTGGCCGCGCTCGTCAGGCACTTGCAGCAGCGCGACTTCACGGGGCGCGTCCACGTCGAGCTGGACGAGTACGA
>DATHBT010000353.1:0-31944 GCA_035295985.1 Pyrinomonadaceae bacterium | reverse complement strand
CAGGCGCTCGACCAACTGGTCGGCCGTCGCGAGCGACTGTTCGAGGCGCTGGCGCTGGCGGGCGTTCACGTCGATCAGGTCGCGCGTGCGCCGCTTCTCGTTTTCGTACTGCGCGCGCAGGCGCTCGCGCTCGGCGTCGGGCCGGAACGATCCGAGGGTGGCGAGCTGCCGGTCGAGGTTCTCGGGGCGCGACTGCTCTTCGAGCTGATCGAGGCGGGCCTGGAGGTCGGCCTCCTTCTCCATCGTGTCGCGCAACTGCGCCTGCACGGCCTCGGCCCGCTGCTCGGCGCGCGCCAGCCGCTCCATCACGAGATCGACCTTCCGCTGCTTCTCTATGTCGTCAACCTTCTTGTTGAGCCGCGACAGCTCGTCGGTCAGCTCTTCGAGCGCGCGCCGCGACTCGTCGTCCTGCCGCTGCTGCTGACTCTGCTGCTGCTGCTGGCGGTTGCGCCGGTCGCGCGCTGTGCGCGGCGTCTCGCGCTCCTGCTCGTCGGCGCTGCTGACGAGGCGCGGCTCGTTCGGGTCAGGCGTAGGCTGACGCTGCGGATCGACCGGGTTGGTGACGCGCCTCGACGGCTGCCGCTGCCGGCCCGAACTCTTCTCGGCGACGAACAGCGCGGCGGAGAGCGAGACGAAAAGCGCCGCCGCGAGCTTCAGGATTGAGCGTGAGAACATTTGAGACCTCCAAAGCCGTCCGTGGTCAGTTGCCCGTTGTCCGTTGTTCGTGCCGCATAAGCTTTCGCTTCACGTCGCAGGTGTCAAGGTCGCTCAGCTCGGACGACGGACAACTGACCACGGACAACTGACAAACCTTTATCCTTACACGCTTCGCGCTCAGGCCGGTTCCGTCAGCCCGGCAGGATTTTGAAACTGATGTCCATGGCGCGCGCCGAGTGCGTGAGCGCGCCGACGCTGACGAGATCGACGCCGGCCTCCGCGTAGGCGCGCACGTTCTCAATCGTGATGCCGCCCGAAGATTCGAGGAGCACGCCCGGCGCGCGGTCGCGCACGAGGCGGACGAAGCGCGCCGTCTCTTCGGGCGTCAGGTTGTCTAAGAGCAGAATGTCCGCGCCCTCTTCGAGCGCCTCTCGCAGGTCGCGCTCGTTGGAGACTTCGACCTCGATCTTGTGCAGGTGGCCGACCGACTCCTTGGCGCGCTTGACGGCCGCGCCCACCCCCCCGGCGAGCGCGATGTGGTTGTCCTTGATGAGCACGCCGTCGTCCAGGCCGAAGCGGTGGTTGCGCCCGCCGCCCGCCTGCACGGCGTACTTTTCGAGCATCCTCAAACCCGGCACGGTCTTGCGCGTATCGACGATGACCGCGCCCGTGCCCTCGACCGCCGCGACGTATTTTCGGGTGAGCGTGGCGATGCCTGACAGACGTTGCAGGAGGTTCAGGGCCAGACGCTCGCCCGCCAGCAGCACGTCGGCGAAGCCGTTCGTGCGCGCGATGACCTTGCCGGCCTCTACCTCCTCGCCGTCGGAGATGAAGGCTTCGAGCTGCTGCTGCGAATCGAGCGTCGCGAAGACGGCCTCGGCGGCTTCCAGGCCGGCGACGACCATCGGCTCTTTCGCGAGGAATCGGCCGCGCGCGTTGGCGTTACGTTTGATGCACGCCTGCGTGGTGATGTCGCCGCGCCCCAGGTCTTCCGCGAGGAACGCGGAAATCTGGTTGTAGAGCGCGCCTTCGTCGAGCCAGCCCATTATTCGCTCAGTGCCTCCAGAGTCTCCGCGAGCATGCGTGTTCGTTGCGTGATGTCGGCCGCGCGTTGCCGCAGCTCCTCGACCTTCTCGGCCGGCGCGCGCCCGACGAAGTTCGGGTTCGCCAGTTGCGCCTCGATCTTCTCCGCCTCTTTGCCGAGCTTCTCCTGCTCGCGCCGCAGCCGCTCGCGCTCCTGCGCGAAGTCGATCAGCCCTTCGAGCGGGACGACGACTTCGGCCCCGCCCGCGAGCACGGCGCGTGCCGACGCGCGCGGGAAGTTCGTGCCCTTCGAGTCGTAAATGTTGACGCTCCCGGCTCGCGTCAGCCGCGCGATCTGCGCCGCCGACTCGCTGAAGATGCGCGCACGCGCGCCGCCCTCGGTGGTGATATGCAACTGCACCTCCTCGCCGGGCTTGATGTTCATCTCCGCGCGGATGTTGCGGACGCGCGAGATGAGTTCGACGAGCGACTGAATTTCCGACTCGGCCCGCTCGTCGATCAACTCCTCGCGCGCCTGCGGAAACTCCGCGAGCATGACGGTCGGCTCGGCGTGCTTGTAGGCCGCGTGCAGTTGTCCCGTCCCAACGCCGGGCAGGCGCAGCCAGAGGTCTTCCGTGATGAAGGGCATGAACGGGTGCAGGAGGCGGAGCGCCTGTTCGAGTACGGTGAGGGCGCGGCTGCGCGCGGCGTCGCGGGCGGGCGAAGGGTCGGGCGCGGTCACGTCCGCCTTCGCGAGTTCGATGTACCAGTCGCAGAAGTCGTCCCAGAAGAAGTGATAAATCGTCTGGACGGCGGCGTGGAAGTCGTAAGCCTCAATCGCCAGAGAGGTGTCGCGCGTCGCCTTTTGCAGGCGCGACATGATCCAGCGGTCGTGCAAAGCCCAAGTGGACGGCTCGCCTTCAAACCCGCGACCCACCTGCGCGCCCTCGGAGTTCAGTAGGCAGAAGCGCGCGGCGTTCCAGATTTTGTTGGCGAAGTTGCGGTAGCTCTCGACCTGCGTGTCGTTCCAGCGCGTGTCGGTCGTGCCGATTGACGCGAGGACGAGGCGCGTGGCGTCCACGCCGTACTTGCCGAAGACTTCGAGCGGATCGACGCCGTTGCCCTTCGACTTCGACATCCGCTGCCCCGTCTTGTCGAAGATCGTGCCCGTGATGAAAACGTCGTCGAAGGCGCGCTCGCCCGCGAACTCAAGGCCGGTCATCATCATGCGCGCCACCCACAGGAAGATGATGTCGCGCGCCGTGACGAGCACGCTCGTCGGGTAGAAGGTTTTCAGGTCGTCCGTCTCGTCGGGCCAGCCCAAGGTCGAGATGGGCCACAGGGCGGACGAGAACCAGGTGTCGAGCACGTCCGGGTCTTGCGTGAGCTTGTCCGTGCCGGCCCGACGGCGCGCGTCCTCTTCCGTGCGCGCGACGAAGACATTGCCGGCCTCGTTGTACCAGGCGGGGATGCGGTGGCCCCACCAGAGCTGGCGCGAGAGCGTCCAGTCGTGCAGGCCTTCGAGCCAGTTGGTGTAAACCTTCTCGTAAGGCGCTTCGGGCACGAACCGCGGCTGGTGCTTCTCGCGAATCAGTTCGAGCGGCTTCCGGCCGAGCGCGGCTTGCTTCAAGAACCACTGCGTCGAGATCAGCGGCTCGATGACTGTGGCGCAGCGGCCACATTTCGAGATGGAGAACTCGTAGTCAACCACCTTTTCGAGCAGGCCGAGTTCTTCAAACTTCTTGACGACAAGCTCGCGCGCCTCGTAGCGATCCAGCCCCTCGAACTCTGTGCCCGCGTCGACCGTCATGCGCGCATCGCTGTCGATGACTACGATGCGCGGCAGGTCGTGGCGCAGGCCCATCTGGTAGTCGTTCGGGTCATGCGCGGGCGTGACCTTGACCGCGCCCGTGCCGAACTCCGGGTCAACGAAATCATCGGCGACGACCTGAATCTCGCGGCCGACGATGGGCAGCAGGAGCGTAGCGCCGACGAGGTCTGCGTAACGCTCGTCCTTCGGGCTGACGGCGACGGCCGTGTCGCCGAGCATCGTCTCGGGGCGCGTCGTCGCCACGGTCACGCGGCGGTCGGAATTTTTGACGGGGTACTGGAGATAAAAGAGCTTGCCGGCCTGCGCGGTCTTATCGACTTCAAGATCGGAGAGCGCAGTCCTGTCCTTCGGGCACCAGTTGATCATGCCGGGGCCGCGGTAGATCCAGCCCTTCTCGTACATCCGCACGAAGAACTCGCGCACGGCGCGCGACAGGCCCTCGTCCATCGTGAAGCGGCGGCGCGACCAGTCAACTGACGCGCCCTCGCGCCGCATCTGGTTCAGGATTTCGCCGCCATAACGTTCCTTCCACCGCCAGACGCGCTCCAAAAACTTCTCGCGGCCGATGTCGTGGCGCGTCAGTTTCTCCTCTTTGCGGAGCTGCTTCTCGACCTGAATCTGCGTGGAGATGCCGGCGTGATCCTCGCCCGGCAGCCAGAGCGTGCGGTAGCCGCGCATCCGGTGGTAGCGCGCGAGCACGTCCATGATGGTGTGCTGGAGCGCGTGGCCCATGTGGAGGCTGCCCGTCACGTTCGGCGGCGGGATGACGATGGAATAGACGGGCGCGGCGGGGTCGCGGTTAATTTCGGGCGCGAAACACCCTTGCGTCTCCCACCGAGAGTAGTGCCGCTCCTCCGCGAGCTTCGGGTCGTATGCCTTCGGAATCTCCATTCGGGCTTGAGTATATGAAAGCGGACACTGAAAGGGCAAAGAGCCGTAAACCGCGACGGGTGGCGGGTGGCAACTGAGAAAACAGTTTTACCTGTCGCCCGTCACGGATGACGTTTGGCCGTCTTCTTGCAGCCGTTGTTCCAGCCGTCTGCGGCGTCTGTTGGCGCGGCGGCCGTGGGCGTAGTGGACGGGGCCGAGCAGCATGTAGGCGAAGCCGGAGAGGGCGGGGGAGAGGGGGCCGCCGACGCGGAGCGCGGCGATGGCGACCGAGAGCAGGCCGACGCCGACGTAGAGCAGGCTCGAATGGGCCTCGACCTTCGTGTCGTGGACTTCCAGCTCGTTCAATTCCATCACGGCGCGACGGCGGAAGGCGTGCCAGTAGAGAAGCGCGAAGATGAGGAAGACGGCGACGAAGCCGAGGCCGTAAACGATCATCATCGTGCCGGTCTGATCGCGCCCGACGGGCAAGACCATCTCGCCCGAGGGCAGGCGCACGCGCGGGTCGCCCCTGATGACCATGTTCGCGAGGAACGTCCAGACGAACTTGAGCGGATAGACGTAGAAGAGGACGACGAAGAGCAGGGCGGAGTTTAAGACCATCGTCAGCCCGTCCTCGATGTCGTAGCGGCGGAAATAGACGTAGTGCTGATACCAGACGAGCAGGAGCAGCGCGAAGCTGATGGCGAAGGCGGGGAAGGTCGCCATCGTCGCCATCAGCTCGTCGAACGTGCGCGGCACTTCGAGCGAGACGACGAGCAGCGTGATGGCGAAGCCGAAGACGGCGTCGGCCAGCCCTTCGAGCCTGGAGACCTCGCGGCTGCGCCAGCGGAATTTCCCGCCCGCGCCGACTCCGCTCTCGATCAGTTTCTCTCGGATCATCGCGGGCCGCTTGCGCGGGGGATGGGATCGGTCGGGATGTGCAAGGCGGCTGATTAGAGCACGACTGCGCGCCGCGCCGCAAAAGTTTCTCAACCGAATTAAAGCCGCCGCGTGAGACGCGTGCGTTGAAACAAGGGCGCGCGGGTGGTATCAACTTCACGGATGCCTGCGACGGGGACTGAAGAGTTAGGGCACCGGGCCGGGGACGATGCGGCGCGGGGGAGGGAAGACGCGCGCCCGGGCGGCGGCATGTTCAGCGCGCTGCGCCACCGCAACTTCCGCCGCTTCTGGGCCGGCGCGTTTCTGTCGAACACGGGCACGTGGATGCAGACGGTCGCGCAAGGGTGGCTCGTGCTGCAACTGACCGACTCGGCCTTCTGGCTCGGCTTCGACGGCTTCGCCGCGACCGCCCCCGGTTTGGTTCTTACACTCTTAGGCGGCGTCTTCGCAGACCTGCTCGACCGCAAGCGCCTGCTCATCATCACGCAGACCATTTCGGGCCTCGTCGCGTTCGCCCTCGCGCTGCTCGTCTGGACGGAGGTCATCCACTTCACGATGATCCTCGTCGCCTCGTTCGTGACGGGCTGCTGCTTCTCGCTGGCCGGGCCTTCGTACCAGGCCATCACGATTGATCTGGCGGGCCGGCGCGACCTCTCGAACGCCATCGCGCTCAACTCCGCGCAGTTCCAACTCTCGCGCGTGCTGGGGCCGACGTTCGCCGGACTGGCCTTCAAGCTGTTCGGCGTGGCGGGCTGCTTCTTCGTCAACAGCCTCTCCTACATCGCCATCGTCGCCTCGCTGCTGATGGTGCGCTTCGACGGCGGGGGCGCGAAGAAGGCGAAAGCGGCGACCGTCTCAGGCGCGGCGGCGGCTGACGATGCCGCGGGCGAGGCGGCCGTCACTGCTGCGGCGCGCGCGGGCCGCAAACACGGGGCGACCAGCCGCCGCGCGATCTGGCGCGATCTCGTCGAGGGCTTCCGTTACGTCTGGGGCCGGCCGCGCCTCTTCATGCTGCTGACGCTCTCGGCCGTGACGAGCGTCTTCGGCACGCCGTACCTGACGATGATGCCGCTGTTTGCGCGCGACGTGCTCCGCCTCGACGAGTCGGGGCTGTCGATCCTGCTGGCGACGGCCGGGGCCGGCTCCTTCGCCGCCGCGCTGTGGCTCACCTACCTCGGCGACGTGCGCGGCAAGGGCTGGTACGTGCTCGGCGGCACGTTCGGCTTCGGCCTGAGCCTCGTCGGCTTCGCGCTCTCGACTGTGCTGTGGGCCTCGCTCGCCTTCCTCTTCCTCGTCGGCTTCGGCGTCGTCTCGGCCGTCGCGGTCTCGAACATACTCTTACAGCAGTTGGTAACGGACGAGATGCGCGGGCGCGTGATGAGCATGTTCATCCTCTCCTTCATCGGCGCGTGGCCCATCGGGAATCTGCTGGCCGGCACGGCCGCCAAGTACTACGGCGCGCCGCTCACGCTCGCCGCGGGCGGCGCAATCGTCGCCGCCTTCGTCGCCCTCGTCGCCGCGCGCAACCCGCGCCTGCGGGCGATGTGAGTGGTAAGATTCGCGTGACGGTAAATTTGTAGGGGCAGGGCTTGTCCCTGCCCGCATCGCGCGCCAGCGCGATGACAACCTCACACATGACATACCGCATCGAAGAGGACGATCTCTACCGTCGGCGCGATAGCCTTCGCCTGCGCCGTTTCGATTATTCATCGCAGCGCGTCTATTTCGTAACCATAGTCGTCGCAGACAGAAGGCAGCTATTCCTCGAACAGAGATTAGCCCGCGCTGTCCTCGCTCGCCTGCTCGAACTCAGAAGCCAGCTTGGATTCAAGCTCTATTGTTATTGCCTGATGCCGGATCATTTCCACGCGCTAATCGGCGTGGGTGGTTCGGGTCGGTCGCTCGGCGAGATTTGCGGGGCTTTCAAGAGCCTGACGACCCGCGATTACTGGCAATGGCGTGACGGGAGGTTATGGCAGCGCCAGTTTTATGATCACATCATCCGAAACGAGGCTGATTTCTTAGAGACGCTTGAATACATCGCGATGAACCCCGTGCGGAAAGGACTAGTGCGGACGCCCGATGAGTGGCCTTATACGGGGAAGGTTGACGTTTTGTAGCGTTGATTTCGCGCCTGCGGCGCGACGGGCAGGGACAAGCCCTGCCCCTACAATTTTCGCGCAAGGACGGCGGATACCTGACGTTCTATCCGATGAGAGGCGCGGAAATCCGTACCCGCGACCGCCCGAACAGCTTCCGACCGAGGAGTCAGAGACCATGCTAAGAACCCGCCTTCCTTTCCTGCTGACGGCACAACTCCTGATCGTCGCGGCCTGCGCCTTGAGCGCCGCCGCGCAGGGCGTCATCGTCCCACGTCCGCGTCCCGTCCCCGAAGGCCCGCCCCGCGTGCTGCCGCGCGCGCTGCCCGTCAAATCGATCAAGATCGAGACGAAGATCGCCGGGCAGGTGGCGACGACGCACGTCGAGCAAATTTTTAGGAACGACACCGACGCGGTGCTCGAAGGCACTTACTTCTTCCCGCTGCCGGAGTCGGCCTCCGTCTCCGAGTTCGCCATCTGGGACGGCAGCCGCAGGCTCGTCGGCGAGGTGCGTTCGCGCGAGGAGGCGCGGCGCATCTACGATCAGATCGTCCGCAGCCAGCGCGATCCGGGCCTGCTCGAATACGCAGGCAAGGACTTGTTCCAGGCGAGCATCTTCCCGATCCCCGCGCGCTCGGATAAGAAGTTGGAGCTGACCTACACGCAGGTCTTGCGCGCCGAGTCGGGGACGGTCTCTTACCGCTACCCGCTCGGCACGGGCCACAACCTGACGACCGTCGGGCAGGTCTCAGGCTCCGTCGAGATCGAGGGCAAGGAGCCGATCCGTAACATCTACTCGCCGAGCCACTCGGTTGACGTGTCGCGCAAAGCGAACGACGAGCGTCGCGCCCGCGTCTCCTTCGAGTCGGCACAGAGCCGCGCGCAGCCGGACTTCCAGCTCTTCTACACGCTCTCGGCCGCCGACTTCGGCCTCTCGCTCCTCACCCACCGCGAGCCGGGCAAGGACGGCTACTTCCTGCTGACCGTCTCGCCCAAGGACAACTGGGCGGAGGCCGAGTACGCGGCCAAGGACGTGGTCTTCGTCCTCGACACCAGCGGTTCGATGGCCGAGGAGGGGAAAATGGAGAAGGCGCAGGCCGCACTCCTCTTCGGCGTCAGAACCCTGCGCGACGCGGATCGCTTCAACGTCATCTCGTTCGCTGGCGAGGAGCGGCTGATGGAGGCCGGGCTGATTCAGGCGGACGCGCGCGGGCGCGGGCGCGGGGTCGAGTTCGTGCAGTTGCTCCGGCCGAACGGCGGGACGAACATCAACGGCGCGCTCCTGGCCGCCGTCCGCCAGTTCGACGCGAACGCGGATCGGCCGAAGATTCTGGTCTTCCTGACCGACGGCCTGCCGACGGTCGGCGAGACGCGCGCCGAGAACATCATCGCGAACGTCCGCGGGCAGCGGCGCGAGGGCGTGCGCCTCTTCACCTTCGGCGTCGGCTACGACGTGAACACCGTCCTGCTCGACAAGCTCGCCGCGGAGAACGGCGGCGCGTCCGACTACGTCGATCCGAAGGAGGACATGGAGGCGAAAGTCTCGAACTTCTTCGCCAAGGTCAACTACCCCGTCCTGACCGATCTCGCGCTCGACTGGGGCGGCGTGGAGGCAGACCTCATCTACCCGCGCCAGATGCCCGACCTCTTCCGCGGCACGCAGGTGATGCTCATCGGCCGCTACCGCAACCCGTCCGATCTCAGGAACGTCCGCCTGAGCCTGTCGGGCAAGACCGCGCGCGAGCAGAAGAGTTTTGTTTACGAGAACCTGCGCTTCCCGCTCCAGACGGATGAGAACGACTTCCTGCCGCGCCTGTGGGCGACGCGCCGCGTGGGCTGGCTCGTCGATCAGATTCGCACGAACGGCTTCAACCAGGAGCTGCGCGACGAGATCGTCGATCTCGGCACGCGCTACGGCATCGTCACGCCTTACACCTCGTACCTCGCGGTCGAGCCGGAGTTCACCGATCAGGTGCAGCAGATCACGAACGCCGCGCCGGGCGACCGGCGGACGGTGCTCAAACGGCAGCCCCGCAGCGGCGTCGCGACGCGCGTCATCGACGGCGGCTCGGCGCAGGCCGGCGCTCCCGTGCCCTCCCCGACCCCGCTCCCCGCGCCGCCTAGACAGGAGGCGGCGATGGCCGCCTCACGGCCAGCGCCCGTCTCCGGCGCGGGCGCGGTGGCCGCGAGCAAGTCGGCCCGGCAGATGCGCGACGCCGAACGCGCCGACGCGGACGAGAACCGCTCGGCCGCCGTGCGAAACGTCGGCGGCAAGACCTTCTACCTGCGCGAGGGCGACGTGTGGACGGACGCCGAGTTCAAGGCGGACGCCAAACTCCCCGAAACCGCGCTCGTCTTCGGCAGCGACGCCTACTTCGATCTGCTCCGCCGCGAGCCGAAGCTCGCCGACTACTTCGCCCTCGGCGAGCGCGTCGTCGTCGTCTTCAAAGGCCGCGTCTATCGCGTCACACAAAAGCCGTGACGGGTGAGCGGTGACGGGTGACAGACAGGCAAGAAGGCCGTGAATGGTGAATCGTGAACAGTGAATAGATCAGAACTGGTTTCTTCTATTCACGATTTACGATTCACCATTCACGGCCTTTTTCTGTCCTGTCACCCTTCACGGTTTACCTGTCACGGCTTTTTGGTGTACAAAATCGGCACGGCCCTCTCCCGCGTAGAAGAAGCTCAGGCTGGCTCGGCGTAATCTCTTTCGGAGTCGAAGTGCAGGATGGGAATGGAGCGTAAGTCTGCGGCGCGGCGACGGCGCGTGCCGCGCGCCGTCGCGTGTGCGGTGTCGGCGTGTCTGCTCGCGGTTGCGTCGGCCGCGGCGCAAGGGGGCTGGACGGCCGAGCGGCGGGGCCTGGCGGGCAAGGATTTGAACGCGGTCTATTTCGCCGACTCGAAGCGCGGCTGGGTGGCCGGCGACGAGGGCGTGGTGCTGCGCACGGACGACGGCGGGCGCACCTGGCAGCAGCAGCCGACGGGCGTCCCGGACGGCGTCAACGACATCTACTTCCGCGACAAGGAGGACGGCTACCTGCTCGCCGCCAACCGCGTGCTCACGACCGAGGACGGCGGGCGCACGTGGCGGCCCTCGGCGCGCTTCGCGCCGGCCGACTTCAACGGCGCGACGCCCGAACTCTACAGCGTCCGCTTCACCTCGAAGAAGCGCGGCTGGATCGCCGGATCGTTGAGCCGCGGCGACCGCGTCCTCGACAGCCTCTTGCTGCGCACGGACGACGGAGGCGCGAGCTGGCAGCGCGTCTCAGCGCCCGTGCGTGTCGAACTCCTCCACCTGGATTTCCGCGGCGAGAAGCGCGGCTGGATCGTCGGCGACCGCGGCACGATCCTGCGCACGTCCGACGGCGGCGACACCTGGCGGCAGCAGAGAGTGAACACCACGGCGACGCTCTACCACGTCGATTTCGAGGACGACGAGACGGGCTGGGCCGTCGGCGAGCGTTCGACGATCCTGCGGACGACCGACGGCGGCGCGACGTGGATCGCGGTCGAAGTCCCCGTCCTCGGCCCGCGCGCGACCCTCTTGAGCGTTGCCTTCGCGAACAAGGAGGAGGGCTGGATCGTAGGCCGCAACGGAACGATCCTGCGCTCGTCCGACGGCGGGCGCACGTGGGTTCGTCAGGAGTCGGGCACGAAGCAGCACATCTACGCGCTCCACGTCCGCGACAAGCGCGCCTGGGCCGTCGGCGGCGACGGGCAGGTGCTCAGCTACGAACGCTGAGCCGTGCGCGCTGAGTCGCGCCGGCAATGAAAGGGGCGAAGGGGATGACTGAAGGGGCGGGACGCGCCGTCGAGTACGAAGCGCCGATGGCAGAGGTCGTCGCGGACTTCCGCCGCACGGTCGAGCAGGCCGCCACACGCCTGCTCGCGCTCGGCGGGGGCGAACGAAACCGCCGCGCGCCGGGCGAGGAGGGCTGGACGCCGAAGCAGATCGTCGGCCACCTCGTCGATTCGGCCGCGAACAACCACCGCCGCTTCGTGCTCGGTCAACTCACGGACGATCTGGTCTTCGACGGCTACGCGCAGGAGGACTGGGTGCGCGCGCAAAAGTACGACGCGGCCGACTGGGACACACTCGTCGCGCTCTGGCGCTCCTACAACCTCCACCTCGCGCACGTGATGGCCCAGGCGCCCGAAGAGGTCTTACGG
This sequence comes from Pyrinomonadaceae bacterium, assembly GCA_035295985.1. GTDB lineage: Bacteria > Acidobacteriota > Blastocatellia > Pyrinomonadales > Pyrinomonadaceae > JAIVGV01. The sequence continues at coordinate 20,391 of DATHBT010000353.1, read as the reverse complement.
CACGAGCGGGCCGCGCACACGCTAGACCGCATCGCCTTCAAGACCGTCCCGGCCGACCGGCCCGCCGCGCTCGAATACCTGATGCGCGACTACGTCGGCCACCTCAAGCACCACCTGCGGCAAATCTTCCCGGACGGGAACTAGACGCACGCCTCCGCACAAGTCAGATCAGCCACAGAGGACACAGAGGGGCGCGGAGGGTGTTAATGTCCTCCATGCCCCTCTGTGTCCTCTGTGGTTAAAACTGCGGCCGGAAAAGCTCAGGCTAAACGCAGGGCGCTTGCTCACCTCTTCGCCTGAATCTCCCTCAGCAGCTCGTCGCGGAAGTAGCCGGCGGGGATCGTGCCCTGCTTCATAAACAGCAGGTGGAACTCCCTGGGCGAGAATCGCTCGCCCAGGCGGCCCTCGGCTTCGCGGCGCAGCTCGAAAATCTGATCTTTGCCGAGGCGGTAGGTGACGGCCTGCGTGGGCCACTTCGAGTAGCGGAAGATGGCGCGCTCGGACGACTGGCAGCTCGCGCGCTTGTCCTCGTCCTTCAACGCTTCGGCGTCGCGGCACGAGCCGGGGCGGAAGTCCACGACCTCGGAGAAGAGATCGACGGCCTCGTCGAAGGTCATCCGTCCCGTGTGCAGGCCCGTGTCGATGCGGACGCGCAGGTCGCGGTAGAGCTTACCCTGTAGCTGGTAGAGCCGCTCTTCGGGCGTGTAGAAGCCTGCGGGGAAGCCGGGTTGCGGCTCTGCGAGCAGCGCCTCCGAATAAAGCCCCCAGCCCTCCATCGCCATAGAGTCCTGCCACATCGAGGAAGAGTCTTCGACCGAGCCGGGCGTGAGCCAGCGCGCCGGGGCGATGTCGTTGCGGAACTCGGTCATCACCTTGAAGTGCCAGTCGTGGCCGGGGAAGCCCTCGTGCGCGGCGAGGTCTGCGAGGGCGGAGCGGTTGTGGTCGCGCAGCGCCGCCTCGTCGTTCCCCGTGGGGCTGACGTAGAAGCGGCCGACGCCCGTCTGCTTGAAGGGCGGGGCGGGGTAGTAAACCGCGCCGTCAACCGAAGCGCGCAGCGGCGGCGGCGTCTCGACGACGGCCAGCTTGTAGTCGGCGGGCACGTCGAACATGCCGGACTTGCGGCCGTAATCGACGAGGCGGCGGGCGGCCTCCTCGTACCACCTGATCATCTCGGCGTCCGTCTTCGGGTAGTCCTTGCCGAGTTCGTCGAAGACCGCGCGCACCAGCTCGAAGTCGGGCGGGGTTTTCGCCGCGCCGTCGCCGCGGGGCGTCACTTTCAGGTTGCGCCGCGCCGCGATCTCTTTCGCGAGGGCGATCATCTCCCGCTGCGTCTCTTCGACGATGGGCCACGATTCTTCGTAGAGGCGGCCGGCCGTCGTGTTCAGGCGCAGGTTGTTTTTGAGCGCCCAGTTGTACTCCGACTCGCCCATCGCGTAACGGTCTTCGCGGAACTGCGGCTTGACCTCGCCCGGATGAACTTCCCCCGCGACGGCCTCGGCGTGGCCTCTTGCCGGCGGCGGCTTATGCGCGCCCTTCGCGCCGGGTGAGGGAGAAGCCTTGGGCGTTTGTGTCGGCGACGGCGCGGGGCCGTGCGGCTCGAAGAACTCACGCGCGACGAAGCGACGGAAGTCGCGGTAGGCCGCCGCCGCAGCCTTCGTCCCCTCGCCCAACTGCTTCAAAAACTCTTCGCGCTGGAGTCGTTCATCTCGCTTCCGCCCGGCGGCCAGACGCTCTTTCGCCAGCTCCGGTAGCGTCTTCTCGAAATACTTCGCGTTCGACTCCGTTGACTCCAAACCGTGGCGGCGCAGGACGCGGTGATCGGGCGCGTTCCGGCCGCGGATGCCGGCCGTCAACTGCTCCCCGGCCGTCTGCAAGTAGCGCGGCACGGCTTGCACGCGGCGCAGGATGAGCGACCACTCTTCGGGCGTGCCGTAAGTCTTCGCGCCCGTCTGCGTCATGGCTTGCAGTTGCCAGTCGATGGCGCGGAAGGGTTCTTCGACGTAGGTGTCGAGCGCGCGCTCCTGGTGGCGGCGCACCTGGTGCTGGCGCAGCAGGAAGCGGACTTGCGCGAGCATGACCTCGCGGTCGATGCGGCGCGCGGGCGAGAGCGTGAGCGGGTCGATCTCGCTCAGGTGCTCCTGCGTCTCGGTGAGCCAGTGATCCTCGGCTTCGAGCGCGGCCGGCGAGTGGTCGCGCAGCGTCCCGTCCGTCTCGCGGAGGGCCGGATCGAGGCCCGCCCCGCCGAGGTAGGTGTTGACCGTCGGATTGCGGCGCAGGAACTCGCGGACGTAGCGGTCGTGCAGCTCTTTGAAGGCGGGGTCGCTCGTCGGTGGGGGCGCGTCCGCGGCGACGTTCTCGTTCGTCTGGTGTGCGGCCGGCCGCTGGACGCAGGACGCGAGCAGCGCGGGCAGCAGGGCGAGGGCGAGCGTGCGTCTCAGTAGTTTCTTCATCTCGGCGGAAGATACGTTTGAAAGTCTCGCGGGGGCGCGCGGCGAACGGGCGGGCAACGTGGCCCGCCCGCGCGCGCATCCGAACGGGCGAGCATAGCAAATGCCCGCGGGCCGCCAGTGCAGGCGGCCCAGGCAGGGCGATTCTCCTGTGGTTCCCGGCCGGCGTCCTGAGCAAACGCCGGCCGGGATTTTTTTTGTGCGGTTAGCTTTAATTCAGTGTCCGTTGTCCGTCGTCCGTTGTCAGTTGTTCGAGCATGCCCGGCTTGAACGTCAATGCGCGGACGGCCCGACAGCTAAGCACGTGCAACGGACGACTGACCACTGACAACGGACAGGGTTCAGCTAACAGCTACTGCTGTCTCGTCCCCGTGAACTTGAGCGGGGGCGCGATGGGGAGGTTGACCTTGATCGTGCCGGCCAACTGCTCGCCTTCGAGCCGGCCCGAGACGCGCGCCGTGTACTCCCTGCCCTGAAAGTTGTGCGCGGCGGAGGCCTCGAAGCCCTCGGCCGAGAGCGAGACGCCGCTCAGTTCGACGCGGCCGAGCCTCGACGTGACGTCGCCCGTGGCCGTGCCGTCCGCGTCGCGCTGGAGCGTGAGCGTCGCCGGGTGCTGGCCGAAGGGCGTCTGCACGTCGAGGTTCCAGACGCCGAGCAGTGAGTCCGCGCCGGCGTCGGCCCGCTGCGCGGCGGTCGTTTGTCGTTCCATCCCTTTTTCGTCCCCCTGATTTTTTCGCCGGCCGGAGCTGTCGTACAGCTCGACCGATTCCGCAAAACTCTCCGCCTGCGCGCGTACGGCCGAGGCGTCGCCGACGATGACGACCGCCGCCTGCCCCGGCGTCACCAGCTTTTGCGCGACGCCGCGCACCTCCTCGCGCGTCACCGACTGTACGCGCTCGCGGTAGGTGTGCAGGTAGTCGTCGGGCAGGGCGTGCATCCTGATCTGGACTAGCTGATCGATGAAGCCGTCGAGCGTCTCAAGTCTGATCGGGAAGACGCCCGAAAGGTACGACTTCGCGTCCGCCAATTCTTTCTCCGCGACCAGTTCCCCGCGTATGCGCTCGAACTCGCCGAAGAACTCGCGGAGCGAGTCGCCGGTGACGGGCGTGCGCACCTCGGCCGTGGCGCGGAAGGAGCCGGCCTCGCGGCGCGCGTCGAGGTTGGTGTAAGCGCCGTAGGTGTAGCCCTTCTCCTCGCGCAGGTTCATGAAGAGGCGCGAGGAGGCGTTGCCGCCCAGGATCGTGTGCATCACGAGCGCGGGGAAGTAGTCCGGGTCGGTGCGGACGATCCCGCGGTTGGCGATGACGATGTTCGACTGCGCCGAGCCGGGCCGGTCAACGAGGTGGAGCGTGCGCCCCATCAGTTCTGGCGGGGCGGGCGACTCGCGGCGGACGGGTTCGCCCGTCCGCCACGCGCCGAAGAGTTCTTCGAGGCGGCGCAGCATCTCGTCTCGCGTGAAGTCGCCGCCCGCGACGAGCACGGCGTTGTTCGGGATAAAAGCCGCGCGGTGGAAGTCGATCAACTCTTCGCGGGTCGCGGCCTCGATTGATTCGGGCGTGGGCGCGACGACCGAGTAGGGGTGCTCGCCGAAGATCACCTTCGAGACGCGCTCGTTGGCGAGGAAGGAGGGCTGGCCGCGCTGCGCGATCAGGTTTTGCAGCGTGTTCTGTTTCGTCAGCTCAAGCTCGTCTTCGGGGAACGACGGCCGCAGGGCGATGTCGGCCATCAGTTCGAGAATCTGATCGGTGAAGCCGGAAAGCGCGGTGGCGGCCACGGTCGTAAAGTCGGCGCTCGCGCCCGCCGTGAGGGTCGCGCCGATGCGCGCCACCTCGTCGGCGATCTGCCGGCTCGTGCGCGTCTCCGTGCCCTCGTTGAGCATCCCGGTCAGCAGGTCGGTCAGGCCCGGACGATCCGCGGGGTCGTGCGCGTCGCCGGTCGGGAAGGCCAGCCGGAAGCTGACCAGGGGCAGGCGTCGGCTCTCGACGAGCAGGACGCGCAGGCCGTTCGAGAGAGCCACCTCCTCGGCCGCCGGCAGGTTAAGCGTGCGGGGGCTAAGCGGCTCGGGCGGCCGGCGGCGGAAGTCTTCTGTCTGCGGTTCGGTTCTGCTCATCTGCTCAAGTGATGAGTGATGAGTGATGAGTAACGAGTGCGAGGTTTGAAACTCATCACTCGTTACTCATCACTCATCACTTGATCTGCGCCGCGTCCGCGGGCCGCGCGGGCTGTTCGGTGGAGGTGTCGTGCGTGCGCGCGACCGGCGTGTCGGGTTCTTTGGTCGCGGGGGGCGGCTGCGCGGGCGGTTTGGGGGGGACTTGCGGCGGCGGGCCGCCCGGCTCGGCCGGCTCGCCCTCGGCGGCTGCCGGCGCGGGCGCGGCCTCCGCGTCTTCGGGCGCGGGCACGACTTCGATGAGCGAGCAGTTGTCGGTGTCGAGGTAGCGCGCGGCGGCCCGCCTGATCTCCTCGGCCGTGACGGCGAGGTACCGCTCAGGCTCCGTGTTGAAGAGCGTCGGGTCGCCGTCGTAGAGCGCGTACTCGGCGAGCATCTGCGCGCGATACATCGAGGACTGGCGGCCCCGCACGGCGTCGTTGATGAGGCCGTTGCGGAGTTTTTCCATCTCCTCGGGGCTGGGGCCTTCGCGCGCGAGCCGCGCGATCTCTTCGCTGATCGTCCGGCGAATCTCGTCGGTCGTGCGCCCCGGCTTCGGGATGGCGAAGAGGTAGAGCGACGAAGGGCCGCGCCGCTCGCCGACGCCGCCCTGGATGGCGACGACCGACTCGTCGCCCTTGACCAGCCGCTGGTAGAGGCGAGAGCTTTCGCCTTCGAGCAGCAGTTCCGCGGCCAACGAGACGGCGTAGAAATCCGTCGAGCGGCGCGGCGGGACCTTCCAGCCCATCATCAGCGCGGGCAGTTGCGCGAAGCGGTCGGGGTAGTTCTCGAAGCGCGCGGCGACCTCTTCGGGTTCGCTCACGTCAACGGGCGGCGGGGCGGGCTGCGCCGGGATCGAGCCGAAGTATTTCTCGACGAGCGCGCGGGCCTCCGCCGGGTCGAAGTCGCCGGCGATTGCGAGCACGGCGTTGTTCGGCGCGTAATAGACGCGGAAGAACTCCTGCACGTCCTCGATGGTCGCCTCGTCCAGGTCTTCCATCGAGCCGATGGTCGAGTGGGCGTTGCGCGGGTTGCGGAAGACGAGTTCGTTGAGGTGCAGGAAGGCGTTCGAGTAGGGGCGGTTGTCGTAGTTGAGCCGCTTCTCCTCCTGCACGGCGTTGCGCTGGTTGTCCAGATTCTCCTGCGTCACCTTGAGCGAGCGCATCCGATCGCTTTCGAGCCAGAGCGCGAGCGGGAGCTGGTGCGAGGGCAGCGTCTCGTAGTAGTTGGTGCGCTCACTTGAGGTCGTGCCGTTCATCGTGCCGCCGTTGTTGAAGATGAACTGGAAGTGGCCGGCCTTGGGCACGTTCTCCGACCCCTGGAACATCATGTGCTCGAAGAGGTGCGCGAAGCCGGTGCGGCCCTCGCGCTCGTTGCGCGACCCCACGTCGTAATAGACGGCGACGGAGACGACGGGCACGGACGTGTCTGGACTCATCACGACGCGCAGGCCGTTCTCCAACCGAAACTGTTCGACGGGGACGTGAGGCGGTGTGAAAGTTGGCGTCAAGCGTTGACCTCTCGCTCTACTCAGTACAGGTTGAAGTTGTATTCGACGATGGCCGACTGCGAGACGGGCCGCCCGTCTCGCTCGGCCGGCACGAACTTGATCTGGCGCGCGGCCTTGATCGCCTCCTCCGTCACGCCGCCGGGGAGACCTTTGAGCACGGTGATCTTCTCGACCTTGCCCGACGCGGCCAGCACCACGCGCAAGACGACCGTGCCCTGTACGTCGCCGCGGCGGGCGCGGCGCGGGTAGGCCGGCGCGGGGCGCGAGAGCAGGCGGGCTTTGCGATCAACCTGCCGGGCCAGATAGACGCGGTTGCCCGCCTCGTCGCGCTCCGGCCCGGCGTCCTCGTCCGTGCCGTCATCGCCCGTGACCGCGTGCCCGCCGCCCTTCTGCTGCGCGGCTTCGCGCTGCTGTTCGGGCGTCGGCGTCGCGGCCGGCTCGGCGCGCTTGACGCGGCCCGACTGCGCGGCTGCCGCCGCGGCGCACGCGAGCGCGATTGCTGTTGCGAGGAGAAGTCTCACGGCTTGCTTCCCCGGTCAGCTCTGCGGCGTGTTGATCATGCCGCGAAGCTCCGCCCGCAGCCGCTCGATCTCGGAGAGCTTCTGCTGCACGCGCTCGAAGAGCGGCGACTGCGCCTTGATGCCCTCGTCGATGAGGAAGGCCGCGGCCTCCGCCCGGCTGCGGAAGACGCCCGCCTGCACGAGCTGTTCGAGCCGCTCCTGCGCCTCGTGCGAGACCTTGACGGCCACGACGTAGTCGTCCTTCGCGGAGATGGCGCGCTCGATGGTTCGGCTGATGTCGCGCCCGATGGAGGAGAGCGATTCGGGGATGCGCGAGGCGATGTCGCGCACCGAGGAGTGGACGCGCTCGGAGCCGCCCATCTCGTCCTCGTGGAGCATCAGATCGTCAATCGGGTCTTCGACCTCCGGCTGGTAGGGCGACGGCTGCCGCGGCGGGTTCGTAGGATCGTAAGGGTTGCTCATCGTCTCGGTTCACTCCTTCGCCCGCAACGACCGGCCGGGGCCGCCGCGGGGCTTTGCGCTCTTTACGCCGGAGTCCGCGCGCACGTACGCGGCGCGGCTTCCGTTCTAACTGGGGAGATAAAAACGGCTGCGGGTATTTTAGTTTATCCGGCGCGGAAGGCACAAACTTCGGGGGAATGCGCGCTCTCCGTGGCGCAACCTTGCCGCCGTTTCGCTCATCCATGTACCATACGAAAACTGCCCCCGGAACCGCCGGGGGCTGTCGAACGTATAAGGCTCGACGAAAGGGTTCCTAACGCAGTGAAAAACAGACTTCCCCGCCTCGCCGCCGCCCCGCTCTCTTTCATCCTCGTGCTCTCATCCCTGGCCTTCGCCCAGCAGCCGGGCAGCCCGCGCGGCGACGCGCGCCGTTCGACGCCCGGCCGCGGCCCGGCCCGCGAGCGCCTGCGCCCCTCGGCCGCGACGACCGCCGCGCTCGAAGAGGACTTCTCCGAGGCCCTCTCGATCATTCAGGAGAACTACGTTGACGGCGTGAAGCTCGACTACAACTCGGTCTTCAAGTCGTCGATCATCGGCATGCTCCGCTCGCTCGACCCCCACTCGAATTTCTACGACGCGAAGGAGTTCGAGGAGCTTCAGGCCGACTGGCGCTCGGAGTACTATGGCATCGGCGCGTCGATCATCGACCGCCGCGTGAAGGGCGAGACCGGAACCTACATCATCGCCACCTTCGAGAACGCGCCGGCCTTCAAGGCGGGCCTGCGCTTCGGCGACCGCATCGTCGAGGTTGACGGCAAGTCGATGATCGGCAAGAACTCGGCCGAGGTGCGCGACAACCTGCGCGGGCCGAAGGGCACGAGCGTCCGGGTCACGGTCGAGAAGGCGGCGACCTTGGCGCGCGAGACGGTCGAGATCACGCGGACGGCCGTCCCGCAGCCGACCGTGCAGGACGCCTACATGATCCGCCCCGGCGTCGGCTACGTGGACATGCAGCGGGGCTTTAACCGCACGACGGCAGACGAGTTCGTCCAGGCGCTCGAAGAGCTGCGCAGGCAGGGCATGACGCAGCTCGTCCTCGACCTGCGCAACAACCCCGGCGGGCTGCTCGATCAGGCCGTCAAGGTCGCCTCGCAGTTCCTCCCGCGCGGGCAGGTCATCCTTTCGCAGAAGGGCCGGGTCGAGGGCGTCAACCGCACCTACGAGTCGCAGAACGCGAGGCCCGACACGATCCCGATTGTCGTCCTGGTCAACCGCAACTCTGCCTCGGCCTCCGAGATCGTCGCCGGCGCTTTACAGGATCACGACCGCGGGCTCGTCATCGGCGAGACCACCTTCGGCAAGGGGTTAGTCCAGTCGATCATCCCGCTGGAGTACGGCACGGCGTTGACGCTCACCTCGACGAAGTACTACACGCCTTCGGGCCGGCTCATCCAGCGCGACTACGCGAGCGAGGGCCTCTACGACTACTACACGCGCGGCGGCATCGGGCAGGACGAGGGCGGCGCGGGCGCGGCCAGGCCGCGGCCGACGCCGACCGGGCCGGAGAGCCTGACCGACACGGGCCGCAAGGTTTACGGCGGCGGCGGCATCGCGCCGGACGAGAACATCAAGCCGCGCACCGTCTCGGTGGCGCACCAGCGGCTCGTCGATCCCATCTTCGCCTTCACGCGCGAGCTGGTGAACGGCCGCGTCCGCGGCTTCGAGAACTACAAGGTGGGCCGCCCCATCGAGTTCGCGCGCGATCTGAAGTCGGACGAGTACCTCGTCACGGACAACCTCTTCAAGGCGTTCAAGACGTTCACGCTCGGCGACGAGACTTACAAGGGTCTGACCGAGGCACAGCTCGACCGCTCGCGCGACTTCGTCGCCCGCCAGATGCGCTACGACATTGCCTCGGCCGCTTACGGCACGGTCACCGCCTCGCAGGCGCTCGTCGCCGACGACCCGCAGGTGGCGAAGGCCATCGAGGTGCTGCCCCGCGCGCGCGAGCTGGCGCTGGCCGCCCAGCGCGGTCGCAACCCGCAGTCGAAGACCTTCGACGAGTAATCGACACGTCTTGCCGAAACTGAGAGGCCGCCGTCAGTCGAGACGGCGGCCTCTCATGCTTCGCGGGCGAACTGCTGCGCCTGCGGCTGCGGCTTCGCGTCAGGATTCTCTCGCGCTAGACGCTTCAACTCCTCGAAGTCGATCTCCGCGGAGGGGCGCGTGTCGGCCTTAAGCACGCGGCGCATGTGTTCGAGCGCGTGCTCGTTCTCGCGGGGGTCGGCCGAGGCGACGCAGTCTTCGGGGACGAAGAGGTGGAAGTCGCGCATGTAGGCGTCCGAGGCGGTGAAAAGCACGCAGATGTCGCCGGTGAGGCCCGTGAGCACAAGGGTCTTGACCTGGAGGTAGTCGAGCAGGATGTCGAGCGTCGTGGAGAAGAAGCCGGAGTGCTTGGGTTTTAAGACGAAGTAGTCGTCGTCTTCGGGGCGCAGCAGTTGGGCGAGGGGACGGCCCGTCACGCCCTCGGCCACGCAGTGCTGCAAGAGTTTTTTGAAGTCCGACTGCCAGCGGCCGAAGTTGTCGTTCACATAGACGACGGGGATTTCAGCTTCCTTGGCGCGCCGCTTGAGCGCGCTCAGACGCTCGGCCATCGGCAGCGCGCGTTCGAGCAGTCGGGGGCCGCTGTCGAATTCGAGATCGTTGATCACGTCGATGAGCAGCAGGGCGACCTCGGCCTTGTCCGGCACGTTGCCGTGCAGGTCTTCGTTCTTCGCGGGCATCGCTCGCGTCCCCTCGTTCGTCGGATGAAATTTCTGACGCAATGATGATCCGCGGCGACTGAAAAGGCAACCGGAAAGACGTGAGGCTGCGGAAGAGGGGAGGTAACTGAAGAGAGCGCGCCGCCCGCGCCACGTTTCCCCTTCGCGCCTTCGCGCCTTTGCGTGAGCTTCTTTCTCGACGAAGAAAACTCTTACGCAAAGGCGCGAAGTTGTTGAATCGCGTTCTTTGACCCCGGCCGCCCCTTCAGTCGCGTGCGCCGCCCTTGCGCCGCCGCCGCAGCCCCGCGCCGGCGAGCACGCCGACCGCGCCGATGAACGGGTTGACGAGCGCGACCCACTTGGGCTGGCGCGCCCCCTGCATCGCCTCCATGTTCGACACGTCGCCGGCGCGCGCGGGCGAGGGGGCGTCGGCCGCGCGCAGCACGGGGATGGCGAAGAGCAGGCCGAGGACGAGCACCACGCCGGCGAGCACCTGCGGCGCGCGCACGGCCCGCGCGATTGAGGCGCACACGTAGCCCGCGGCGACGGACGCCGCCACGCCCAGCGGAAAACTCGTCACCACCCAGAGCGTCGAGGCGTCGTAAGAGGCCGGCTCGAACGATCTGTCCGCGCCGAGCACGAGGTAGAGCGCCGTGAAGGTCACGAAGATCACCAGTGCCAGCGTCGCGTAGCCGGCGACGACGGCCAGAATGCTTCTCGCCATAAAATTCGCCTCCTTCGAGTTTCAGGTTTAGGGCCGTGGAACGCCGGGCATCACCCGCGCCCCACACGAGCCGCATGAGAGACGTGGTGTGGGGCGTCTGGTGCATGCCGTTGGGCGGTTCCGACGAGAACTTCAGGCGCGCTTGTTCTTCTCGTCCCAGATCATCGGCTCCCACAATTCCACCTTGTTCCCCTCCGGGTCCATGATCCACGCGAACTTCCCGTTCTCATGCGATTCGGGGCCGCCGACGACCTCGACACCGCCCGCGCGGAGCTGCGCGATCATCTCGTCAAGGTTGTCAACCCGGTAGTTGATCATGAAAGGGGAGTCGCTGGGGCTGAACCACTGGCTCTCTTTTTCCGCGACGTGCCAGACGGTGAGGCCCTTGTCCTCGGCCCTGTCATCGGGCCACCTCAGGACGGCGCCGCCGAAGCTCTCTAGCGGCATACCCAAGTGCTTCTGATACCAAGCCGCGAGCGCGGCGCTGTCGTTTCTGCTTTTGAAGAAGACGCCGCCGATTCCGGTAATTTCCGCCATCTCTGCCTCCATTTGCGCGAATCGTTGTTGCCTAGCCGCCCAACTTTGGGTTGAGATCGGAGAACACTTTAGCGGGCCGCCAAGCCGCGGCAGTCGCCCGACCGGGCGGCACGCTTTCGTTGGGGAAAGCCCCGGCTCGGCGGCCCGGGCCGCGAGAGCGTCAAGCGCCGCCGCGCTGCATGAACATCCAGCGGTGGCCTTCGAGGTCTTCGGCGCGGTAGCGGCGCGCGGGCGGCCCGTCCTCAAGCTCGGAGAGGATGGTCGCGCCCTCGCGCCGCGCGCGCTCGTAGTGCGCCTCCACGTCATCCACGTAAACGAGCAGGCCGTCAATCACGTAAGGGACTGAAGACCAGCGGCGCGCAGGCTCGCAGTGCTCGCGGTGGCGGCGCGGGCCTTCGTAGTCGGGCGTCGGCGTGGCGAGCGCGATCACGTCGCCGCCCTCGGTCTCTACCTCGGCGTGCGCGAGCCTGCCGTCCTCCCACAGGTGGCGCTCCTCCGCGCGCTCGCGCAGGCCGAAGGCGCGCGCGAGCCATTCCAAGGCGGCCAGGCCGTCCTCGTAAGAGAGGGCCGGCACGACCCTCTGCGTCCTGTCACTCATCACGCGCCTCCTCGCCTCGGCCTACTTCGCCTCGCGGTCGAACTGGATGATCCCGAACGTGTTGCCCTCGGTGTCCTCGCAGTAGGCCACCCAGCCGACGCCGGGCACGCCCGACTTCGGGTGCGTTACGCGCCCGCCGCCGGACTGGACGCGCTCGCAGTAGGCATCAACGTCGGGCACGTCGATGGTGTTGACGACGGCGGGGAAGCGCGGGTCGCGGCGCATCATGCCGCCGTTGATTCCGGGCTGCGAGTCCGGGCCGGTCGTCAGCACCCAGTATTCCTGCGGCCCGTCCCACGTCTGCGTCGTCCAGCCGAACACCTCTTCGTAGAACTTGACAGCGCGCCCGGGGTCGTCCGCCCCGATCTCGAAATGAACAACTCTCGGCATCGTCCTCTCTCCTCTCTTCGCGTGTGCGTTTCGTGGATCACTCGTGGGGTGACAGCGTGATGAGCGACATGGTCGCGCCCGTCGGATCGTTGATGACGCAGAAGCGGCCGACCTTGGGGATGTCGGTCGGCGGGACGCAAACCTTTCCGCCTAGCTCCTCGACCATCCTGGCCGAAGCGTCAACGTCGCCCACGGCCACGTAGCCCATCCAGTGCGGGGGGGCAGTGCCGAACTCCGCGCCCATCTGGTGTATGCCGCCGATGGGGCGTCCGTTCACCACGATCTCGTTGTAGGCGACGCCCTCCACGTCGCCGGTCTTGTACTCCCAGCCGAACAGCCCGGCGTAAAACTTCTTCGCCGCCTCGGCGTCCGCCGTCGCCAGTTCGTTCCAGCAGAACTCGCCGTTCGCGGGCATTCCGTGCTCAGACATCTCAACTGTCCTCCCTTCCGTCTTCTGTTTTAGAAAGTCTTTAGAAGATTCAAGGCTCCGCCGAAATTCAGGTCGAAAACTGTTAAGCCCCGCCGCGCGCCCGCTGTCCGCCTACCTGATGAGTGCGACGCGGAAAGGGAAGAGCCGGGCCGTCATGATCTCCTCACGCACGGCGTCGTCCCCCTCCATGATCTTTCGCGCCTCCTCCTCGGAGCTTACTTCCAGGATCACCACGCCGAACTGGCCCTCGTCCGCGTCGTCCAAAGTCTTCCCGGCCAGAACCACTTTGCCTTCGCCGTGCAGTCGTTGCAGGCGGCGGAAGTGGCGGCCGACCGCGGCGTTGTCGGCTTCGGTCCAGTTCTTCTCATCCCTGAGCCGGGGGGTGAGCCTCAGCACGTAGGCGAACTGCTTCTTCCCGCCTCCCTTCATCGCCTGCCGCGAGACGAGCGGGGCGCAAAGGAAGAAGAGGACGACGGACGTGGCGAACAGTTTTTTCATGACGTTCTCCCGGGATTGAGATCGCCCGTGCGCCGGCGGACGCCGACCTCCGGGTGGACGACGACGGGCCGCGGATGCGCGGACGCTCAACGACAGGGCTTCAGAGACGGCCTGAAAAATTCTCAGGCCACTGCGAGGGTAATCGAGTGCGAGGGTAAAACTTCGGGCGAGGGTTAGAGCTGAAAAGCCGAAACTGAAAAGCTGGAACTGAAAAGACTGATGACGAGTGAAAAGCTGCTGATAAAGATCGCTAAGTTGGTGATGCCCGCTGACCGCTCCGGTGAACTTTGTTAAATGAAAGGTGAGTCTCGCTTGCTGAGAAACTCACCTTTCCCCACCCTTGTTCGTTCTCCGGGTTTCGGGCCGACGGGTGACCCTCCCGTAAAGCCCTGCCCCCGTCTTGCTCAGTGAGCCGCAAGCCACTCACTGAATATTTGCGCCTCCTCCTGCTTGCCCGACCAGCGCGCGCGGTTCTTGCCCGTCAGCGCCAAGACCATCGCCTGGTGCTGCCCGGCGCGGTCGCCGAGCCGCTCGAAGTAGTTGTAGAGGCGGTCGATCTTCTGCACCGACTCGCGGGCCGCCTCGACCGTCTTGAACGACAGGACGTTGCGGAAGAAGCGCGTATAGACGTTCTGCTCGCGCGCCGTCGTCGTGTAGAGATCGAAGTAGCCGGTGAGGTGCCCGGCCTGCTGCAAGACCTGCGCGACGTAAGACGGGCGCGCGCCGACCCTGCGGACAATCTGCGCGATGTCGGTCACACCCTCGTCCTCGTAGAGCGCGAGAATCTGGCCCTTCTTCGTCCGGTGCTCCTCGGTCTCGTGCTGCTCTGCCCCCTCGTGCTCGACGACGCGGGGCGCGGCCTGCTCACGCTCGTCGGCGTATTCCAGCTCGAACGAGAGCGGCCTGTCCTGAATCAACTCTTCCGTCGTCATCTTCAAACCCCCTTACGATTGCGGAATGCGGATTGCGGATTGCAAAACCCGACGCCGCATTCCTCTTTTCAATCCGCAATCCGCAATCCGCAATCCGCTCAGCTCGCGCGGCGCATCGGCTGCGCGCCCTGCTGCAAGCCCTTGAGGTGGTCGATAAAGCTCGACGCGGCCTTCTTCGACAGCTCCTCGGTGCGGACGCGAAGCACCTGCTGGCACTCCTCGTCGGCGTCCACGCCGGCCTCGCGGGCGAGGGCGCGGATCATGCCGAGCTGCTTGGGCGTCACGAGATCGGTCATCGACTTGGCGAGCGGGTCGCGCGGGAAGTCGCCGGGCTGCGGGCCTGCGCCCTGCGTCTCGATGACCTCACTCTCGCGCTGGTACAGCTCGCGCGCGATGCCGAACTTGATCGCGGCGCGCTTCAACGCGTCGTGCTCGGCCTTCTTGATGCCCGTCTCGTTGTCGGCCGTGCCCGTGCCGACGCCCTCGCGCGTGACGCCGTCAACGGTGATCGCGGCGGTGACGGCGACCATGTCGCCGATCTGGACGATGCCGCGCACGGCGTGTGACCAGGTCGGCGCGACGCGGTCGAGGATGTCGGCGACGGCGTGCCACTCGACGTACTCGACCATGTGCTGGTTGCCGTTGCGGTCGCGCCAGCCCTCGCGCGTCTTGATCAACTTCGGATCGACCGGCTGTCGGAGGATGCGGAGCGTGTTCGTGAACGCCATCGGCACCACCGCGCCGCCGTTCTGTGTCGCCTCGTGCTCCTCGGCCGTGACGAAATCCAGATCCTCTTCCGTCTGCTGAACTGCCTGCTTCTTGCTCATCTCCGTTTGCTCCTCTTCGTTCGTGTACGCGGCAAGCGGGCTGACGTTCGAGACTCGCGCCTCACGCGACTGAGTCTCTTCCGCAACTTCCGCCTGCTCCCGTTCGACGCGCGCGCTTACTTCAACTTCGCGCGTCTCGGATGCGGTACTCTCGTTGGTGTTGGGCGTACCCGCCTTGTTCTCGTCCGCGCATGCGGCCGGCTTCTGCGCCTGCGGCTTCGTCACGGCTTCCGACGTGCGGGCCACTAGCGCGTGCTTGACGGCGAGGACGTGCTCACAGCGGAACGTCGCGTCCCCGGCCGACATCTCTTCAAACTCCAGGCAGGAGCAGCGCACGCGGCCCGTCTCGTCGCGCCAGACCTCGTAGCTCGTGCGCTTGCCGCGCAGAGACGGGGTGGTGACGCGGAAGCGGTCGCCCTCGCGGTTGACGAGGCCCATCGCGGCGATCCCCTGCGCGCGCTTGTCGCGCATGATCGCCTTCTTGTCCGTCGTGTTCGTCGCGGTTGCCATCGCTCGCTCTCCTTACAAAAAACTTCTCAGGCCGCGCGCTCGACCGGGAACTCCGCGGTCGCGGCCGACTGCACGGCGCTCTTGCGCTCCTCGGCCGCGGCCCGCCCGGCCAGCCGGGATTCCAGCTCGATCACGCGCGCCTCCAACTCCTCGACGCGCCGGCCCTGCCGGTTGACCGTCTTCCACAAGGAATCGAATGTTTCCCAGATAAATTCGCTGCTCATCGTCTTTTTGCCCCGGTCATTTGATGAAACGCAGGTGAAATCCGTTGTTTCATACGTGAAACAGTGTACCGCAGTTCCCGTTTTGTTGCAAGCATAAAACAAAGTCTTGCGTCTAAAATTCTCTTGTGGTAAGGTTTTGGCTGGAAAGGGGCGCGCGACTGCCTATGTCGGCATGAAACGCGCTAGAAGGAGGCCAAAGTTATGGCACAGTCGAAGAGTCTGGTGAACACTGTGGAGTTGGGGCGCGCCATCCGGCGCAAGCGCGAGGAGGCCGGTCTTTCCCTGCGCGACGTGGCGAACGAGACGGGGGTTTCGGCCTCCACGCTCTCGCGCATCGAGAACGGCACGGGCAAGCCCGACGCCGACAACATCGCGCGTCTGACCGGCTGGCTGGAAGTCCCGATTGAGCGCGTGATGTCGGGGCAGCCGGAAGGCGACGAGTCGAAGGCGGTCGTCTATTTCCCGCAGGAGCCGACGCCCTCGATTGTCGAGGCGCACCTGCGCGCCGACCGGAATCTCACGCCCGAAACCGCGCAGGCCCTCTCGGAACTCTTCCGCGTCGCCTACGCCCAGTTCTCCCACCCCGGCGCCACCGACCGCGAGCGCAACAGGCGGAAGTAGGCACGACACAAGTTCCGGTCTGAAGTTTCGTTAGGCGCTCGATCCGATGGGTTGAGCGCCTAATTCTTTAGAGAGAGACTATATGAGCGATTTATTAATCCCGCGATTACCAATTCAGTGTACTTACTTAAGAACAACTTGGTTACTGAACGCTCAAGCAACATTAACTCTGCCTAATTCAAGTAAGGTTCGCTTCTTCGACGGACGCGAGGCAACAAGTTTTGCTGAGAATATGCGTAGAAGTAATGTAGTCGCTCGCATGGGTGGGACAGGGAACCACTATTACAGACAGGCAAGAGAGTTAAGTAATAGAACCGTAATAGAGGTTTTCCGAGTCGCTAACCCTGAGGAGATGTATGAACAGGGTGAGGCTGTAGCTAAGTTAATAGAAAAGCTTGCGATCCTCTCAACGACACTGTTTCTGCAAAGAAGTGCATTGCTTCGCAAACTTGGATTGAGTGAGAATATTACGCCTGAGGTAAACTTTACTGTAACTCCCCGATTCAAGTTCATTCGCTCAAGATCGCAACGTATCCCCAGCGTTACTGGCGTCGTAATTGATAGTCAATTCTGCAAGAGATTCTTAAATTGCGGTTTTATGAGTTTATTTGAGTACAGTCAAGAACAAGGCGATTTAGCGAAACGTGTTCGTGCGTCGTCTGATTGGCTGTTTGAATCAAGGCGAGAAGCTAGGTTGACCGCATCTGTTGTTAAGACAGCCATCGCATTAGAGTCTCTGCTAATTTTTAGCGAGAGTGAGTCTCTTGCCCGTGCGCTCTCTGAAAGGGCCGCTTTTATACTTTCTTCCTCTCCAGAGGTACGCCACGGCATCAGCCGCGTTATTCTTCAATTCTATGATGTCCGTAGTGGTGTTGTTCATGGGAGTCAGAAAAAAGCTAGAAAGCTTACTCCTAGATTAATCGAGTGCGTTGACAGGCTTGTGCTTCTGTTGCATTTGATTATTTCCGCAAATTCTCAGCTATGGCCTAACGTCGAAGCCCTTCGAGTTTGGTGTGAAAAGCAACGTTGGGGGAAACCCTCGTCCGAAGTGGTGCTGCCTTTCTCGCGTCTTTACTTAAACAACGCTCTATCTTTAATGGCAACGGGGGCTAATAATCCACCCATAGTTCCAGTCAGCGGGCAGGTATAATTGAGCCCCGGCCAGAGGGGCGGCATCGGTGAGGAAGAGGTGCGAGGGTGTTAGAGACGATCCGCGCGGTCGTGCGCGACGGGAAGTCGTGTTACTGGAAAAGGTGGACGTGCCGGAGGGCGCGCGGCTGCTGGTGACTGTGCTGCCGGACGAGGACAGGGAGTTCTGGCCGGGCGTGAGCCAGTCGTCTCTCGGTAAGGTTTGGGACAACGCGCAGGACGATGTCTACGAGAAGCTACTCGAAGGGTGATGTTCGGCCGGGAAGGAGGCGATCCGTGGTAACGAAAGAGATGATTAAGTCTGAGATCGAGAAGGTACCGGATGATCGTCTGGAAGAGCTTTACGGCGTGGTAAAGACTTACGCGCGCACGGACTCGACGAGCGATGGCGCGCGCGCGGCGAAGATTGATGGCGCGATGGAGTCTGTATTCGAGCGGCGGAAGAGTGCTTACGAGGAGTTGGCGAAAGGCGCGGAGTGACGCTTGGCCTTCCTGTTTCTTCGTAAAGATGAGGTTTTGAAAATCCACGCGCGCTCGCTGGAATTGTTCGGTGGGACGCGCGGCGTGAGGGACGAGGGCGCGTTAGAGTCCGCGCTCGCCGCCGCCGAAAACCGCGAGCATTACGAGAGCGCCGATCTCGCCACTTGCGCGGCGACTTACGCCTACCACCTGTCGCAGGCCCACGCCTTCGTTGACGGCAATAAGCGCGTGGCGGCTGCCGTCTCGGAAATCTTTCTGGAAATAAACGACGCCGGATTGACGGCTTCAAACGAGCAGGTCGTCGAACTGTTCCTGAAAATCGCCGCGGGCGAAGTGTCGCGCGATGAAGTTGAAGAGTTTTTCAGAAGGCACGTTGTGATTCGGTAGGCGCTAGTGGAAGGTTAACGAGCAAGGGGAAGGTCTGTTTTGAAGTTCAGGGTGATTTACGGCGTCGATTTCAGCGGGGCGAAACTCGCGGGGCGGAATACTTGGGTGGCGCGTTTGGAGCGCGAGAGACGTGGCGCGGGCGGCGCGAGGTTCAGGTTGGCGGAGTTGGCGCGGCTGGAGACGTTGTGCGGGACGGCGGAGCGTGGGGCGGCGTTGGAGTTTCTGGTCGGGATGATCGTCGCGTCGGAGCGCGCGCTGTGGGCGTTGGATTTTCCGTTCGGGTTGCCGGTGGAGGTCGTGGGGGAGAGGCAGCGCTGGTCGGCGCAGTTCGAGTTTTTGTACGAGTGGGGCGAGGACGATTACGGCGTGGGGTTGGAGTGCATACGCCGGGCCGAGCGATTGGGTCGCGAGAAGCACATCCGGCGGCTGACCGATATTGAAGAGCGCGCGCCGTTCGACCCGTACCATTACCGCATCATCTATCAGACTTTTTACGGGATGCGCGACGTGCTCGGGCCCCTTCGTCGTCGTCGCGAGACGGCGATCCTGCCGTTTCAGTATCGGAGACTGACGGCGGCGCGGCGCGTGCTCGTCGAAGCCTGCCCGGCCTCGACGCTGAAGCGGCTGCGGCTGCCGCACCAGAACTACAAGCAGCCCGAAGGCGGGCCGCTCACGCGCAAGCGACTGCGCACGCGCCGCGCGATCCTCGACGGACTCTCGGCGCACGTCTCGATGGGCGACACGGATCGTCGGCGCATCATGCGCAACGGCGGGGGCGACGCGTTAGACGCCGTGCTCGCGGCTGTCGGCGCGGCGCGCGCGTGGCGCGAGACGGATCATGAGAATGTAGCGCGCCATCGCCGCTACCCGCGCGAGGGTCGCCTCTACGTGTGAGCGGCGTGTCCCCTTCAGTCTTTAGACGCGCCGACGAGGATGGCAGGTAGGATCACCCCCATGAATATGACGGCCCCGAGGGCGGCCAGCCTCATGCCCTTGGGCGAGCTGTTGCGCTGCCCCGTGAACAGGTCGGGGAATGGCCTGTAGCCGCTGCGCACCTTCTTCACGTCGCCGTAGCGGACGGTGATCGTCTGGCGCAGATCGACCTCGGCGAGCTGGAAGCTCTGTTCGCCGATCCCGATGACCGTGCCGTGCAGGTCGTCTTCCTTCGGCATGATGACCGTGATCGTCTGGTTCAGCCCGATCCTTTGCACGCTCCGCCTGACCTTTGCGGCGCGCTTGTCGAGCGGCGAGGGCTTCTGACTCTGCGATGGCGTTGCCGGCTGCTGCGGCTGCGCCGTCGCTGGCGGCTGCTGCTGCGGCGCTGCCGCCGGCTGAGACTGCGCGAGCGCGGCGGGGCGCGCCTGAGTCAGGAGCAGGCAGAGGGCGAGTGAAAGTGTCAGGTGTTTGCGACGCATTCGGGACTCCTCTTGTTTCAGGTTCCCGCGCGGTGTTCGCGCGGAGCCGGTTTTCCCGCTTCGCGTTGCAACAACGATGCCGTCGCCTCCGCCGCGCGTCCGGCCGCGAAAGTCGGCTCGCTGCCCTGTCTGGAACGTCGCGGGGCGCAGTAAAAATGTGACTCCTGAGCGCAAGCGTCGCGTGAATCGTCGTCGGCTTTGGGGGCCAAAAAACGGGCGGGGAAGGTATAATTCCACACATGGACACGGAGCTGCTGCCGCCGACGTTCAAGGGCCGCCACTACGAGGTGCGTGCGCTCGGCCTGCGCGACTTCGCCGGCCTGCGCCGCGACGATGACCCTCTCGATCCGTTCGCGCTGGCCCATTACGCGAAGCTGCTCGTTGTGGACTTCGATCAGATCGAGGGGCTGTCGGAGGGGGCGCGCGAGCACCTGCTCGGCGTCGGCACGAACGCCTGGTCGGGCGGGACTTGCTCGCGCCCTTTGCCGAACGGCTGGCGCGTCGTCATCCTCAACCCCAAGCACGGCCGCGCGCGCAACAACGCGACGCTGATGGAGGAGGTCTGCCACGTCTTTCTGGGGCACAAGGCCAACCGCCTCTCCATCGTCGCGCAGAACAAGCAGGGCAAAACGGTCGCGCGCGACTACAACGAATCGGACGAGGAGGCTGCTTACTCGGTCGGCGCGGCGGCGCTCGTGCCTTACTCGTCGCTCCGCCGCTTCGTGCTCGAAGGTAAAAATTCGACCGAGATGGCGCGCCACTACAACGTCAGCCGCGAGCTGGTCGAGTACCGACTGAAGGTGACGCGGCTGTGGCCCGAATACCGAGCGCGCCACGAGGCC